>CAYUGC010000141.1:0-9263 GCA_964444085.1 uncultured Bifidobacteriaceae bacterium | reverse complement strand
GTGGATCAGATCCTCGACGGCCTCCGCCTGCGCGAGATCAATGCGACCGTTGAGAAAAGCGCGCTTGGTGAATTCGCCCGGCTCGGCCAGCCGTGCGCCGGCGGCGAGCACTGTGTCGAGTACCAGTTTCGCGGGTAGGATGCCGCCGTGGCAGGAAATTTCCACGGTATCCTCGCGCGTGAACGTGCGGGGTGCGCGCAGGACGGCAAGGAGAACTTCATCAATCACGTTTCCGTCGCGGACAATTTTGCCATACTGAATCGTATGCGTCAGCGCGGCGGACGGCTGGACGGAGCTTTTTCCCGCCGGCGAAAAGCATTTGCCGGCGATGGCAAAGGCGTTCGCGCCGGACAGCCGGATGACGGCGAGGCCGCCTTCGCCAATCGGCGTGGCGATGGCGGCGATGGTGTCGTTGGGAAACATTTTAGATTTATGATTTACGATTTACGCATTATGGATTTGCCGCGCGTAAATCGAAAATCGGATATCGTAAGTCAAATATGCCGGCAGTTGCCGATCTGGTTTTCCGCGTCGCGACCTTGCAGGAAAAACCGCGCCTTCTCGTAGCTTTTCTTTTGCAGGTAATGCCGCAGCGTCGCGTCGGTGTCGGACGGAAGTTGCGCGGCCAGTTCGTCAATGTGCGCAAAGAGCAGCAGCAGGCTGGGCTTGGGCTTTGCCGTGGCGAGGGATTTCACGGCTTCGTCCAGTTGCGTCAGCGCGGCGAGCAGTTGCGATTCCACGGGAGAGTTCATTGAAACAAGTCAGGAAACCGGCGCGTCAGCCAAGAGTGGTGAAAATCCACCTGGCCAAGCAGAAACATTGCGGTCAGCAGCCGCGCCATGCCGGAGGTCAGGATGATGACGATGATCGCGGAAAGATACAGCCCGAAGGCGTGCGTCGGGTCCGGCTGCATCACGTGCGGAATGCCCTGGTAAAGCACCCAGATGGTGAGCAGGATGCCGATGGTCCAGGAAGTCCACGGGTTGACCATCTGGCCGGCGTCCAGCAGGTGCGCGAGCAGCAGCGGGCTGCCGCCGTAGGCCACCGTGGTGAACGCCTCGATGAACCGGCCGCGGTTGTGGAACGTCTGGCTGACCCGCAACAATATCAGCGAGCTCAACAGCACCATGACCAGCAGCAGGATGGCCTGAACCGCCTCGAAGCTCACGACGCTGTTCAACGAAAAGTCCCGGAACATCTGGAAGTGCGGCTGCCATTTGCCCCAGCGCGCCAGTCCCCAGCCCTCGACCGCCGACGAGATGAGAATCATCGGCAGCAGGAAAAGGCACAGCACAAACGCGAACCCGCGTTGGGCGCGGACAATCCGCTCCCACGTGGCGCGCGGCTCGAATATCAGGAAGAACACCTTGATCATGCGCCGTGAATCTAATCGCGCGTCCGCCGGTTGTCAGCAAAATCCGTTTCCCTTCCCCGCCGCGCGCCGCTAAACTGTGCGCGTGAAAGTGGATTTAGGCATCTGGAGCAAGCTCACCCAGGCAGTCGTCGCGCTGCTGGTGGTGGCCGTCGTGATTTTGATCGGCCTGTCCTATGTGCCGCAAATCCAGAAGAACGAGCGCTTCCGCCGCGAGATTTTCCGGCTCGATACCGAGTTGCAGAAGCAGGAGAACATTTCCAAGCAACTCCGCGCCGACATTGACGCGCTGCGCAACAACCCCGACACCGTCAGCCGCCTCGCCCGCGAGAAACTCGGCTACGCCAAACCGGACGAAACGGTCATCCGTTTTGAAACCAACGCGCCGGGCAGTGCGCCCAAATAAAACAACCGCCCCGGTTCGCAGGGCGGTTGTTCACTCGTAAATTGCAATTCGCAAATTGCGTCACACCGTCATGATTTCCTTTTCCTTGTGGACGACGTGCGCATCAATCTTGGCGGTGTAATCATCGGTCAGCTTCTGTAAATCTTTTTCCGCCTGTTTTTTCCCGTCCTCGGTGATGCCGCTGTCATGCGCGTGCTTCTTGAACAGATCCATCGCGTCGCGGCGGACGTGGCGCACGGACACGCGGCCGTCCTCGGCCATCTTCTTGATGAGCTTCACGAATTCCTGGCGGCGCTCCGTGCTCAATTCCGGGAACGACAGCCGCAGCAGCTTGCCCTGGATCACCGGCGAGAGGCCGATGTTCGCCTTCTGGATGGCCTTCTCAATCGGCTGGAGCGCGGCCACGTCCCACGGCGTGATGACCAGCATGCGCGGTTCCGGCGTGCTGATGTTGCCAAGTTCGCGGATGCGCATCATCGAGCCATAGACTTCCGCCTGGATGTTTTCCACGAGGCTGGCGGAGGCCTTGCCGGTGCGGACGCCGGCAAATTCATTGGCAACCACCTGCTCGGTCTTGAGCATTTTTTCCTCCGCTTCCAAAAGGATGTCGTCGAGTGTCATAGTCAGGCGAGCTTAACGGACTTCGCCGCCGCTGTAAAATCTTTCCACTGGTGCCTTAAAACCATAAACCCTAACCGTCGGAACCACGGCTTGTTCTGATTGGTGAAAACCGCAGGCCGGTCTTCCCGGCTTACGGCGCATATTTCAACCGGTAAAACACCGAGGCGTCCGTGGGGCTGATGGGGTTGGTGACGGTGTTCACCAAAGCCGATCCGGACACGTCCACCCAGTTCGTGCCGAGGCCGCCGGACAGCGAGTTGGTCTGCGCCTGCAACGTCCAACCGGTGTGATCGCCCGGCCAGCTTAAGATGAGGCGGTTGCCGCTGACGGTGGCGAGAATGTTCGTCGGGTTGGTGGCAATGGTCACTGCATTTGTCACCGTGATGTTGGCCGAAGCAGAAGTCAGCACGCTGCCGCCGTCGTAAAGCAGTTTCGCCGTGACCGCGTAGGCACCCGAAGGCGCACTGCTCCAAGTGAACTGATATGGCGACGTGGTTTCGGCGAGCAAGGTGGCGTTGGTGAAGAACTGGATTTTTTCAATGGTATGATTGCCGTTGGTGGTGACGGAAGCCGCGAGATTGATTCCCGATACGCTGTTGAACGTGGTGCCATTCGCCGGCGCGGTGAGCGTCACGGCAGGCAAACCGGTCTGTGCAGCGGCAAGCAAGTCGCTGATCTGGGAGCGTGTGAGCGTGCGATTGAAGACGGCGACCTCGTCCACGGCACCATTGATGTGGCGGTCGCTGAAGCCACTGTCCCAACCGATGTAGGAGGTGTTGGTGAAGCCCACGTTGGCGAATGTCCCGGTGTTTGTGTAGGAAACGAGCGTCGAGTTGGTGGCCATGTAGAGAATGCCGTTGGATGAAGTCATCGTCAGCGCCACGAAGGTCCACTGATTGGTCGGCACGGTCAGGGTGGATTCATACAAGTTGCCGGCGTTCCAAGTGAAACCGAGGTTGTTATTCGCCGAGCCGAAGCACAAACCCCAACCGCCAATGTTGTCGCGGTCAAACAGAATGCCCGCGCGAGTGGCCTGCACGCCCTGAATCTTGACCCACGCAACGAACGTGAGCGTGTTGGTGCTTAGGTTCAGCGCCGGGATGGACACGCTAGTGTTAGAGGGGAACTGGAACGCATTGTTTGGTGAATCGAACCCAGGGAAAGCCGGCATACCCGGTCCGTTCGTCCCAAAGATCAAACCGGCGTTGCACGTTCCATTATGAGCGGTGAGCACATCAGCGGCAGTCGGCCCGGACGATTCATTCAAACGCCAGAAGGCAACCGGCCCGGCCAACAGCACAGCATTGGTGTAGGTCGAGGCGTAGTTGGGAAACGGTGTCGTAATGGTAACCACTCCGCTGGCTGCGGAATCCACGCCGTCAAAGACGGTGTAGCTGAAGGCATCCAAGCCGTAGGTGTAATTGTTGGGCGTGTAGATCACGTTCGTGCCGGAGACAACGGCGGTGCCGCGCGTGGGTTGGGTGATGGCTTGGAGCGCCAGCGTCAAACCATACGGGTCGGTGTCGTTGGCGAGGACCGGAATCGTGACCGGTGTGTTTTGCGCGGTGGTCGCGGAATCGGCGATGCAAACCGGCGGGGCATTCGTCACGTGAACGGCGACCGTCGTCGAGCCGATGACGTTGCCGCCATCATAAACCGCCTTTGCCGAATAGATGTGCAGTCCGTTGGTGAGACCAGTGACAGTGAAGCTGTAAGGCGGCGTGGCATCCTCGCCGAGCAAATTGGTTGAATCATAGAATTGCATTTTGCCGATGGTGTGGCCGTTGGCGGCAACAGTTGCATTGAGATCAAACGCGGCCGGCTTGGTGAAGCCGGCGCCGTTTGCCGGACTTGTCACATACACTTGCGGCACCGGCGTGAAGGCGGTGGCGGCAAGCTGCCCGATTTCCGCCGCATTCAACGTCGTGTTGTAAACGGCCACGTCATCCATCGCACCGCTGAAGCGGTTCCAGGGGCTGTTGCCAAATGACGTTGTGCCGGTAAACACGCTGGTGGCGCCATCGGTGCGACCGCTGGAGTAAGACGAGATCGTGGAATTGGTCGCCAGATAAAGCACCGCGTCGTTCGGGCTGACCGCCAGGGCAACAAATGTCCACTGGTTGTCCGGTACGACGAGCGAGGAAGAGTTGTAAACGTATTGCCGGACATAGGTGAGGCGGTTGTCATCGCTGCCAAAGCCGAAAACAAACTCCGGCGACGAAACGATTCCCGACAGATACGGTTGCGAGCCGTTGCGTTTGATCATGGCCGTGATGGTGAAGGTGTTGCTGGCAATGTTCAGCGCCGGAATCGTGACGGCCGTGCCGGACCCGCTAAAGGCAATCGCACTGTTGCCGGCGGCGGCGCCGGGGACGCCCGCTTGGCCATACGCCAAGCTGCCTTGCGCGGTGCCGTTGAAGTTGCTGGCGACATCGAAAATGGCCGGGCCGGCGAGTTCATTCATGGGCCACCGCGCGAATGGACCGCTGACAAAGATATTCAAGGTGGTATCGGCAAATGCACCGGAGCCATCGGTCGCGCGCACGGTGAACGTGTTCAACCCTGCATCGCCCAACCCGGCAGTGCCGGCGATGGTGCCGTCGGCATTGACGCTCAGCCACGCCGGGCCGCTGACTTTGCTGAAGGTCACCACGTCGTTCACTTCGTCAGTGGCCAGTGAACTGAGGTTGGCGTTGTAGGCCGCGCCGGTATTTGCTTCCGCGCCTGCGATCGGATTAACACTCCACACCGGCGCCTGGTTGGCGCGCACGGTGGTTTCGCCCACGCTTCCGAAGCCCTGCCAAACACCATTGGCGTAAGGCTGCACGCGGTAAGCATAGGTGCCGGCGGCTTTGCCGGTGATCGTGTAAGAATTGGTCGTGACGTTGCTCGCCAGCGAGGTCCAGTTGTTGTAGCCGGCAATTTCGGTGCCGGTGATGGAGATGTCGTCCAAGGCAAAGCCCGTGGAGGGGAAACTCGACCAGCCGGAAGGATATTCAATATCCACAACAAACCGCAACTGGCAGGTGGCCCCGTCGGCGATGCCGGCGGCGGTGATCGCGGTGTGGTCGTAGGAGCTCAACGACCACGAGCTAACATTGCCGTTGGTGGAGACGAGTGTATGCCAAGTGTCGCCGTTGTCGCTGGAGAGTTCGCACTTGAGAAAACCGTTGCCGGCGGTGATGTGCGACATGAAGTAGAACGAGATCACGGTGCTGGCCGTGACCTTGAACGGTTTGCGTAGGACCAACGACTGCACGGATCCTATATTGCCTTGCAGCAAGGCGTAGCAGGCACCGGAGCCGCCGCGGCTGGCGTTGGTGACCACGCAGAGCGTCTTGCCATGCACATACCAGTTGTCGTGCATCGCATTCTCACTCTCGGCGGCGTCGGTGAAACTGGTGAGGGTGGCCGGACTGCCTTCCTGGATTTCGTATTTCGCGGCTTGGGAACTCGGTGCCCAGACGACATTGAAAGCGGCGGGCAACGCTGCTTGCGCGGGCGCATCCGTCTTCAGCGACTGGACGTTGAACGTCATGGTGCTGCCGGCGGCGGAGAAATTGTTCAGCGCGTTGTAAGTGTAGAACGCGTCGTTGTCGGTGCGGCTGTAGAGGAGGTTGGTATTGGACGGCGCGGGATTGGGCTGGTAAAGCATTGCGGTCGTGTTGCTGTTGCCGGTCTGGTCGCGCCAGCCGCCCGTCAAGCCACTCGCGCTGGTCCACGCATCACCCGCCTGAGTGCCGCCGCCCGTGACGCCCAGCGAATCATTGCCGTCAGCTTCCTCGATCTTCACAGCCGGATGCGGCCAGGTGCCCAGGTCGTTGTTGGCGTTCTTTTGGTCCACATGGTAGATGAGCAGGCCGGGATTGATCTGCGAGCTGTTGTCGAAGCCGACCTTGGCCCGGTTTTCAATGAGGAAATACTCTTGGTTGGTCGTGCCGTCGCGCAACATTCCCACCACGGCATTGTCTTCGACACGCGGCAAGGAGAAGCCGTTCTTGGAGTGAACTGGCACAGTTTTAGCGAAGCCGAGGAATACCTTGGCCCACGCGCTGGGATGCGCCGGGCTTGATCCGGAGTCGCCGTTCCACGGGCCGCCGGACATCAGACACCAATTGCCCAAACCGTCGGTCAACGAACTGTAGTCGTAAAGATCCGGCAGACCAAAGAAATGCCCCGACTCGTGGCAGATGGTGCCGATGCGTTCAATGCCGGTTCCCGAAGCGCCTCGCAGCGCCGGTTCCTCATGGTAGTTATACATTCTGACGCCGTTGTTCGTCACCACATTGCTCAAACTTCCCTTGACCGACCAGACGTCATTGGAGTCACCCGTGGACTCCTCGCCGTAACCTGAATGAAGCACGTCCAGCACGTCCACCCAGCCGTCGCCATCCGAATCACCCTGCGAAAAATCAAAACCCGCCGCCGCCGCCGCCGCTATGGCATCCGCCACCATGATGGCTGGCAAACCGCCATGCACGCCTTGGCCATAGTAGGATGACTCGCGCGGCAATCGCACCCACATCGTGATGGTGGAGTCAATGGTCAGCTTGCCGTAAGAAACTTCCCGATAATAATCCTTCACCGAACCCACCGCGCCGTCCGTGTTATAGCCGACTTGGTTGTAGAGGTTGGAATACTCGTTGGTGTCCACACGACCATAGGCGGGAAGCACCGTGTTGTTCACCGAATCCCAGTGATTCGAGAAGCACGCGAGGATGACGATGTTCTTGATGGTCTTGACCCCGGACACGGCGATGTGCGGGCGCACCGTGCCTGAGGATGCCCCCGACTGCGGCGACGCCGACTGGGCCGCCGCTGGCGTGTTGGTTTGAGCCGCCGTTTCGGCCGGCTCCACGTTCAATGCTTTCCGCCGTTCTTGCACCTGTTTCCGCAGCACCTTCACGTCCGGCAAATCATGCTTGCGCAAACCCAGCCGCGCGGGATCGCTCGTCCCGACCCGCGCCGACTTGATGGCGCGGAACTCGGCTTGGTTCGTGGCCGGCTGGGCATACTTCCAGAAATGATCCGCATCCTTGACTACGGCATAACCATTGGTGGTCTCGGTCCAATGAAAAAATTCGTCGCCGCGCAGACGCACTTGGATCTTCGTGCCGTCCGGCTGCGTGACCTCTCTGGGGGTCGGGTCAGCCGGAACGGCCACGGCCGAATTGAAAACACCCGCCACAAGTAACGCCGCCAACGGCAACGCCATCAGCCGGGGATGTTGGGAAAGAATCCGAGTAATGAGTCCGTTGGTTTTCATAAGTAATTGGTCAGTTGAAGCACCTCTGAATCAGCCAATTCTATGATTAAGCACAAGCCAAACTAACCAAATCTTGACATTTTCCGACACCGAGCAGCGATGACCTCAAGCCCGGGAAACCGACTGGCCGTTCTTCTTCGCGGCGGCGCGTTCGCAGATTTGTTTGTAAGTCGCCAGCGCCAGCAGCGGCCAGGCGTTGCGATACATGTCGTATTTCAGGTAGAAAACTTTCGGGAAACCGGTGCCGGTGGTCTCGGCTTCCGTCCACGAGCCATCCGCGTTCTGCGTGCGGGCCAGATATTCGATGCCGCGTTTGAGCGCGGGATTCTCCGGGTCGTCAAACGCGCACAGCCCCATGACCGCCCACGCAGTCTGCGACGCGGTGCTCGGCCCCTGCCCTTTGTAAATCGGGTCGTCGTAGGTGTTGCAGCGTTCGCCCCAGCCGCCGTCTCCGAGTTGGACGCTTTCCAGCCAAGCCTTGCCGCGCTGGAGCCAATCCTCGTTCATGTTCAGGTTCAGCGCGCGCATCCCGCGCAGAACCTGCCAGGTGCCGTAAATATAATTCACGCCCCAGCGGCCATACCAGGAACCGTCGTCCTCCTGCTGTTCCTTGACGTAAACCAACGCGTCTTGAATCTGGCCGTGGCTCAGGCTCCAGCCTTCGTAGCCGAGCAGTTCGAGAATGCGCGCGGTGATGTCGGCGCACTCAGGATCGAGCATGGCGTTGTGGTCGGCGAACGGAACCTTCTCCAGAATGTTGTTCGTGCAATCCCGGTCGAACGCCGCCCAGCCGCCGTCCTTGCACTGGAAGGTCATCATCCATTTCATGCCGCGCTCGAAACACTCGTCGCGCCGCTTGGGATTGTCCGTGGGGATCTGCCGGAGGGCGAGCAGCACCATGGCGGTGTCGTCCACGTCGGGATTCCATTTGTTGGCGTATTCAAACACCCAGCCGCTGGGCTCGACCTTCGCGGGATTTTTGTGAACCCAGTCGCCGGCGAAGCGGATTTCCTTCTCCATCAGATATTCGGCGGCGCGCTTCATCTGCGGATGCTCGGCGGGAATGCCCGACTCGCGCAAACAAATCGCCACGATGGCCGTGTCCCACACCGGCGAGAAGCACGGCTCGATGCGCAGGTCATCGGCGGTCTCGTGCTCCAGCCGTTTCAACTCGCGCAGCTCGCGCTGCAAGACCGGATGATCGTTCTGGTAGCCCAAGGACTTCAACGCGATGACGGAATTCAGCATCGCCGGGAAAATCGCGGCGAGGCCGTCGCTGCCCTCGAAGCGTTCAATCATCCATTTCTCGCAGCGCTTCAGCGCGATTTTACGGAACGGATGGATGCTGTGTTCGGCGAACCATTCCGCCAGCTTGTGCAGACGGTCGAGCCAGAGGAAAAAGTTGCGGAACGAAATCTTCTCCGGGTCGGGCGCGAGCGCGAGGTCGCGTTCATTGATGCCGTTGGGATAAAGTTCGTCCAGCGTCACCGGCACCGGGCGCGTGGGCTTGAAATGGTTGATGATGGCCAGCGGCACGATCATCGCGCGCGACCAGTTGCTCATGTCCCAGAAGTTCACATGGAACCATTTGCCGATGA
>CAYUGC010000140.1:0-9423 GCA_964444085.1 uncultured Bifidobacteriaceae bacterium | reverse complement strand
GGCGGACTACGAAATTCTCTGCGTGGACGACGGCTCGCGCGACCGCACCTGGGAAATCCTGAAGGCGCAAAACGCCAAGGACCCGCGCTGGCGCGGCCTTTCGTTCGCGCGCAATTTCGGCCACCAGACGGCCGTGAGCGCCGGCCTGCATTTCGCCACCGGCGACGCGGTGGTGGTGATAGACGCGGATTTGCAGGATCCGCCGGAGGAGATTTCCCGGCTGCTGGAAAAATGGCGCGAAGGTTTTGAGGTGGTTTTCGCCACGCGCAAGCAACGCAAAGATCCGCTGCTGAAAACGTTTCTCGCGTGGGGCTATTACCGGCTGCTGTCCAAGATGACGCCGCTGCCGATGGCGCGCGATGCCGGTGATTTCTGCCTGCTCGACCGGAAGGTGGTCGCCGTGATGAACGCGCTGCCGGAGCGCAACCGCTACCTGCGCGGCCTGCGGACGTGGTGCGGTTTCCGGCAGACCTCGGTGGAGTTCGACCGCGCCGAGCGCGCGGCCGGCGTGGCGCAATACACCTTCCGCAAATCCTTCCGGCTGGCGATGGACGGGATGTTTTCGTTCTCCATCATGCCGCTGCGGCTGGCGACGTGGCTGGGGCTCGCCGTCTCGGCGGCGTGCTTTATCGGCGTGATGTTCACGCTGATCGAAAAGATTTTTGCGGAGCAGTTCACCAAGCTGGGTTATCCGCCCGGCCCGCACGGCGTCACCACCATGGTGATCTCCATCCTGTTCCTCGGCGGCGTCCAGCTCATCTGCCTCGGCATCCTCGGCGAATACATCGGGCGCATCTACGAGGAGGTCAAGGGCCGGCCGCTCTGGATTCTGCGCGACAGCGCGGGCCTGGCGGCGGAGACGATCCCGAAAAACCGCGCCGGTTGAAGCCGGCGGGCGGGGGGATTTCGCCGGGAAAATTCGCGCCACGCGGGCCATTGAATTTTTCCGCGCTTGCTGCGACACTGCGCGCCATGCGAATCCTCGCCCTCGACCACGGAACCAAGCGCATCGGCGTCGCTGTCAGCGACGAGACCAAGACCATCGCGCTGCCGCTGGAATACATTCCCGCCGAGCCGTTCGCGGAATTTCTGGAGCGCCTGAAGGAAATCCTCGCCGAGAAGGAAGTCACCTTCATCCTCGTCGGGATGCCGCGCAACATGGACGGCAGCTACGGCCCTGCCGCGCAGAAGGTGGAGGTCTTCGTGGCCGCGCTGAAAACCGCCGTGACCGCGCCCATCAAGTTGTGGGACGAGCGCCTGACCTCCACGATGGCGAACCGCACGATGATTCAAGCCAATGTGCGCCGCGACAAGCGGAAGGAAAAAGTGGACGCCATGGCCGCCGCGATTTTGCTCCAAAGCTACCTGGACATGGGGCAGTAATTTTTCAACCACTGATGAACACGGATAAACACGGATGGGGAATCAGGTCTTTGGCTGGTGGGACGCTCGCCCCACCAGTCTGCGATTTCAGGCAGCAACATTTTCTGCATCCGTGTCCATCGGTGTCCATCCGTGGTTGATTTCTTTTTGTGGACCCGCTGAAATTCAAACTCGTCATCGCCTACAACGGCACGGCCTACCAGGGCTGGCAGGTGCAGAAGATTGGCACCGGCGTGCAGGAAAAGGTCGAGGCCGTGCTCGCGCGCTATTTTCCCAGCCAGCCGCGTTTGCACAGCAGCAGCCGCACGGACACCGGCGTCCACGCGCTCGGCATGGTCGCGCATTACGAGATCCCCGCAGCGGAAAATAAAATCCCCCTCGCGCGCCTCGCCATCGCGCTGAACGCCTTTCTGCCGGAGGATATCCGCGTGCTGCACGCCACGCGGGCGCGGAAGGATTTCCACGCGCGCTTCGATGCCGGCGGCAAGCAATACCGCTACCTCGTCTGGAACCATCACGCGATGAATCCGCTGCTGCAGGACCGCGCGTGGCACGTTGCGCGCCCGCTGGATTTCGCGGCGATGAAAAAAGCGGCGAAATATTTTGTCGGCAAACACGATTTCAAATCCTTCGCCGCGAATCATCCGTACGAGATGGCCAGCACCGTGCGCACGCTCGCGCGCTGCGACGTGAAGCGGTCGGGAATGCAATACACGTTCGTCATCGAGGGCGACGGTTTTCTCTACAAGATGTGCCGCGGCATCGTGGGCACGCTGGTGCAGGTGGGCTTCGGCAAATTTTCGCCGGGCGACATCAAAACCATGCTCGCCCGGACCGACCGCCGCGCCGCCGGCATGAGCGCGCCGGCGTGCGGGCTGGTGCTGTGGAAGGTGTTTTATTCAACGCCCAGGCGCAAGGAGACAAAGCCGCAAAGTGAAAACGATGATTAGCGGGGGTGTCTTTTTCTATTATCCCTGCGTCTTTGCTGCTTCGCGTCTTTGTGTTAAAAAAGTTTTGCCATGAACATCGTTTTGCTGGAACCGGAAATCCCCCCGAACACAGGCAACGTGGCGCGGCTCTGCGCCGCCACGCGCACGACGCTGCACCTCATCGAGCCGTTCGGCTTCAAGCTGGACGACGCGCAGCTCAAGCGCGCCGGGATGGATTACTGGCAGCACGTCGAATGGCGGCGCTGGCCAAGCTGGGCCGCCTTCCGCAAGACGGTCCCCGAGGGGGCGCGCCTCTGGTTCGTGGAGTGCGCCGGCCCGAAGCTTTACAGCGAGGCAAAATTTTCTGCCGGCGATTACCTCGTGTTTGGGCGCGAAACCGCCGGTGTGCCGAAGCAATTATTGGAGCAGCACCGCGAGAACTGGTTGCGCATCCCGATGTTCAACGCAGCCTCGCGTTCACTAAATCTGTCGAACTGCGCGGCGCTGGTGCTGTTCGAGGCGCTGCGGCAGCAGGGGTTTGGCGGGGAGATTTTTTAGCCCTGCCAAATTTCAGTAGTAAAGAACTTGAATTGTCAGGTCGTGCAGGGAAGAACTATAAAGTCCCGCGCAAGCCAGTAATGTTTTATCCCTTACCAATCGGAGGCCATATGACACAAAGGGGATTTGCAGCAAAATTATCACGATGATGAAGCCGAAACGCGCAAAGTTGGCGTAGGTTTCATGGCTCATTCCTGTCGCCACGCGCATGATGTGCGAGCCGTCGAGCGGCGGCACCGGAATCAAATTGAAAAAACAGAGTATCAAGCTCAAGGAAGCCGCGCCGATGCAATATAAGACAAAGTTTGGCGAGTGAAGCGCCAAACCAATTTGCGCCATTCCCATTAAAACTATCGCCAGCAACAAATTCATCCCTGGTCCGGCCATCGTTACCAGAATGTCGTCGCGCTTGGGCTGGTTGAGATTGTGGGGATTCACCGGCACCGGCTTGGCCCAGCCGATGAGAAAACGCCCCGCGCCCGGCATGAAGATCATCAGCAGCGGCAGCAGCACCGTGCCGATGGGGTCAATGTGCACGATGGGGTTCAGCGAGACGCGGCCCTGCAGGCGCGCGGTGTCGTCGCCGCATTTCATCGCGGTCCAGGCGTGGCCAAACTCGTGGAACGTTAGCAGCGCCACCAGCATCAGGTATTGAATCAGGCCGTCGGCCAGGTTGCTGTCCATCCGGCAAATCTAGCCGCCCCGGCCGCGCCCGTCGAGCCGTAAGCCAGAATGGAATTGCCGTCGTCGGGGGAATTTGCCATGCTGGAAGACGGTTTAATCCAACGATTATTTTTTATTATGCCATTGCTTGAAGGAAAAACGGGTATTGTGTTCGGCGTCGCCAACAAACGCTCCATCGCCTGGGCCATCGCGCAGGCGTGGGCGGCGGAAGGCGCGAAGCTCGCCTTCACCTACCAGGGCGAACGCGTGAAGGAAAACGTCGAGGAACTTGCCAGCACGTTCGGCGCGGACACGCTCATCCTGCCGTGCGACGTGACCAAGGACGAGGACATTGCCAGCGTCTTCAAGGCCGTCGGCGAAAAATTTGGCAAATTGGACCTGCTCCTGCACTCCGTCGCCTTCGCGCCGAAGGCCGCGCTGGAAGGCCGTTTCGTGGACACGAGCCGCGACGCTTATCTGGTCGCGCACAATGTCAGCGCGTATTCGCTCGTCGCGCTCGCCCGCGCCGCCGAACCGCTGATGACCGACGGCGGCAGCATCATTGGCATGAGCTATTTTGGCGCGGAAAAAGTCGTGCCACACTACAACGTCATGGGCGTGGCCAAGGCTTCGCTCGAAGCCAGCACGCGCTATCTCGCCTACGATTTGGGCCCGAAGAAAATCCGCGTCAACTGCATCAGTGCCGGCCCGGTCAACACGCTCGCCGCACGCGGCATCAGCGGCTTCAGCGCGATGCTCAAGACCTACGAGGAACGCTCGCCCTTGAAACGCAATCTGATTCCGGAGGAACTGGGCGCGACCGGCGTCTTCCTCGCCAGCAACGGCGCGGCCTGCATCACCGGCCAGGTGATCTACGTGGACGGCGGCTATTCGATCATGGGCATGTGAGTCCGTGCCGGACTGGCCACCATGAAGACGCCGGTCAAGCTGGATTTCGGCCATCCGCCCGAAACGATTCAATTCTGGAAGCGCCTCGTTCGCGAGGCGCTTTCGCTTTCTCCCCCCACGCCGTTTTACCTGTGCTCCGCTCGGCCGATTGCGGAACGGATCGCCGAATTGGACGAAGCGCTTGCCGCCGCCGGTTTTCAATCGGCAATCGAAAATCGTAAATCGAAAATTGCTTTCCGGCATTGGCTTTCGTGCAAAACCCAGCCCGTCGCGCCGCTGCTCCGCTGGTGGGGCGAGCGGGGTCAAGGCGTCGAGGTGGTCAGCGAATTTGAACTGCGCGCCGCGCTCGCCGAAGGTTTTGCGCCGGAAAACATTCTGGTCAACGGCCCGGCCAAGCATCACTGGCTGCCAAAATTTGGCGGAGCGCCGGGCACCGTCCCGGCAAGTTTGGCCGACAAACTTCAACACGCCGGGACGGCGCCCGGCACTCCGCTCCGCAATCTTTCCGTCAATTTCGATTCGCCTGCCGAACTGGTCGCGCTGCTGCCGCTCGCCAAGAAATTGAACTGGCGGTGCGGCGTCCGCATTTTGACAGGCGAGGAGTTTGACCCCGAAAACCCGCAGTTCCCCACGCAGTTCGGCTTCACGCCGGACGAGGCAGTGACCGCCATCAAAAAACTCCTGCGCGCAAAAGTTCGAATGGAAACCGTCCATTTTCACCTACGCACGAATGTTTCTTCCGTCGCAATTTACGAGCGCGCCATCGCCGAAGTGGCGGAAGTTTGCCGGGCGGCGAGGTTCAGCCCGCGGCATCTTGATATCGGCGGCGGCCTGCCGGAACGCCAGGTGCGGACGCGCGGCGGCAAGGTTTTCGACGGCGAATTCGGCCTGCGCGCGTTTGCCGAAATGCTGCGGCAAGCGGCGAAATCATTTCCCGGCCTGCGCGAAATCTGGCTGGAGAACGGCCGCTGGGTCAGCGCCGGCAGCGGCGCGCTGGTGGTGAAAATTCTCGACGTGAAGGAACGGCGCGGCGTGCGCCAATTGATTTGCGACGGCGGCCGCACGCTGAACGCGCTGATGTCACTGTGGGAACAGCACCGGATTTTAACCGTGCCGGAGCGCAGCGGCGCGGAAGTTTTGACCGTTGTCTACGGCCCGACGTGCATGGCGTTTGACCAGTTGGCGCGGATGCCGCTGCCGCGTTCGCTGCGCGCCGGCGACCATTTGGTCTGGCTGGATGCCGGCGCGTATCACATTCCGTGGGAGACCCGATTTTCGCACGGCCACGCGGCGGTGGTGTGGCATGAAGAACGCGGCCTGCGGTTGGTGCGGGAGCGGCAGAGCTTCGAGGATTTTTGGAACATCTGGAAATAAATGGCGGAAACTTCACCGGATTGCCCAGAAGGAAACAAAGCCAACAAAGCGGAACTTTAGCTTCGTTATCTTTGTTCGCTTCTGTAAAAAACGTCAGTCCGGGCGGATCATCTCGAAGCGCTCGCTCGTCTTGCAATACCAGTGTGGCGAAGCCATGCGGCCGATGGTCAAAAGCTTTTCCGTCCGGACCCGTTTCTTTTCCACATCAAACAATTCGTCGCGCAGATGCACGCGCTTGATGAGGCCGATGACGACGCGGTTGCCGCCGATTTGCAGCGTGCCCCATTCGACACATTCCAAACTTGCCGGCGCTTCGGCGATGCGCGGCGGTTTCACCACGGACGACGGCGCCGCGTGCAGGCCGGCGCGGGTGAGTTCGCTTTCGCCGAACGGCAGCGCGGCGGCGCATTGGTTCATGGCTTCGGCGATGGCTTCGTCCACGAGGTTCACGACGAATTCATGCATGGCGCGGACGTTGCGCGCGGTGTCCTTGGGCGTGCCGTCGTCGCGGTCGCCGGGGGCAAAGGCGCAGATGGGCGGGTTCGCGCCAAGCAGGTTGAAGAAACTGAACGGCGCGGCGTTCACCTTGCCGTCGGCGCTGAGGGTCGTCACCAGCGCAATCGGGCGCGGCGTGACGAGGCTGGCGAGAATCGGATAGGCGCGGTCGGCGTATTCCTTTTCGAGGTCGAGTTCCATAAGGCAAATTCAGGCGGAATGTTTCAGGCGCGCCACATACGCGCCGTCCACGCCGTCGGCAAACGGCAGCAACTGGCGTTCGGTTTCGAGCGAGAAATTCGGCTGCGCGGCGAGAAACTGTTTCACCGTTTCGGAATTTTCCTCCGGTTCCAGGCTGCAAGTGCTGTAAACGATGAGGCCGCCGGGCTTGAGTTTGGGCACGGCCTGATTGAGCAATTGCAACTGCGTCTTTTGCAGCCGGGAAATTTCCTCCGGCGAAATCCGCCAGCGCAAATCCACGCGGCGGCGCATCACGCCGGTGTTGGAACACGGCGCGTCAATCAGGATGCGGTCGTAGAGCGGCACCGATTGCGGATTGATGATGGCGGGCAGCGGCATCTGCACGTTGGTCACGCCGAGGCGCGCGCAGTTTTCGCGGACGAGCTTCAGCCGGTTCGGCTCGATGTCGCAGGCGGTGATCTTGCCCGCGTTGTTCATCAACTGCGCGAGGAACGTCGTCTTGCCGCCGGGCGCGGCGCAGGCGTCAAGGATGTTCTCGACGGCCTGCGGCGCGAGCAGCGCCGGCGCGAGCAGCGTGCTGGGGTCTTGCACATAAAACCAGCCGTCGCGCAGGCTCGCCAGCCGGTTCAACGGCGGATGCGCTTTCAATTCAAACGCCAGATTTTCCCCGGTCCAGTCGCGCGTGCAAAAATCATATTCCACGTTTTCCTCGCGCCAGCGTTCGATGAGTTTGGCGGCGTCGGTCTTGAGCGCGTTCACGCGGGCGAAGGTTTTCGGCGGCGTGTTGTTCCACTCCAAAAGCTGCCGCGTTTTCTCGTCGCCAAAATTTTTGCGCCATTTTTCCACCAGCCATTCGGGATGCGACCAGCCGAGCGCGGGCTGGGAAATTTTCATGTCGGCGAGGATTTTTTTGATCTCGTCGGCCTCGCGCAGATAACCGCGCAGGAGGGCGTTGATGAAGCCGGCCTGGCCCGTGTAGCCGGAGCGTTTGGCCTGCTCGACGGTCTCGTGGACGGCGGCGTGCGGCGGGATGCGGTCGAGCCAGAAGATCTGGTAGAGGCCGAGGCGCAAAAGATTTTGCAGCGCGGGGCGCTGCTCGCGTCCGGGCGCGGTCTTGCGCGCGATGAGGCAGTCGAGCGTGGCCTGCCAGCGCACCACACCGCCGACGAGTTCATGGCAAAGCCCGCGGTCGGCGGGCGAAAGCCGCGCGGCGGCCAGCGCGGTTTCGAGCAGGTTTTCGGTGAATTCACCGCTGGTCAGGCGCTGCGAGAGAACTCTCGCCGCAATTTGTCTTGGATTTTGGTCGTTCAACAACTTTAATAAAGAGATTCATCTTGCGCGAAGCGAGACAAAAAATTTATGAAAGCTGAATTCGAAAAAATGGCGGCGGCGGGAAAAATCGAGGGCCGGCACGTGGCGGCATTGACGCAACTGGCCGAGGCCGGCTGCTGCACGCACCGGAGCTGGGGTTTCGGGCGCATCAAGGCGGTGGACACGGTGTTCGCGCGCTTCACGATTGATTTCATCAGCAAGGCCGGCCACACGATGGACCTGGCGTTCGCGGCGGAGCAGCTCAAGCCGGTGGCGAAGGATCACATCCTCGCGCGCAAGGCGGCCGACTTGGAAGCGGTGCGCCACCTCGCGGCGCATCACATTGACCTCATCAAAATCGTCCTGAACAGCTTCGGCGGCCGGGCCGCGGCGGATCAAATCCAGTCCGTGCTCGTGCCGGACGTGATGGCCGACGACTGGAAAAAATGGTGGGAAGTCGCGCGCCGTGAGATGAAAAAGGACGGCCATTTTGTCGTGCCGACGAAAAAAACCGAGCCGATTGTCTATCAGACGCAGGAAATCTCGCTGCAAGACCGGTTGCTTACGGATTTCCGCGCAGCAAAAGGCTTGAAGGCGCGCATTCTCGTCGTGGCGGAAATGCTCAAGGTCGTTCCCGATTTGAAGGACAAGGCGGCGGCGGCGAACGAAGTCATCGCGGCGCTGAACCCCGACATCATTGCTTATCAGCGCACGCAGACGGCGGTGGCGCTGGAGGCGATTTTTGCGCGCGACGAACTGTGCGAGGCCACCGGTCTGCAACCCGTCGCCGGCGAGGTCACCGCCGCGCAGGTCTGGGCGCAGGAGGGCATCAAGTTTGGCCCGCTGCTCGAAGCCATCCCCGCCGCGAAACATCATCGCGCGCTGGAATCCTACAAATCCGCGAATCCCGACAAGTGGGTGGACACGCTGCGCAGCGCGCTGAATTTTGTTTCCGCGAAACTGGCCAAGGAAATTGCCAGCCTGCTCGTCCACAACGGCAAGCTCGATCTGCTCAAGGAAACGCTGTCCAAGCTCATCAGCCAGCACACCGCCAGCAGCGAACTGTTGCTGTGGTTCGCCCGCGAACGCACGGAAGATTTCGTGGACATCCTCGGCCCGGAAGTGTTCCGCGCGATGCTCACCTCGATGGAGCGCGACCAGTTCCAGGAGAAGCGCTCGAACCGCCTGCGCGATTACATTTTAGAAGATCAGGCGTTGATCGCCGAACTCACGGCTAGCGCCGACATCGAGATCATCAAGGATTTGACGCGCGCGCTGAAATTGTCGCCGGTATTCGACGACATGGACAAGCGCTCGCTGCTCGCGCGCCTCGTCAAGGCGCATCCCGCCGTGCAATCGCTTGTCAGCGGCGAACAGACCAAGCAGGACGCCGCGCTGCTCGTCTCGTGGGAAAGCCTCGAACGCCGCCGCAAGGAATACGAGGAGCTGGTGCAGAAAAAAATCCCGGCCAACTCGAAGGAAATCGCCATCGCGCGCAGCTACGGCGATTTGCGCGAGAACCACGAATACAAGGCCGCGAAGGAAATGCAGAAAATCCTCATGCGCCAGAAGGAAGACCTCGAAGCCGCGCTCAACCGCG
>CAYUGC010000139.1:0-9446 GCA_964444085.1 uncultured Bifidobacteriaceae bacterium | reverse complement strand
GACACGTCCGCGCTTTGGAACTGGGAGACATGTCTCCCAGTCGGAAAGCGGCGACAAGTCGCCGCACTCCAAATCAGAATGTGAGCTGGTTGCGCCGTGCCGGTTTTTATGCTTTAATTTCGTCCGTCGGGAGGCGGACAGTTTGAATGATTCTCCGCCGGCCTTGTCCATTCACTGATTGAAATAATTTTATGTGGCTCGACTGGAAATATCTCGCGTTCGTGATGCTGCCCGGAATGCTCATCGGCATTTGGGCGCAGATGAAACTGCATTCCGCCTTTGGCAAATACAGCCAGGTGCCGGTGGAATCCGGCCTGACCGGTGCGCAGGCGGCGCGGCGCATCCTCGACAACGCCGGTCTCACCGATGTGCCGGTCGAGGAAGTCGAAGGCCATTTGAGCGACCATTACGACCCGACGAAGCGCGCGCTGTTTTTGTCGTCGGACAATTTCCACGGCAACTCCATCGCGGCAGTCGGTGTGGCGGCGCACGAGTCTGGCCACGCGCTGCAACATCAGGCGGCCTATGCGATGCTCAATTTGCGCATGGCGCTGGTGCCGGTCACGCAGTTTTCCAGCTCGGCCTACGGAATTATTTTGTTTCTCGGCTGGATCATGCACGGAATGAAATTCGCGCTGCCGATCGTCATCGTCCTATTCTCCGTCATCACCTTGTTCCAGCTCATCACGCTGCCGGTGGAATACGATGCCAGCGCCCGCGCCAAGGAGCAGCTTTTCCGCCTTGGCCTCGTGCGCGAGAGCGAGCGCGCCGGTGTGGCGAAAGTCTTGAACGCCGCCGCGCTTACCTACGTCGCCGCGCTGGTCAGCTCGGTTTTGATGCTGCTGTATTACATTTCCGCCGCGCGCGGCAGCCGGAATTGAAGTTATTTGCTTGCCGCTGGGCGGTGAACGCTTAATTTTGCGAACTCATGGTGGCCAAAATAATCCAACGCAAGCCCGCGCCGGCGAAACGGAAGAAAAAAGTTTCCGCCCCGGCCAAACCTGCCGTCGTCGCGCCCGCGCCAGCTCCCTACGTCATTCCCGCCGACGCGCCCATCAAGCCGCCCACCGAGGGCGACACCACCCGATTTCTCCGACGCGAAGTCGAGCGGCAGGACAGCGAAAGCGCCATCAAGCTTTATCTCCGCGAAATCGGCCAGGTGAAACTCCTCACGCCGCAGGAGGAAATTGAGCTGGCCGCGCGCATCAAGAAGGGCGACAAGAAGGCGCGCGAGCACATGATCAAGGCCAACCTCCGGCTCGTCGTGAAAATCGCGCGCGACTATGACGGCATCGGTTTGCCGCTGCTGGATTTGATTTCCGAGGGCAACATCGGTTTGATGAAGGCCGTCGAGCGGTTCGACCCGGCGAAGGGCGGCAAGCTTTCGACCTACGGTTCGTGGTGGATCAAGCAGTCCATCAAGCGCGCGCTGGCCAACCAATCCAAGACCATCCGCTTGCCGGTGCATCTGGTGGACAAAATTTCCAAGATGCGGCGCATGGCGATCAAGCTGCAGGAACTTTTTGGGCGCGAACCGACCGATGAGGAACTGGCTGCCGAACTCGGCACCACCGCCGCGCGCGTTTCTATGATGCGCACCGCGTCCATCCGGCCCGCGTCGCTGGACGCGCCGGTGGGCGATGACGATTCCAACACTTATTCCGAGATCGTCGAGGACGACCGCGCCGTGAACCCCTACGACGAGCTGGAGGACAAGACCGTCACCGGGATGTTGCAGGACATGGTCAAGCACCTCGATGACCGCGAGGCGACGATTTTGCGCTATCGCTTCGGCCTCGACGGCGGGAATGAAAAAACTTTGGAAGAGGTCGGTGAAAAGTTCGGCGTCACGCGCGAACGCGTCCGCCAGATCCAAAATCTTGCACTACGCAAGCTCCGCAAGATGATTGAGAAGCTCGAAAAGACCAAGCACAAGGAAGATTGAACCATGCCGTCCTCCGTCACCGCCGCTGAAATCGCCGCCGCCATCCGCAATGTCCCGGACTTTCCCAAGCCGGGCATCCAGTTCAAGGACATCACGCCCGTGCTGGCCGATGCGCGGCTGTTCGCCGGGGCCATCGAACTGCTCACCGCCAAGTTTTCTCCCGGCAGCGTGGATGCCGTGGTGGGGATTGACGCGCGCGGTTTTATCTTCGCCGCCGCCGCCGCGACCCGGTTGCACGCCGGCTTTGTGCCGGTGCGCAAGAAGGGCAAGCTGCCGTTCTCGACCATCGAGCAGGATTACGCGCTGGAATACGGCCACGCCACCGTGGCGATGCACACCGACGCCCTCAAGCCCGGTGCGCGCGTGCTGCTGATTGATGATCTGCTCGCCACGGGCGGCACGTCCGCTGCCGCCGTTGCGCTGGTGCAGAAACTCGGCGGGAAAATTCTCGAAGCCGGCTTCCTCATCGAACTGGATTTTCTCAATGGCCGTGAGAAGCTGGCCGGCATTCCCATCCGTTCGCTCATCAATTACTGACGCGCATGGAAAACTCCTTCCGGCGCGCCGCCAACTGACTTCGCCAACATGGATTGGCTGCTGCAAACCGACACCGAACTGTTCCGTTTCCTGAACGTCAGTTTCGTGAACCCCGTCTTCGACTGGCTCATGCCCAAGTTGAGCGGCTACCACGTTCCCTGGCTTGCCGTCGCCATCATCGGCGTGCCGTTGCTGTTGTGGTTTGGCTCTGTGCGGCTCCGCGTTTGTCTTGCCTTGATGGTGCTGGTCGTCACGCTCGGCGACCCGCTGGTCATAGGCACGGTGAAGGACAGCGTGCTGCGCCCGCGTCCGTTCGTGGTGCTCAAGGATGCGCGGCTGTATGTGCCGCAACTGCGCCGGTTCGACACCCACGGCATCGGCTACGTCACGCCGTTGCCGGACGGCTCGCTGCCGGCGAACGCCAACCGCCACAGTTTTCCTTCCGCACATTCGGCGAACTGGTTCGCCCTCGCCACCGTCGGGTTTTTATTTTACCGCCGCCGCGCGCTCTGGCTGTTGTTGCTGGCGGCGCTGGTGGCGTTCTCGCGCATTTACAACGGCGTGCATTATCCTGCCGATGTCACGGCGGGCGCGATTCTTGGTGCGGGCTACGCCGTGGCGCTGGTGGTGCTGTTGCAGATGCTGTGGAACGTGGTTGGCAAAAAATATTTTCCCAGAGCCTACGCCCGCCTGCCGAATCTGTTGCAACCGGAAAGCGGAAAACGGAAAACGGAAAAATAAATGGCCGCGTCCGAAATCCTGCTGCCGGTCACCAATTACGACCTCACTGCCACGCTGGATTCCGGCCAGGTCTTCCGCTGGCAACGCGACGGCGAGAGTTGGTCGGGCGTCGTCGGCCAACATTTTCTCCAGCTCACGCAAACGGAAGCTGGCCTTCACGCCTGTGCCGCCGCGCCCGTCAATGACTGGAGTTTCCTCCGCGAATTTCTCCAGACCGACGTGGTGCTCGCCGACATACTGAAAACTTTTCCTGACGACGAACCGATGCGGGCCGCCGCCGCCGCGTGTCGCGGGCTGCGGCTGCTGCGGCAGGAACCGTGGGAATGTCTGGCGTCGTTCATCCTGTCTTCGACGAAGCAGATTGTCCAAATTCGCCAGATCGTCGCTCTGCTCTGCGAACGATTCGGGGAGCCTTGTAGCGGCGTCTCGGCAGAGCGCCGCAAATCCTTGCAAAGTGATAAATGCGGCTTTCTACCGAAAGCCGCTACGCCGACCTTGCCCGTCACCTTTCCCACGGCGGAAAAAATCGCCGCGTGTTCGGAAGCCGAACTGCGCGCCTGCAAAATGGGGTTTCGCGCGACGAGTCTGTTGCATGCCGCGCGGCAGATTGCCGAGGGCAGTTTTGACTTGGAAAAAATCCGCACGCTTGATTACGCCGCCGCCCGCGCCGAACTGATGACGTTGCGCGGCGTCGGCGGGAAGATCGCCGACTGCGTGCTGCTCTTCGGCTACGGGTTTGATACGGCATTCCCGGTGGACGTGTGGATTGAGCGCGCCTTGCAGGAGCTCTATTTTCCAAAACGCCACGCGAGTGAGAAACGGCTGCGGCGGTTTGCCGACACGCATTTCGGGCCACACGCCGGCTATGCGCAGCAGTATCTTTTCCATTACATGCGGACGAGATTGAAATAGTATTCACCGCGATGAAAATTGATGCGCTGCTTTCGCCGCTAGAACTGCCCGCGCTTGCCAATCGCGATTTGCGCGGTGCCGCCTGCGTGGTGTTCGATATTCTCCGCGCGACCAGCACGTTTGTCACCGCCCTGCATCACGGCGCGGTGAAAATCATTCCCGTCAGCGAAATCACCGAGGCCGTCGCCTTGCGCCGGCAGCACCCCGCCTACCGGCTCGCGGGCGAACGCGACGGCGTGCGCATCTGCGCCGCGCAGTCGAGCGGAACGGATTTTGATTTTGGCAATTCACCGCGCGAGTTCGCGCCGGAACGCGTGCGTGGGCAGACCCTCGTCAGCACCACCACCAACGGCACCCGCGCGTTGCAGTCGTGCGCTTGGGCGAAGCTGGTGCTGGCCGGCTCGTTTCTGAACCTCGGCGTCACGGCGGAATATCTACTGGCGCAGTCGCCACCGGAAATCCTGCTCGTCTGCGCCGGCACCGGCAACGACGTGGCCGATGAGGACGTGCTGGCGGCGGGTGCGCTGGTGGAATTATTGACGGCTCGGTGGGACGCTCGCCCCACCTTGACGGCGGCAGCAGAGAGTGCCTCAAAAAGTTGGCAGGCTGCCAAGCTGGATTTGCTTGCCGCCCTGGGCCGTGCGAAGAATGGCCGGCGGCTGCTGGCCTTGCCCGACTTGCGCGACGATGTGGCATTCTGCGCGCAGCGGGATGTTTACAATTTGGTCGCAACGCTGTCGCCGGACGGTTCGCTGTATCGGATTTAGACGGCTTTCAACTTCTCCAGCGCCGCGCCTTCGCGGTGCGCGACGGTCGCCTCGACTTTCGGCACATACATCTGGGTTTCCGCCGGCAGATAGGTGGCAATGCCTTCGTAACTCGTCGCGTGATGGCGCTTCAATAATTTTCCCACCGTGCCTTCGCCGCAGTTGTAGGCGGCCACCGCCAGCCGCCAGTCGCCAAACTGCGTGTGCAGCCGTCGGAGATATTTCGCGGCGGCGCGGGCTTCGGTTTCCGGCTGCTTGCGTTGGTCAAACGGAAAGAGGCTCAAGCCCAGATTCTTCGCGGTCGCCGGCATGAGCTGAAACATCCCGACCGCGCCCGCCGGACTGCGGGCGTGCGCATCAAAACCGGACTCGACTTCCGCGAGCCAGACGAGTTCCGCCGGCACGCCTTCGGCGAGAAAAACGGGTTTGAGCGCAGGCACGAATTTTTTCGCCGCCGCCGGCCACGGTCGCGGCGAAACTTTCTTGATCCAGATTTCCTGCTCCGCCGCGAACGAGGGATTCGCCACGCGCGGCGGGATGTTGGTGCCCGGCGGTGGCGGCGGGAGATTCTTGAGTTCCTTCGCCGCGTCGAAGTAATCCAGCCGCGCTCGCAGCCACGCGGCGTAGGGCTGCGTCTCCGCGTGCGCGTCGAGCAGAGGCAGGACGGTGTTGGCGGCGTCCTTCAACGGCGCGACGTCCACCACGGAATCGCCGTTGAGGGAGGACTGAAAGCTTTTCAGAAAGTCTGCCACCTTGTCACGGTCCACGTCCTGCAAAGCCTTGAGCACATTGTCGTCGAGATTGTCCTGCGCGAACTGCGTCGCGGCGTCCATGACCGTGTCCACGTCCAACTCACCGACATCAAACGCCGGCGCATTCGTCTGCGCGGGCACCAGCCAGCCGCTGGCAATCAGGATAACGAGAACAACGCGGAGTTTCACAGCCGGAAAGTAATCCATTTCGCCGTCGGTTCAAATTCGGAATCAACTGGCCGTTTACGGCGTCCATCACCAACGCGCTCTTTTAGTTTTTCAATTGACAACCACCGCTTATTATCAGTTTCCTTTGTCCTTCACACCACCAAGGGAACACCATGCTAAATCGAAAAACTTATTTCATCCGGGAACATGTCGGGTTCCTGAAACTGTCCGACACCTACGACATACTTGATCCGCAGTCGCAGGAACAGATCGGCATCGCCAAGGAAAAGCCGGGCGCGCTCATCCAGATCCTGCGCCTGCTGGTCAACAAGCAGATGCTGCCCACCAAGGTCTTCATCTATGCCGGCGGCAATCACGAGGATGAAAGCCAGTTGCAGTTCTCCATCCAGCGCGGCTTCTCCCTCTTCCGCTCCAAGGTGAGGGTCTGCGACGTCCGGGGCGCGCAGGTCGGTTGGTTTCGGAGCAAGGCGTTTTCGTTTGGCGGCGGTTTTTATGTCTTTGACGCCACGGATAATGAAGTCGCCCAGGTCAAAGGTGATTGGAAGGGCTGGAATTTCCGCTTCCTGGACAAATCTGAAATCGAACTCGGCACCATCACCAAGAAATGGGCGGGCATCGGCAAGGAGCTGTTCACATCCGCTGACAACTACATGCTGGCGTTGAACCAGGATCCCACGCCGGAACGGACCACGCTGCTGCTCGCCGCTGCGCTGGCCGTGGATGTTATTTACAAGGAGCGGTGACCGGCAAATCCGGTGGCCGCCAACCGTCGCCGGATTAGTGTGAAGCCCGGCCCGGCGACTCCGAATTGCCGCTTGCACCATTCGTCGCCGCCTTTAACCTGTCCGCATGGCTTGGTTCACTGACCGGCATTTGTTTTTTTTCGCCGTGCTGTTTTATGGCAGCGCGACGGTTTATTCCCTTTTCCTCTGGCGTAAAGGTTTTCGCCGCGACGACTGGGTGAATTATTTTCTGCTCGCCGCCGGCGTAGCCTTGCACACCGGTTCCATGCTGAAACGCGGCCTGACGCTGCACAGTTGCCCGGTCAACAATCTCTACGAGGCGACGACATTTCTGCTGTGGGCGCTCGGCCTCGCCTCGCTCGTGTATGCGCTGCTGCCAAAATTCAAATTCATCTGCGCCTTCGCCGCGCCAGTGCTGTTCACCGTCGGCGTGTTCGCGCTGATGCCGTCGCTGGATGTGCATGGGCCGAAACCGGAATTCACCGGCGCGCTGCGCAGCCTGCACGCGGCGACCATTCTGCAAGCCTACGGCGCGTTCGGCCTCGCGGCGGTGGCGGCGATGATGTTTCTCGCGCAGCAGCACGATCTGAAGATGCACAAGCTCCGTGCGCTGCTGTCGTTCCTGCCTTCGATTCAGCGGCTCGAAGTCATCACCACGCGGCTGACGATGGTCGGTTTTGTTTTGCTCACCATCGGGCTGGTGGCGGGCAGCCAGTTGCCGCGCAAGGACGGCGCGAGTTATTTCGCCGACGCCAAGGTCATCTGGTCGGCGCTGCTGTGGCTGGTGTATCTCGAAATGCTCGTCGCGCACAAATTTTTTGGACGCCCGGCGCGGCGCTTCGCCCTCGGCGTCGTCATCGCGTTCGCGTTCCTGCTGCTGACGTTCGGCATCACCAACCATTTCTCTGTCCTGCACAATTAAATGAGCGTCGTCGTCATCGGTCTGAGCCATCGCTCCGCGCCTGTCGAACTGCGCGAACGCTTCGCCTTTCCTGAAAGCAACATCCCGGAAGCGTTGAAGCAGCTGCGCGAATCCGGCCTCGTCACCGAGGGCGTCGTGCTCTCGACGTGCAACCGCGTGGAAATCTACGCCGCCACCGCGCTCGCACCGGACGACCAGTTTTTTGCGCGCGTCAAAAAATTCTTCGTCGAGCATCACGCCTACGACGGAGAACTCGGCGATGAACTTTACACCTTTGCCGAGCCGCACAGCCTGCACCACCTGTTCAAGGTCGCCGCCGGGCTTGATTCCATGGTCATCGGCGAGACGGAGATTTTCGGCCAGCTCAAGAAAGCCTACGACCTCGCCTTCACGCACAAGCACACCGGCGCGCGGCTGAACAGGGCTTTCCAGCGCGCGTTCAACGTCGCCAAGCACATCCGCACCGAGACAAACATCCAGCGTGGCAGCGTGTCTGTGATGTCCGCCGCCGTGGAACTGGCGGAGAAGATTTTTTCCTCGCTCGCCGAACACGAAGTCCTTGTCATCGGCGCCGGTGAGACCAGCGAGAAGACCGCTCGCGCCCTGCAATCACGCGGCGTCCAGAAGATCACCGTCACCAACCGTTCGCCGGAACGCGCGCAGGCCTTGGCCGCCGAACTGGGCGAGGGCGCGAGCACCGTCCCGTTTGAGCAATGGCCGGAAGTGTTTGAGCGCATTGACATCGCCGTGAGCAGCACCGCCGCCACGACGCACATCCTCGACCGCGCCAAGCTGGAGCCGCTGATGCGCCGGCGCAAGAACCGTCCGCTGCTGCTGGTGGACATCGCCGTGCCGCGCGATATTGACCCGGCGGTGAGCAAATTGGAAAACGTGTATCTCTACAACGTGGACGACCTGAAAGCCATCGCCGACGAATATCTGAAACTGCGCCACGAGGAGCTTGACCGTTGCAACCAGATCATCGCCGAGAAGGTCGCGGCATTGCTGGCGGCGAACAAGTTTTCAACGACGGACAAACACAGATAAAAACGGATTCCAAAGCCATAAAAACTTTGTTTTCTTTTCATCCGTGTTCATCCGTGTGAATCTGTGGTTCAATTTTTATGTCTGAAAAGCCGATCATCATCTGCACGCGCGGCAGCGCGCTGGCGCTGGCGCAGTCGAACATGATTGCCGCGCTGTGCCGCGCCGCGTTTCCTGAATTGAGGTTCGAGTTGCAGATCATTAAGACCACCGGCGACAAATTGCAGAAGGCTTCGATGGCCAAGACCGACCCCAGCCTGCCGAAAGGATTGTTCACGAAGGAACTCGAAGTGGCGTTGCTCGCCGGCACGGCCGACCTCGCCGTCCATAGCCTGAAAGATTTGCCCACCGAACTGCCGGCCGGCCTGTATCTCGCCGCCACCCCCAAGCGCGAAGATGTGCGCGACGTGCTGATTTATCGCGCGGACGGTTTTTCCGCCAAGCGCGGTTTCAAAGCCCACGCGACGCTGAAGGATTTTCCGCCGGGCGCCACCATCGCCACCAGCAGCACGCGGCGGAAACAGTCACTGCTCGCGGTGCGTCCCGATTTGAACATCGTCGAAATTCGCGGCAACGTCGCCACGCGGATGCAAAAGGTCGCCGACAACGAAAACGTGGACGCGACCATCCTCGCGCTCGCGGGCCTGACGCGGCTGAGTTTCAAGATCAACGCCGACGGCACCATCAGCGGCGATGCCGTGCCGGCGGGCATGCTCGCCACGGTTCTGGATTTGGACGTGATGCTGCCATGCGTTGGTCAGGGTGCGATTGGCATCGAGATCCGCACAGGCGACGACCGCATCGGGAAAATTGTCGAACGGCTGAATCATCCGCCTACCTTCCACGCGGTGACGGCGGAGCGCGCGTTTCTGCGCGGCATGGGCGGCGGCTGCC
>CAYUGC010000138.1:0-9509 GCA_964444085.1 uncultured Bifidobacteriaceae bacterium | reverse complement strand
CGAAATTGCCCTTCTCCTTGAACACGCTCACGCGGAACCGCGCCGCGTCGCCGAAGGCAAAACCGAAGTCCGCCCCGCCGCGTTCGCGCACATTCTGGATGTGCTCCTCGGAGGTGATGCTGCGCATCAATTCCTCGGAGTCCTCCGGCCGGAGCTGGGGGCCCTCCACGCGGTGCAGAATGCCATGCACGCGGATCACCGGCGGCGCGGCCACACGAATATGCAGGTCGGACGCGCCCTCGGACACGACCAACTGCAGCAAATCAGACATCGAATAGGACATATAAAATAGAATTTCTCCCGGCGTCAGGCATCGTCGCCGATCGTCGAGCGGATGACCTCGTCGGCCGTCGTGAGGCCGGCGAGCACCTTGCGGATGCCGTCCTCGCGCAGGGTGCGCATGCCCATTTCGCGGGCGCGGGCGCGCAGGACGGACGATGACACCTTGTCGTAAATCAATTTCCGCGCCTCGTCGTCAATGATGAAAATTTCAAAAATGCCGAAGCGCCCGCGGTTGCCGGTGTTCGAGCAGTTGGCGCAGCCGCGGCCCTTCAGGAGCGTGGCGGTCTTCAGATGATCGGGTGTGATGCTCAAGGCGCGCATCTCGTTTTCCGTCGGCTGATACGGCTCGCCGCATTTCTTGCAGACTTTGCGCACGAGCCGCTGCGCCATGAGGCAGCGCGTGGACGACGCGACCAAAAACGGCTTCACCCCGATGTCAATCAGGCGGGTCACGGCGCTCGGCGCGTCGTTGGTGTGCAGCGTGGAGAAAACGAGATGGCCGGTGAGCGACGCGTTGATGGCAATGGAGCCGGTCTCGATGTCGCGGATTTCCCCGATCATCACGACGTTGGGCGCCTGACGGAGAATCGCGCGCAACGCCATCGCGAACGAGAAGCCCACGATGTCATTCACCTGCACCTGGTTGATACCGGACAAGACATATTCCACCGGATCCTCGACCGTGATGATTTTGCGGTCCGGCCGATTGATGAAATTCAAACACGAATACAGCGTCGTCGTCTTGCCGGAACCCGTCGGGCCGGTGACGAGCAGCAATCCGTCCGGCAACGCGATGATGCGCTCGAACGTCGCCTGGTCATCGCTCAAGAAACCCAGTTCCGGCAGGCCGAGGCGCAGACCTTCCTTGTCCAAGATACGCATCACGATGCTTTCGCCGTGGTTTGTCGGCAGGCAGGAAACGCGGAGGTCAATCAGCTTGCTGCCGATCTTCGTCTGGATACGCCCGTCCTGCGGGATGCGATGCTCGGAAATCACCATGCCCGCCTGGATTTTCAAACGCGCGATGATCGGCGCCTGCAAGCGTTTGGGCGTCTTTCCCGGAATCTCCTGCATCATGCCGTCAATGCGGTAGCGCAGGCGGAATTTTTTTTCGAGCGGCTCGAGGTGGATGTCCGACGCGCGCAACTTGAACGCGTCCACGATGATCTGGTTCACCAGCTTGATGAGCGGGGCGTCGGCCTCGACTTCGCCGCCGTCATCCACCTTCACCTCGACGTTGCTCTCGGTCAGCTCCTGGATGACATCCTTGAAGATGCCGGCGTCCATCGCCTTCTTTTCGCCGCCGTAATATTTGGTGAGCGCCGCCTCGATGTCCGGCTCCGAAGCCACGCGCAATTCGATTTCCGCGTTCAGCAGATGGGTGAGCGAATCAATCGTGTTCAGGTCGGACGGGTCGGCGATGGCCACAGCCACCTTGCCTTCGGTCTTGAAAACGGGGATGACGCGGTATTTTTTGGCGATATCGCGCGGGACGATGGCGATGACGTCGTCCTCGAGCTTCAGGTTCGCGAGGTGGACAACTTCCGCGCCGAACTGCGCGGCCTTGGCCTGCGTCACGTCGCCGGGCCGGATGACCTTATTGGCCACGAGCAAGTCCACCACGCCCACGCCGGCGGCGCCGGCCTCCTCGCGAGCCCTGGCGATAGTCCCGGCATCGGTGAAGCCGAGGTCGCACAACAGGTCCAGCAAATAATCGTCTTTTTCTGCCACGAGATTTTTTACGCGCCCCCTACTATTAAATTCAGGGGCGCGCAGGCAGGAAGGTTTCATTTACCGCCGCAAAAGTCAATGCGGACTAACGGCCGGCGCGAAAAACCGCCGCCGTTTTCCGGCCATTTTCACGCCGTCCACGCCAGCACCATTTCGGCGATGGCAAGGCCCGCCAGAACCAGCGCCGCGAACCACAACGGCTTTTTCTTCGTCACCAGACAAATGGACGCCAGCGCCACGGCGACGGAGAAAAAGGAGATCGCCAGCCCCATTTTCCCGCCTTTGCCACTGGCCGTCGTGGCGGCCTTGCGGGCCCCATCGCGTTTGGCTTCCAGATCATGCGCCTGAGCCTCGATGTCCTTCTGCTCGCCCTGATATTTGGCAATCTGCCCCTCGTAAGCCTTGATGAGCTTGGCCATCTCGGCGTCCGCCGCGTTGGCGGAATGCGCCAGTTCGTCGCGGGCGATTTCGTAGGCTTTCAATTTGACGGACTTGGCCTCGTAATACGCCCACTGGTCGGAGGCGAGCGTCTGGTTGAAGGTCGCGTCGTTGAGCTGCGTCAGGACGCGGCTGCTGTATTTGCCGCCCCACTGCGCCGCGATGGCCGCGATGACGGCGATGATGACGACGGAGAGCGAAACGTATTTCGTCCACGCGTCGCGCTTCTCCTTTTCCTTCACCGCCGCGCGGTCGGCCTTCAGGTCGGCGATGAATTCCTTCAGTTCGGCAATTTCGGTCTGCAATTCGTTCATGGTGGTGTGAAATGATTTTTGCCCGGCCAAAAACCGGGGCGAAGATTTTGCGAATCGGCGGGAAAAAATCAACTGCGAGTTTGCAAAGATTTCACCGGCGCGGGCGAAACCATTTCGCCGCCGCCGCGTGCGCCATCACCACGTCCGGGTCGCGTTGCAGCGCATCGAAGTAATGCCGGGAAAAACCTTCACCCGTCTCGGACGCCACGAGCAATTCGCCGGTGCGCTTCACCAAAGCCGCCGCCAGTTCGGCGGTCAACGGCGTTTTTGTTTTTGCGTCGAGCGCCGCGTCCAGCGTTACGATGAGTTCGGAAAGCGGATGCAGCCACGCGAACCACGGATCATCCGTCAGCAGTTTCAGGAAATGGTTCGCCGACGGAATGGTGCCAAGGTTTTGCTCGTAGCTGACGCGCTCGGAATCCACCAGCGCCTTGTGCAGCGCCAGCAACGCCTCGCGCAGAGGCGCGAGCGGCGGCAAAAAATCCGGCGGGGAAACGGGGTTCTTCACATTCAATCAATAAAAATCCAGCACGGAGCTGAAACTAACGCGGGTTCGCCAGAATCTCAAGCCCGACAAAAAATTTTCAAGTGACGGTCGAATTGTCCGGCGAGCGCGGGCAGGTTGGCATCATGCAATACGGTCACATGATTGCCGGGCACATTGACCACGGCCACGCCGCCGGTGAACACGCCGCGCGCGCCCAGGCTGTCATCCTGCAACCGGTAGGCGTTGGACAACCAGTCATCCTGGGACACGAACAGCAGCCCGCGGGCGGCCAAGGGCCGGGGTCGGTAATGGTTCATAGCATGGTCATAGATCCGGGCGATGATGGCCCACGGCACATGCACGTTGAAATCGTCGCAGATGGCCAGCTCGAGCCGGGAAGCCAGATCGGTTTTTTTCAGTTCGAACCGGCGCCGGCCCTTGCGCCAGAGGTAAAGCGGGCCCTGCTGCCACAATTTCCCGAAATGCTCCCTCAGCCAGGCCTTTTTCCGCCATGCGGAAGTGGGCTGCGCCATCCAGGTATCCAGCAGCAACACCCCCGGCACCGGCAGGCCGGCGGCGGCCAACTGCCGCGCCACCTCAAACCCAAGCATGCCACCATAACAGTGGCCGGCAAGGATCACGGGGCCGGACGGCGGTCGCTGCCGGATCAAAGCCACGTGCTCAGCGGCCAACTCCTCCAGGCAGGGCAAGGCCGAAAAGTGTTTTTGGGCCGAGGCCCGCAACGCCGATTCCGGCAACGGCACGACCGACGCGAAGATGGACAGGCACGGGTCCAGGTAATGAGCCAGCTTGAACAAACCCAAGCTGCCCTCATCAATAAGAAAGAAAACCTCCGGCCCTGAACGGCCGGCCTGCAACTGGATCAGCTCGGGAGATTTCCTCGTGATCTGGCGGGCCGGCAGCACTTTTGCCAATTCGCGGACGGTCGAATACTGATAGATGAGGCGCACCGGCAAATCCAAGCCCAGCTGCCGCTTGATTTCGCAGACCATCCGGACGGCCAGCAGGGAGTGGCCGCCCAGGTCAAAGAAGTTATCGGTGACGCCGACCGGATTCCGACCAAAGGCCTCCGACCAGATGGCGGCCAGCCGCTCCTCGGCGGGCGAACCGGGCGGCACGCAGCCCGCGGGCAACGCCACACCGGGCCCGGAGGGATCCGGCAAAGCCGAGCGATCCACCTTGCCATTGGGATTCAGCGGAAACGATTCCAGGATAAAGAACACCGCCGGCACCATGTAATCCGGCAAGCGGTCGGCCAGAAACCGGCGCAGCTCGACCACGGACGGAGCCGGCGCGCAGCGCGGAACCAGATAGGCGACCAGAATTTTTTCCTCAGCCGGGCCGGCGCGGACCATGACAACCGCGCCCGCGACAGAGGGATGCGCATGCAGGGCCGCCTCGATCTCGCCCAGTTCGATGCGAAAGCCGCGAATTTTCACCTGATGATCCAGCCGGCCCAGAAATTCGAGCTGGCCGTCAGGAAGCATCCGCACGCGGTCACCGGTGCGGTAAAGATATTTCCCGGAAACCGAGGAAAACGGATTAGGGAGAAATTTTGCCGCCGTCATTTCGGGATCGTGGAGATACCCCGCGCCAACCCCCGCCCCCCCGATGCATAATTCGCCCGCGGCGCCGGGCGGGCAAAGCCCCAAAGCGTCATCAACGACGACCAGCTGAACATTGGGGATCGGCCGCCCCAAGGGCACGAAGCCGTATCGGCCGTGGTTGGCCCGCGTCAGCCGGTAAAAGGCGCAGATGTCCGTGCATTCCGTCGGGCCGTAGGTGTTGACGATGTCCGCGCGACACAGGGGATGGTTGAGCCAGGGCCGAACGCGGGGAAGGGAAATGGTTTCGCCGCCGAGGAACACGAGCCGCAACGCGGCCAGTGCCGGGTAGTCCCCGGGGCCGGCCCGTTCCACGAGCGGGTAGAAGGCGCTGGGCGTGCAATTGATCAACGTGATGCCGTGGTCCTGAATCATCCGCGCCAGCAAATCCGCATCGTAAGGCCCCGGCGGACACAAATACAGCGTGCCGCCGGCAACGAGGGGCGCAAAGAGATTTTTCTGCGTGAGATCGAAGCTGATGGAACTGCAAAGCAAGGTGTGATCCTGTCCGTTGATGCCAAAATCGGAGACAAACCACCGCAACAAGTTGGAAAAGCCCCCGTGCCGGACGGCCGCCCCCTTGGGCTGGCCCGTCGAACCCGAAGTGAAAATGACGTAAATGAGATGGTCCGGCGCGGAAAGCGGGGGCAGGTTATCGGCGGACTGGCGCGCAATGGCCGGCCAGTCGCCTTCCAGACAAACGGAAGTGACGCCCGGCGGCGCGACGAACGACTTAGTCCGGCCCCCTGACTGAATCAGGACGGGCGCCCGGGTTTTCCCCAGCATGTAGGCGATGCGGTCCGGGGGATAGTCCGGATCCAGCGGTACATACGCGCCGCCCGCTTTCAAGAGGCCAAAAACCGCCACCAACAAATCCAGCGAACGTTCCAGGCAAACGCCCACCAAAGTGCCGGGGCCGACCCCGCGCAGTTGCAAGTGCCGGGCCAGCTGGTTGGCTTTTTGGTTCAGCTCGCGGTAGGTCAACCACCGCGACCCAAAAACGACCGCCACGGCGTCAGGCGTGCGCTCCACCTGCGCCTCAAACCACGGGCAAAGACCACCGTCACCCAAGCGGTGATTGGCCTCACGCGGAGAAGCCAGCCCGGGCCGTTCGCCCGGGAACGGCTTCCCCCGATCATTGATGGCAATGTTTGAATCGCTCACGGGACCTGGCCCGAACCGCAGCTCAGGCAAAAGCCGGCTTTGGCCGACTATTAATAAACCTATTTGATTAGGCCGAGAATTATCACTACCAGTCAAAGATGGCAACAGAATGTTTTACCGCTTAGAGCGCAGCGGGGCAGGCAAGGGAACTCAGGACCCAGTTCAAGAACGCGGCAGCTTTGCTGTCAAAACGCCGCGCACCGGTTTTTTCCAGAGGCGGTAGCCAGCGAGAAATCCGGCGGGAAAACGGGGTTCAGCACATTCAATCGGCCTTACCCTCAAAGATTTTCTCGATGCGCCGATCCGGCACGAGCCACAGCAGCGCAACCAAAATGTATAGCCCGTCGGCCAGCCACACGTTCACAAACGCCAACAGAATCGCGCCCAGATATAACAGCGGCGATAGTTTTCCTTTCCAATCGCCGCCCACTGCGCGCGCGAGCAGCGAATCGCGGCCTTCGCGGGCGATGATGGCCTGTTGCAGGACAAAGTAGGCGATGGCCGCCATCAGGAGCACCACACCGTAGGCCGCCGTGGGGGTGGCCGCCAGATGATTTTCCCCCATCCAAGCCGTCGCGAACGGAAACAGCGAGAGCCAGAACAGCAGGTGCAGGTTCGCCCAGAGGATGCCGCCGCTGACGCGCTTCACGGTGTGCAGCATGTGGTGATGGTTGTTCCAATAGATGCCAACGTAGATGAAGCTCAGGACGTAGTTCAGAAACACCGGCAGCTTTTCCCGCAGCGCCGCGAGCGTGGTGCCGCCCGGCGCGTGCAGTTCCAGCACCATGATCGTGATGATGATGGCGATGACGCCGTCGCTGAACGCCTCCAGCCGGTTCTTTTCCATGGACGGCAAGATAACCAAAATCCACGCGCGGGCGAAGGTGAATTCGGGCGCGGACAGAATAACCATTGCAGGTTGCCCCGCCGGGAATAAACTCTCTGACAGACAAAACAACGCATGATTCAATCAACCCGCCGCCTATGGGCCTGACCAAGCTGGGCTGGAACGCCGCGCGCGACGAACAGTTCGCGCCACACCTCGCCAAAGGTTTCATCCCGGCGCGCGTCGCGGTGGAGGACAAACATTTTTACCGCGTGTGGACCGTGGACGCGGAACTCACGGCGCAGATCACCGGCAAACTCATCCACGAGGCGCGCGGCGATCACGCGAAGCTGCCCAAGGTCGGCGACTGGGTCGCCATCAAGCTCGTGCCGAATGAGGAAAAGGCCGCCATCCAGGCCGTGCTGCCGCGCACCACACAAATCACCCGCAAAACCAGCGGGCGCAACACCAGCGCGCAAATCCTCGCGACGAACATCGAAACCGTTTTTCTCGTCACCGCCGCCGACCCGACCTTCAACACCGCACGCCTGGAACGGATGCTCGTCATGGGCCGCGAAAGCGGCGCGCGGCCGGTGGTGCTGCTCAACAAAATTGATCTGTGCGACGACCTGGACGCCAAGCTGGCCGAGGCCACGCAAGCGGCGGGCGATGCGCTGGTGCTCGCGGTCTGCGCGCTCACGGGGCGCGGTATGAAAAAACTTTCCGCGCAAATCAAGAAGGGCGACACCGTCGCCTTCATCGGCACCTCCGGCGTCGGGAAGTCGAGCCTCATCAACCAGCTTTACGGCGAAGATTTGATGCCGACCATTGAAGTGCGCGAACAGGATTCCAAAGGCCGGCACACGACCTCGTGGCGCGAGATGATTTTCCTGCCGAAGGGCGGCGTGGTGATTGACACGCCCGGCATGAGGGAGTTCCACCTCTGGGGCGCCAGCGAAGGCGCGAAGGACACTTTTCCTGAAATCGAAGCGCTCGCATCCGGCTGCCGTTTCCGCGATTGCACCCATACGAAGGAGAAGGACTGCGCCGTGCTTGCCGCCGTCGCCGCCGGCACGCTGCCGCGCGAACGGCATGCCAGTTTCGTCAAACTACAACACGAGATCAGCCACCTTCGCGAAGCCGAGAAACAAGCCGGCTGGCAGAATCGCCGCAAGAGCGACCGCGTGGCGCACCGCACTTTCAACAAAGAAATCACCCACCACAAAAGCCACCGGTGAAACCGGCGTCAGCCACCGGGACACCTGCCGGCCGTGCGCCAGCACCCCACGGCGGAAGCCGCAGGCTTTTTTAGAATACCGGCGGGGGATTCACGGCGTCAGATTTTCGCGGGGCAGCAGAGGGCCAAACCACTTGCGGAGCACGCCGACAAAGATTGAATCCAAGCGCGAACTGACAACTTCAACGAAGGAATAACCGCGCTTCACCGCCAGCCAGAGCGAGGCAAGGAAGAGAGCAACGAAAATGGTCTGGTTCTGCCAGCCGTCCAGTTTCCATTGATGCTTCCAAAACCAGATCGGATGCCGGAACAACGGCTCGGAATAACAGATCGGCCACAGGTCGCCGACGGTCGGGCCGCGGGAACCGACGAGATCACAAAGCAGGTGCAGGTGAAAGGCTAGCAGGCACAGGAACAGAACCCGCCACTTTTGTTTGCCAAAAAATGTCAACAGCACCGAAACCGTGACGGCGGCCGGCCAGCCATGCAGCAGCAGATGATGATACGTTTGATAATAATAAAACGTGCATTCCTTGCCGGAAACAAAAGAGCCGACGACATCGGCGACTACGCCAAGGCCATCGGCATCCGGTAAAACCCCGGCAATCGTCACCAGCTTGCGATCTCGCGGATTGTTGGTAGTGGCCGAAGCAATCAACCAGCTACCGACGAGATGCGTCAGCGGGGACATTTCATTTCACGCCATCGCGCGAGCGATGCTGTTCCACCACGGGTCATGCAGTTCGGTGAGCGGGGCGGAGAATTCGCCGCTCGCGGTTTTCACCGTCAGCTGGTCGCCGCCGACTTTGCCGATCTGCACCGCCGGAACACCCATGAGCTTGGCACGTTCGACGACTTTCACGGCGTCCAGTGCTTGGCAACTGATAACGACGCGCGATTGCGTTTCGCCGAAGAGCAGAGCGTCGAGGCGAACGTCTTTGATGGCGCTCAGGTCAATGGTCGCACCGAGGAGACGCGGCGTTTCGCGGGCGATGAGCTGGCTGATGCAGCTTTCGGCGAGCGCGACGGCGAGGCCGCCTTCGCTGCAATCGTGCGCGCTCTTCACGAGGCCGGAGTGGATCAGGCCGATGAGCGTGGTGTGCAGCGTCTTGGCGACTTCGAGATCGCAGCGCGGGGGCGAACCGTTCTTCTGGCCGTGGACGACTTGCAGATACGCGCTGCCGCCGAGGCCGAGAATCGGGTCGGCCTGGTCCACCGCTTCGCCGAGCAGGATGATGGCGTCGCCTTCGTCCTTGAACCATTGCGTGGTAACGTGCTCCAGCTTGTCGATGAGGCCGACGACAGAAATCGTGGGCGTGGGATCAATCGGGCCGGCGGGATTTTGATTGTAGAGCGAGCAATTGCCGCCGGTGACGGGCGCGTTGAAGGCTTTGCAACCTTCCGC
>CAYUGC010000137.1:0-9572 GCA_964444085.1 uncultured Bifidobacteriaceae bacterium | reverse complement strand
TTGAGCCGCGCCGTGCTGGCCGGCGAAGTCCAGACCGCGCTCACGGAACTGAACCAGCTCGCGCAGGGCGGCAAGGATCTGGGCCGGCTGCTGTCCGATTTGCTGAACCATTTCCGCAATCTGCTCATCTATCAGGTTTCACGCGGTGATTTGAACCTGCTTGAAGTTTCCGAGGCGGAGGTGGCCGCGCTAAAGGATCAGGCCGCGCTCGCCGACGCCGGCGCGTTCACGCGCGTCCTCGAAGTCTTGGCCGACGCGGAACTCCGCCTGCGCGACGCCGCGTCCAAAAAAATCCTACTTGAAGTAACTCTGCTCCGCGCCATCGAGGCGCGCAGCGCGCTGCCGCTCGACGCCGTGCTGAAACAGTTGAACCAGTTGCGCGCCGGTCAACCCGCGCCCGCCGCCGTTCCGCCGGTTCAGGTTCAAGCCAGCGCGCCCGCCCGTCCGGCGGCGGCTCCGGCTCCGGCTTTTTCTTTGCGCGAGGCCGTGGCCGCCGCTGCGCCGGTTGCCCCAGCACCGAAGGCGGTTGCGCCGGTGGCCGCTCCGCCCGTCGCCGTCGCACCGGTCGCTGCCGGCAATCTGCCGGAGCTTTGGGCGCGGCTCATCGAGGCCGTCGGCAAGGTCAGCAGCTTCACGCGCAGCTACCTGTCGAACGCCCATCCGGTGTCGTTTGAGAAAAATGTTTTCATCATCGGTTACGACCCGGAATTTGCCGACCATCTCGGCCTCGTGGACAATTCCCGCAACCACACATTGCTCACGACCAAGCTCGCCGAGCTGGGCCATCATGGCGCGATGATCAAGTTCATCAAGGCCGAGGTGCCCGCCGGCTGGGTGCGTCCGGTCATCGCTGCGCCCGCCGCGGTGCCGACGACAAGCGTTGTCGCCGGAACTTCGGCCACCGGCATACCCGCCGTTCCCGCTGCGACCGCCACGCCCAAGCCCGCCGCGCCCGCGCCAATCGCCTTCGACAAGGAGGCCTTCAAGAACGACCCGCTCATCAAGCGCGCGCTGGAAGTTTTCAAGGGTACCATTGTGGAAGTGCGCGCCTGAAAATCTCCAATCTGAAATTTCAAATCTCAAATTCAATATATGTCTCTCGGCAAACTCATGAAACAGGCTGCGAAGATGCAGCAGCAAATGGAACAAATCCAGGCCAGCCTCGCCACGCGCACGGTGGAAGCCACCAGCGGCGGCGGCGCGGTGAAGGTCGTCGCCAAGTGCGACGGCGCGCTTGCGTCCATCAAGATTGATCCACAGGCGCTGAATCCGGGCGACGCGCAGATTGTCGAAGACATGATCCTCACCGCCGCCAACCAGGCGCTCGCGCAGGCCAAGGAAATCTCCAACGCCGAGATGGGCAAGGCCACGGCGGGTTTCAATCTGCCGGGACTTATGTGAAATGACGAATTCCTAAACCCGAATGACCAATTAATTCCCAATGACCAAGCCTCAAATCTGCCCGGTGCAAATTGGCTTGGTCATTCGAGCTTTGTCATTCTTTCGACATTAGGATTTAGTCATTCGTCATTATTCACCCCATGCTGCCCGAACCCATCATCGCCCTGACCGCCGCGCTGGCCAAGCTGCCGGGCGTCGGGCCGCGTTCCGCTGAGCGCCTCGCGCTGCATCTCGTGCAGACTGAGACTGCGCTGGTGCAGCATCTGGCGCAAACCATTTTGACCGCGCGCGAGCGCATCCGCTTCTGCGACACCTGCGGCGCGCTGACGGAAAAATCCCCCTGCCCCACCTGCGCCGATGACCGCCGCGATGCCGCGCTCGTGTGCGTGGTGGAACGCGCCGTGGACATTTTGAGCATCGAGCGTTCGGGGACATATCGCGGCAAGTTCCATGTGCTCGGCGGCAAGATTTCTCCGCTCGACGGTGTGGAGCCGGACGATTTGCGCATCGCCGGGCTGGAGCAACGGCTCGCCGACGAACCCATCAAGGAAATCATCATCGCGCTCGGCACCGACGTGGAAGGCGACGCCACCAGCAGCTATCTGGCGAAACGCCTCGCGCGCGCCGGCCTGAAGATTTCCCGCATCGGCTTCGGCCTGCCCGCCGGCAGCGGTTTGGAATACGCCGACGACCTCACCCTCAACCGCGCCCTCGAAAGCCGGAGGGAAATGCTTTGAAGTTTGTGGATTGGCTTCCCCTCACCCCGGCCCTCTCCCAACGGGAGAGGGAGAAACGCTCCCTGCTTTCCGGCCCAGCGACGGCTGGATGCGGCTCGTTGACTTGCGGATTTTATCAAATCATTCAACGGCTGTCCCCTCTCCCCGGGGGAGAGGGCCAGGGTGAGGGCGGTCATTCCACATTACATTCATCTTAACATGCCTCCCGTCTTCATCTTCGACCTCGGCAAAGTCCTGGTGGATTTTGATTACACCGTCGCCGCGCAAAAGATCGCCGCGCGCAGCGACCGCGCGCCCGCCGACCTGCACGCCTTTCTCGGCAGCTCGCCGCTGCTGGTGGACTACGAATCCGGCCGGCTCACGCGCCAGGGATTTTACGACGCCGTCTGCGGGGCCGTCGGTTTTCACGGCGACCTCGCGGAGTTTGGCGGTTACTTCGCTAAGATTTTCACGGAGATGCCCGGCACCATTGCGCTGCACGCGGAACTGCGCCAGCGCGGGTTCAAGACCTACATTTTTTCCAACACCAACGACCTCGCCATCGAACACGTCCGGCGCGATTTCCCCTTCTTTGCGCATTTCGACGGCTACATTTTCTCCTATGAAGTCGGCGCGATGAAGCCGCTGCCGGCCATCTATGCTGCGATGGAAAAAATGTGCGGGCGGCGCGGTGCGGATTTGATCTACCTCGACGACCGCGCGGAGAACATCGCCGCCGGCGCGACGCGCGGCTGGCGCGCCATCCTCCATGAAACGCCGGAGAAAACCCGCGCGGCGCTGGCAGGCATGGGCATCGGGGTTTAACCATCGCCGGTAACTGGCCGCACAGGCGGGCGTGGCAGAATCAGCGGCAATGCCGCCACCAACTCCTCCACTGTTGCCGCCGTCGGAGGCAACCGCGCCACCGGATGCGCATCTCGTGCCGCTAGATGCGCCAATCTTGCTACTGCCGGAGAGGAAAACACCCGAAAACGTACTAAAATCGCAGAAAAACACCCCAACCGCATCATAAGTGGTCAAAAAGTGACAGTTTTGCCGGCAGCCGGGCGGCTTGTCCTCAATGGCGGTAGTTCATCAGGTTCACACAAAGCAAACGGCGCGGAAAGGTTTCCGCGCCGTTCACCAAGGTCAAGAAGTTTTTAATTCACCTTGAGCAGGAGGCTGCCGTGCGGCGGGAGTTCGGCGGTAAACGCTTGGCCATTTTTCAAATCCTGCCGGAGCCAGAGGTCGCGCACGCGGTGGACGTTGGTCAGCCCCAGGGTTTCCCACGGCACCGATAACGACAATGGCACAGCGGTGCGGTTGAAAAAGCCGACGGCGACGGATTTGTCCGCGAGCGGACGCACCCACACTTCGGCGGAGGTCGGGGCGTTGGGCTGCGGCTGCGCGGGCGCACCGAGCGCGTCCTGATTCACGGCGATGACCTCCGGGCTGGTGAGCAGCGCCAGGGTCCACGCGTCGTTGTCCGGCAAATTCGCCCCGACCATCAGCGGCGACGGCAGCAGAGACCAGAAAGACAGGAGCGTGAGCTGCTCGTTGCGGGTGAACTGCGTGAAGCGGTCGTTGCCCACGGAACGGTGGTTCACCGATAGATGACCGACGGGCAGCATGTCCGCGTCCGGCCAGTGGCCCGGCCCGGCGAAATTGTGCCACCGCGCGGCAAGCGTGAATTCGTGGTCGAGATATTTCCAGCCGTCCCAGAAATCATCGGAGACGCGCCAGAGATTGGCGTTGCGCGCGACGTGTTCGGCGTCAACGACGGGCGTCTCGCCGGGCGACGTGCTGAACACGATGGCGCGGCCGCTCTGATCAATGGCGTGGCGGATCAGTTCCACCTCGGCGGTGTGATACGGGCGGGAAAGGTCGTCCACCTTGATGTAGTCCACGCCCCACGCGGCCCAGAGTTTCACGCACGAGTCATACCACGCCTGCCCGGCGGCGTTGCCGTGCACGCCAAACATGTCGGGACACCACGCGCATTGGTCATTGGTGTTGGCGGCATCGGCGGCGCTGTAGATGGAACCGGCGATGGGCAGGTTGGCGGCGACTGTCTGGCGCGGGATGCCGCGCATGACGTGGATGCCGAACTTCAAGCCGAGCGCATGCACGGCATCGGCGAGCGGCTGGAAGCCGTGGCCGTTGACGGCGGAGGGAAAACGGTTGGTCGCGGGCAGCAGCCGGCCATTGGCGTCGGCGATGAGCGCGGCACCGACGCGGCCCATGCGATTGTTGTCATGCGCGCCGGGGTCATACCAGCAATAATCCACGACGACCGTGTCCCAGCCGGCGGGCCGCATCTTCTCCGCAACATAGCGGGCGTTGGCGAGTACTTCGCTCTCAACGACGTTGTCGCCAAAGGCGTCGTAACTGTTCCAGCCCATCGGCGGCGTGGCGGCTGGCTTGCCGACATGAACCATCCGCGCGGGCGCGGGCAGCTTGGATGCGGCGATGATCTGCTGTTCGCGGGCGGTGAGGTTCGCGTCCGCCGCCAGCAGCAACGGCGCGGCGGCGCAAAGGGTGGAGATGAGGGCCAGGAAGGTTTTCATAATGGTATTAAAGTCAGACAGCAAAAAGGCGGCGATGCCGAAGCACCGCCGCCGTTTGAAACGAACGGTTGATTAAAAGAACTTGATGTAGAACGTGACGACGGCGGCCACGACAATCAGGGACAGCACCACGTCGAGCGCGCTCCAACTGGCCTTGGTCGCGGCTTTTTCTTCCGCCGTGGCCCCATACCAAGTGTATTTCACAGTCGAGGCGTCCGGTGCCTTGGTCAGCAAGCTGATGATGATCATCAGGGCGGCGGTCAGCACGAACAAGCCCTGGCAGAAATAGAGCCAGTGGATGTTCCAGAACGCGAAGATGACGCCATGCTTGGCTTGGATGGGCGCGATGCCGTCGGCATATTGCTGCGCGTTGATCACGCCCTTATACAATTGCTGCTTGAGCTCCTTCACGGTGCCGGCGTCGGCGCGCATGATGAGATCCGCCGCGAGCCGGGCGAAACCGGCCACCACGCCCACGACAAACGCCCACAGGGCGGCGGGTGCCGTGGCGCGTTTCCAGAACACGCCCACGCCAAACAGCACGGCGATGGCCGGCGAGAGATACGCCTGCACGCTCTGGAGATATTCATAAAGGTTCGAGTGCAGCGCCTTGATGACCAGCACCCAGCAGATGCCCATGAACACGATGACCGCCGTGGCGATGCGCCCGACGAGCACTTCGGTCTTGCCGGAGGCGTTCGGGTGCCATTCGCGATAGAAGTCCATCGTGAAGAGCGTGGCGGCGGCGTTGAACTTGGACGCGAGCGAGGCCATCAGCGCGACGATCATGCCGCAGGCGACAATGCCCTTGATGCCGTGGGGCAGAATCTGCGCCACGAGCGAGGTGTAGGCGGCGTCGCCGCTGGTGGTGAAACCGCTGCCGGGCGTCTGCGTCAGCGCAAAGGCCACCATGCCGGGCACGAGGAAGATGAACACCGGCGTGAGCTTGAAGTAACCGGCAAGGATGGAGCCGCGCCGGGATTCCTGCTGGTTCTTACCGGCGAGCACGCGCTGGACGATGTATTGGTCAGTGCACCAATACCAGAAGCCGATGATGGCGGAACCGGGCAGCACGGCGAGCCACGGCCATTCCGGATCCTTGTTGGAGCGGATCAGGTGGATGTTGTCGCCGACGGCCGCCTTGGTGGCATTCCAGCCTTCAACCAAGCTGCCATGACCGAGCTTGTGCAGCCCGATGTAAAGAATGGCGAGCGAACCGAAGATCAGCACCGGCGTCTGCAACACGGCGGTATACATGATCACGCGCATGCCGCCGAAGATCGTGTAGAGACCCGTTGTGAACGCCAGACCCAAAGCGATGACCCAGAAGACGTCAATGCTGTGGCCGAACAGAATGACGTGATCCACGTTGAGCAACGTGCGGATGACCACATCGCCGGCGTAAATCGTCGCGGCAATCTTGGTCAGCACGAGGCTCGCCATGGTGAGCAGGCTCAACACATTTCGGGAACCACGGCTGAAGCGCAGTTCGAGAAATTCCGGCATAGTGAACACTTTCATGCGGTCATAGAGCGGCACGAACACCCAGCCCAAAATCAGGATGAGCCAGCCGTGCATTTCCCAATGCGCCATCGCCATGCCGGTGATGAAGCCGGCACCGGCGAGACCGACGAGATGTTCGGAACCGATGTTCGAGGAGAAGATCGAGGAACCGATCTGGAGCCAGTTCGCATCGCGGCCCGACAGGAAGTAATCCTTGCCGGACTCGTTCTTCTTGCGCATCGAGAACGCCACGACCGCCATCATGCCGATGGCGAAGAAGGCGATCACCGCCCAGTCCAGGCCGTTGAACACCGAACCGCCATTGGCCGTCGCAGCCACGATGGCCGCCGGAGCCGCCGCGACGGCATTGGTTGCCGCCACTACGCTATTGGTTATTTCATTCATAGTTTTCTATTTTGCTGTGGAGCTGATTTGATCGGATTATTTGACGCTGAATTTATAGATGATGACATTGTGATACGTCTGGCCGGGCTTGAGTTCCGTGGTGGGGAACGACGGCTTGTTCGGGGAATCGGGATAGTGCTGCGGCTCCAGGCAGAAGCCATTGCGGCGCTGATAAACCTTGCCGCCCTTGCCGGTCAGCGAACCGTCGAGGAAATTGCCCGCGTAGAATTGCACGGCCGGTTCATCGCTCCAGACCTCCATCACGCGGCCACTGGTGGGTTCCACGACGCGCGCCTGCAAACCGAGTTCGCCCAGCGGCTTGTTGACGACCCAGTTGTGGTCGTAGCCGGGGCCGTATTGCAGAACGGTGTTGGGATCGTTGATGCGCTCGCCAATCGCGGTCGGCTTGCGGAAATCAAACGGCGTGCCGGTCACGTCGGCCAAATCGCCAGTCGGAATGAGGCCGCTGTCCACCGGCGTGGTCTTGTCGGAATTGATATAGACGAGGTGGCCGAGAATGTCGCCATTCCCCTGCCCGGCCAGGTTGAAATAGGAATGATGCGTCAGGTTGCAAACCGTCGGCTTGTCGGTGCGCGCGGTGAATTCCAGTTTCAGCGCATTATCCTCGGTCAGCGTGTAGATCGCCGTGACCTCCAGATTGCCGGGGAAACCTTCCTCGCCGTCCTTGCTCACATACGCAAGCACCAGTTGCGGCCCGTGAACGCCCACCGAGGGTTTCGCCGTCCAGACAACCTTGTCGAAGCCTTTCACGCCGCCGTGCAGCGAATTGCCGCCGTTGTTGCCGGCCAGCGTGTAGGTCTGGCCTTCCAGCGTGAACTTTGCGCCGCCGATGCGATTGCCGTAACGGCCAATGAGCGCGCCGAAATACGGACAGCCCTTCACATAGGCCGGATTCACATAACCGTCAAGCGTGTCGAAGCCGAGCACGACGTCGGCGAGCTTGCCGTTCTTGTCCGGCATGGTCAGCGACTGCACGATGCCGCCGTAGGTCATGATGCGCGCCTCGGCACCATTGGCATTGTGCAAGGTGTAGATTTCGACCGCCTGCCCTTCGGGCGTCTTGCCGAAGTTGGCCTTAGTGATGGTGGAATTAGGATTAGGAGACATGGTGGAGCAGCCTACAAGACAGGCCGCGCCGAGTCCAGCCGTTGCCAGCATGATGTGTTTTATTTTCATGGTTATGGTTGTTGGTGTGTGTTGATTGTAAGAAACCGACGACAAATTGCATTTTATTTCTGTCCGTAATATGCGCCCGGGCCGTGCTTACGGTTCCAGTGCTTGTTCAAAATAATTTCCGGCAGCGGCTGTGCCTGCGGGTTCAGCAGCAACATTTCAAACGCCATCTGCGCGCAGGCTTCGAGCGCGATGGAATTATCCAGCGCCTTCTGCGGCGTGCTCCCCCAGGTGAACGACGCGTGCCCGTGCAACAAAACTCCCGGCACATCGTCCGCCGTGATGCCTCGCTGCTTGAAACATTCCTCGATGACCACGCCGGTGTTCGCCTCGTAGCCGCCGTCAATCTCCGCCTTGGTCAAAAAGCGCGCGATGGGCACCGCGCCACCAAAATGATCCGCGTGCGTCGTGCCGTAGCACGGCAGTTCGCGTCCCGCCTGCGCCCACGCCGTCGCATGACGCGAGTGCGTGTGCACCACGCCACCGATGTTCGGAAACGCGCGGTAAAGATGCAGATGCGTCGCCGTGTCGGAGGAAGGACGGTATTTGCCTTCCACCACCGTGCCGTCGGCGATTTTCAGGACCACGATGTCATCCGGCGTGAGCTTGTCGTAAGGCACGCCGCTCGGCTTGATGGCCATGACGCCCGCCTTGCGATCCACGCCGCTGACGTTGCCCCAGGTGAGAATGACCAGACCGGAATCAACCAACGACTTGTTGACCCGGCAAACTTCGGTTTTCAGTTCGGTGAACATGGTTTGATTACTTTCTCACGCGGCTCCGGATTTCGATGAGTTTCTTCATCACGCCGTAAAGATTGCCGTTCCAATCCTTCGTGCCGAAGGCGTCGTGCAATTCCTTGTAGAGCGCATAAATCTCCTTGTAAACCGCGTGGTTCTTGGCGTTCGGCTTATAGACTTTCGGTTTCAAGCCGGTCATCTTCTTCTGCGCCGTGGCGTAATCCTTGTGCGCACCGGCGATGACCGCCGCCGCGATGGCCGAGCCCAGCGCGCACGTCTGCGCCGAGCGGCTGATCTTCATCGGCCGGCCGGTGACATCCGCGTAAATCTGCATGACCAAAGCGCTCTTGTCCGCAATGCCGCCACAGTTGACGATCTGCGAAATTTTCACGCCGTATTCTTCCATGCGGTTGATGATGGTCAATGCGCCGAACGCCGTCGCCTCGATCAAGGCGCGATACATTTCCGCCGGCGTGGTGTAAAGCGTCTGGCCCACCAGCAAACCGGTGAGCCGCTGATCCACCAGAATCGTGCGATTGCCGTTGTTCCAGTCGAGCGCAAGCAAGCCGCTTTCGCCGGGCTGAAGTTGCAACGCGCCTTTCGTCAATTCCTCGTGCGAACCCGCAATCTTGCCGCCGGGCTGGATATAATTCACCAGCCAGTTGAACAAGTCGCCGACCGCAGATTGACCGGCTTCGATGCCGAAATAGCCGGGCAGCACGCTGCCGTCCACGATGCCACAGACACCGGGCACATCCGCCAACTCGGCGGTGTTCTCGCGCACGCTGATGTCGCAGGTGCTCGTGCCGATGATCTTGACGAGCGTTCCGGGCGTGACACCGCTGCCGACGGCACCAAGATGGCAATCAAACGCGCCGACCGCCACGGGAATTCCCGCCGTCAAACCGGTCTTCTTGGCCCACGCCGGCGTGAGGCCGCCAACCGCGCGGTCAATCGTATGCACGCGCGGCGTCAGGCGGGAACGCAACTGCGCGAGCTTCGGATCGAGCTTGGCCAGAAATTCCGTGTCGGGATAACCTTCCCAT
>CAYUGC010000136.1:0-9595 GCA_964444085.1 uncultured Bifidobacteriaceae bacterium | reverse complement strand
CTTTCGTCGGCTCAAGGCTTACCGGCGGGTGTTCTCGCGCTTCGACAAATTGGACACTCTCTTTATCGGCTTCATTGTCTTCGCGCTCATTTTTGAAGCACTGCGCTTTAGTGTTAACACGCCCTAGAGCATTTCCATAAATCCTGTAGCGCGGCGGAATCAGATTTGAAAGCAGCGGTCTTTTTGGTTTTTGGCTTCGTTTCGGCTCAGTTGCAGGGTTTTCAAACCTGCGCCTTCGCCAAAGCCTCGCCCACAACCAAAAATCCTCGCTCCGCCTCGCTACATCATTTCTGTCATTGCTCTAATCTGGCCAATGCCAATAGTGGTGCTTCCGACTATCCAAAGATAGTTAGCGGTCTTCTGGCACGTATTCTAGATTTAATCATTCATATTACCCAAAGCAACGAGCCGTGTGCTTTGCTGTGTATTTCCATATGAGAGAGAAACGAGTTTAACGATGACAATCAATTGCGCTCATAAAACCCCCCGATACCCGGCGGGAAATCTGAACCGGTGAAACCGCTTTGCCGTCGTCTTTCTTGCTTTCAAATTCAAAACTCCAAACAAAATCCGACAATATTCCCATGAAACCAGCCACCATGATCAAAGCCCTTACAGCCGTAGTGCTGCTGGGAATTTCAAGCCCGCACATCTTTGCCGCCGGCACTGAAACTTGGGGCGGCAACACCGACGCGAACTGGAACACCGCCGGCAACTGGACCACCTCCGGCGGCAGCACGCCGCCCGCCAGCGGTGACTCGCTGGTGTTCGGCGCGGCGGGGTCATCCGGCCTGAGTTTGAACAACAACATCTCCGGGCTGACGGTCAACAATCTCACCCTCAACAGCGGCGCGAGCGCGTTCACGATTGGTGGAAACGCGCTCACCTTGGCGGGCATCCTGACCGACAATGCCGCCAACAATGAAACCTTTGGCGGCATTGCGATTAGTGCCGGGGTTGGTGCAGCGATCAAGAATCTCGGCAGCGGCACGCTGGCTTTGGGGGCCGTGTCTCACGGCAGCGGTGGCGCGGTGGATTTTACGCTCACCGGCCCGATAACCACGACGACCGCCAACAACAACGGCATCCTCGGCGGCTGGGCGACGACGGGCAACACTGCGGACTGGGCGGCGAATAATGGCGGCGGCAATATCATCACTTACACCGGCTATACCGGTGTGACCGGAAATCTGAATGGATCCGGGGCGGCAGCGCTAAACTGGAAAACGACTGGCAACGTCACGCTGACCGCGACTGCAACCATCAATTCGTTGAACCAGCAGCATGACTTCACCGTGAACAGCGGGGTGACTATGACGCTGGGGAGTGGCGGCCTCATTTTGGGAAGCACGGAGCGGTGGTTGTTGGGCAGCGGGGTCATCAAATCCGGCACGAGTGAATTGTTTATCCATGCCAACACCCTGAACTATGCGAATGGATGGCGCATCATGCCCGCCATTCAAGACGGGGCATTTGTGACGACGGTGATCAAGGACGGTTCCGGCCAGGTGCAATTACATCAAGTTAATACCTATACGGGGGGCACGATCGTCAACAGTGGCATCATGAGTTTGGGAATTGGAGGCGGCGCCGGCACCGTTCGTGGCGCGCTAACCATCAATCCCGGCGCGACCGTGAATCTGCGCGCGGTGGATGCGCTGGGCTATAATGCCGGTCAAAGCGCCACGCCGATCAACATCAATGGTGGCACGCTGGATAATTTGATGAATGGGAACAACGCTTATATCAGCACCTTCAATCTGACCGGCGGCACGCTGGCTGCCACCGGCGGTGGCGCATACAATTTCAACGGGGCCAGCAGCGGTCTTAACAGCCTGGCGGCCGGCAGCGTTTCGACGGTCAGTGGTCCCGTGGCTCTGCGTGCCAGTGGTTTGGCCATCAATGTTGCCCAGGGAACCGTGCCGGGCGGGATTGATTTGAGGATTTCAGGGGTCATCAGCGGCGTGGGTTTTGATATAACCAAGACCGGGGCGGGCACGCTTCAATTGTCGGGCGCTAACACCTATACCGGCGGCACGGCGGTCAATGCAGGCACGCTGTCAGTGAGCAATGCGAACGCGCTTGGCTCCGGTGCGCTGACCATGGGCGGAGGCAACTTGGATTGTTCGTCGGCCAATTTGATTCTCAATAACAACATCGCGCAGAACTGGAATGCGGATTTCACCTTTATCGGCTCGCAAAATCTCAACCTCGGCACCGGGGCCGTGACGCTGAACGCCACGCGCCAAGTGGCCGTTACCAACACGTTGACCGTGGGCGGCGGCATTACTGACAGTGGGGCGGGCTACGGCCTGACCAAGACTGGCAACGGCACCTTGAAGCTCAACGGGGCCAACTCCTATACCGGCACGACGGCCGTCAACGGCGGTGTCTTGCTGGTGGCCAACACCACCCAGGGCAACGGACCTGTGACGGTCGCGGACGGGGCCGCGGCGGGAGTGACGGCCACGGCGGACACGACCTACTGGATGCCCGGCAGCCTGACGGTGGGTTCCAGCACGGGCGGCGCGCTTCAGTTTGGTGTTGTGGGAACGACCCAGCCGGCCATGGCCCCCTCCAGCCTTACGCTCAACGGCACCACGACCATCAATATCAGCAGCGCTCCGTTTGTGAACAATGTGAGCTATCCGTTGTTCAGCGGTTATACCTCCGGCACTTTGGTGCTGGGTTCGCAGCCCAATGGATTGCTGGGGCATTTGGTGAACAGCGGCGGAACGGTCAGCTATGCCGTCACCAACGTGGCGGTGACCACCTGGACGGCGGCGGTCAGCACGAACTGGGACACGACCACCGCCAACTGGACCAATTCGGTTGGGGGAAATCATTTTGCGGCCAATAATCCGGTGCAGCTCAACGACAGCGCCAATGGCACCGGACCGTTGCTGGTGAACATTACGCCTTCCACCGTCGCGCCGGCTGCCATCGTGGTTAGCAACACGGCTAAGAGCTACGTCATCGGCGGCCTGGCCATTTCCGGCTCGACGGGTCTGACCAAGACCGGCAACAACACGCTCACGCTCACGGGCACCAACACGTTCGCGGGCGACATCGCCATCTCCGGCGGCACGGTTGAAATCGGCGGTGCCGGCCAGTTGGGTGGCGGCAATTATCTCGCCAACATCCAGGACGACGCCACGTTGAAAGTGAACACCACAGCGGCGCAGACCTTATCCGGCACGATTTCCGGCAACGGTGCTTTGGTCAAAACCAACACCGGCATGCTGACGTTGTCCGGCGCGAACACGTTCGTTGGCGGTGTCACGAACAACGCCGGCACGCTGCAGGTGGGCAATAACGCCGGGCTGGGCACGGGGGATCTGACATTGAATGGCGGCACATTGCAGAACGCGGCCAACATCGCCATTAACAATAATATCGTGTCCGGCGGTGGTGGCACCATCAGCATCCCGGCTGGTGGCCAGAACGTCTATTACGGCGGCAATTTGAGCGGCACGGGACCCCTGACGATCGGTGGTGGTGGCCCCATCATGTCGCTCAACCTGGGCTTTGCGGCGAACACGCTGACCGGCACCATCACGATTCCCGCGTCGCCCAACCAGACTGTCGTCCGGTTCAAGACTCCGACTGCGGGCAGCGCCACGGCGGCCTGGGATATCACGGGTGACAATTCTGTTCGCTTCGTCACGCTGGATTTCGATGGCACGATTGACTTCGGTTCATTGACCGGTCCCGGCATCATTGCGGGCAACGGCGGGAACCAGAAAATTGTGTCAGTCGGCGCGCTGGGAACCTCCACCACCTTCTCGGGGTCCCTCCGCAACGGCTCCGCCACTGAGGTGGCATTGACGAAAGTGGGCGCGGGTGTCCTGACGCTTTCCGGCGGTAATACTTACACGGGCTTGACCACTGTTCAAAATGGTTCCCTGGTTGCCGCCGCAGCGGGTGCCTTCGGCGCCAATGCTTCGCCCATCGCGCTGGGGGACGCCACCACCATCGGCGGCAACTTGAGTCCGTCGCTCATCATCGCAGGTGCTTATTCGATGACGCACGATGTCACGGTCGGCTATGACGGAACCGCGACGACCGGCATCTACACCCTGGGCGGCAATACCGCGAGCAGCGTCACACTGACCGGCAGCATCAGTTTGAACCAAAATCTGGTGGTCACTCAGGCGACCGGCGGCACGTTCACCATCTCCGGCACCCTCGGCGGCTCGGGTGGATTGACCAAGACGGGCAATGGCGCCGTGAATCTCGCCGGCGGCTACAGCTATGCCGGGCCGACCGTTGTCAATGCCGGCACGTTGAGCTTGAATGCGGCCCAGTCCAGTTCCAGCTCCAGCGCATTGACCATCAATAGCGCGACGTTGGCCCTGACGTTGAACGATGGCAATTCATCTATCTACTCTGCCGACGTGGTGTTCACCGGCAACTCCGTGCTCAACCTGAATTTCGGCGCGGCCACGTCGCCAGCCGCCGCCGCCATCAACGCGAGCGGATTCACGGTGAGCAACACCGGCACGAACACGATTAACATCACCGGACCGGGCTTGGTGGTGGGACAGTATCCGATCATCTACACCGGCGGCCCGGTGCCGACGAACAACTTCGTGCTGGGCGCGCTGCCGCTGGGCGTGGCTGGTGTGCTCACCAATTCCGGGACGTCGCTCGACCTGTTGATCACCGGCACCGGCCAAAACCTGGTTTGGTATGGCGCGGACAGTCTGGGCAATCCGCTCACCACCTGGAACATCAACACCAGCAGCAACTGGAGTTTAGGTAACGCCAGGTATCTCCAATACTCCGGCAACAGCTACGGCGACTATGTGATGTTTGACGACACGCTTTACACACCGTCCGGCGCGGACATCACATTGAACACCGCGGTGGTTCCGGCCAGCGTGAGCTTCAACAACAACTCGACGCCTTACAGCATTACTGGTTCGGGCGGCATCGGCGGGGCGACTTCGCTGGTGAAGTCCGGCAGCGGTGCGCTCTATCTCGGCACCAGCAACAGCTACACGGGCGGAACCATCGTTAACGGCGGCACCTTGAGCGTCGCGAAAGACAGCGCGCTCGGCGCGAGCAACGGTCCGGTGACGCTCAATAATGGCGTCATGCTGCAATACAGCAACACCACGGCCAGCGTCAGGAGCATTACGATGACCGCCAACTCCACGCTGGATGTGGCGCCGGGGGCGACCGCGCAGTTGGCGGGCGTGGTTTCCGGCGATGCCAGCCTGACCAAGACCGGCAATGGTGCGCTGACCCTCGCGGGCAACAATAGTTACTCCAAGCCGACCTTTGTGAATGCGGGAACGGTCAATGTCTCGGGGGCGGTGACCAACACTGGCTACGCGGTCGTGGGCAATGTCGCCGGCAATGCCGTGCTAAATGTTTCCGGCACGCTCACCGTAAGTAACCTGTTTGTCGGCAACGCCAGCGGTGCCGCAGGCGCAGTTTATCAGACCGCCGGCAGCCTGACCGTCAGCAGCGGGCAAGGGGACTGTTTCGACATTGGCAACAGCGCGGGTGGCTTTGGATATTTTAGCGCCATCGGAGGCAGCGTGACGGCCAATGGCATCGCGATCGCTGGCGAAGCCAACACACCCACTGGTTTCAACGATGTCAATCTCAGCGGCGACGGCATCATGGAAGTCAACGGGGGAACCGTGAACGATGCCGGCTGGCTGGTCATTGCCCGGACGCGGACGACGGCCAACTCCGAAATTGGTGTTCTCAACGTTTACAGCGGTTTGCTCACCTACGCGGGCGGCGGCATTGTCGGCCCGTGGGGTTCGGGCGGCACCGCCATCATCAACATCCTGGGCGGTGCAGTGACCAATGCCGCCGCCGTGGGTGTTTATTTGGGAAACAGCGGCAACACCGGAATCTTGAATCTGAATGGCGGCTTGCTTGCGGCCAGAGAAGTGGCTGGCTATAACGGATTGAGCTACAGTCCCATGACTTATGGTCAGGTCAACTTCAACGGTGGAAAACTTCAGGCCAGCGCGGCCAACGGTGATTTCATCCGGGTAACCAGTGCCAATATTTACAGCGGCGGCGCGACGATTGACAACAACGGTAATGCCATCACCATCGCCCAGCCGTTGCTCGCGCCCACCGGCAACGGCGTGCATGGCATCGCCTCCTTCACGGGCGGCGCTGGCTATATCGCACCGCCGATCGTCATCATCGCCAACGGCGTTGGCGATACGACCGGCACCGGCGCGACCGCGATTGCGCAGATTAATCCGGTGACGGGCGTAGTGACTAACATCATCATCACCTGCCCCGGCGTCAATTACACGGCAGTGCCGACATTCACCGTGAGCGGCGGCGGTGCGATCACGGCGGCTACCATCACCGGCCCGACGCCGGCGGCCAACACCAGCGGTGGTCTGACTGCCATTGGTTCCGGCACCACGGTCTTGTCCGGTGCGAACACTTACACTGGCAACACCACTGTCAGCGCCGGTACCTTGGAACTCGCGCAGGCAACGCTGGCGACGAATTCCACCGTCAGCATCGCCAGCAGCGCTGTGTTGAAACTGGACTTCAACACGACCAACAAAATTAGCGCGCTTGTCCTGAACGGTGTCACGCAGCCCAGCGGTGTTTATGGCAGCAGCACCCCTGGCGGCTACATCACCGGCATCGGCTACTTGCAGGTGCCGTCATCCGGACCAACTGGACCGGCTACGATTACGAACAGCATCACTGGTGGTGGTTCAACCTTAAGCCTAGCATGGCCGGCGGGCCAGGGGTGGCGGTTGCAGATGCAGACCAATAGTCTGACCACCGGGCTTGGCACCAATTGGACCTACATCACTGACGGCAGCGCCAGCAGCACCAACATCACGGTGAATCCGGCCAAGCCCGCGGTGTTCTACCGGTTGGCGAATCCGTGATGAATGGGTTAAGGTAGTGATGCAACCGGCCTGTCTCCTGATGTGGGTTGGGAGGCGGGCCGGTTGCTCAACTTAAAGTTATGAAACAGCAAAAGAGCAATGAAGCAAAAGGGGCGGAGTGCTGTCACCAATATCAATTTCGTCACCAACACCCATTTATTAATTTGATGAATAAATTTATCACTAGTCTGCTCGCTGCGGTTGTCCTGGCTTTTGCCACGGTCGCCGACGCCCAGAGTTTGCAGACCTATTTCAACTTTACGACCTATGGCACCCAGAGCGGCGGGGCCTCACTGGCGGATTTGACGGGGCACACCATCGGCACGCTGACTACTGACTCACACAATTCCCTGACGAGCAGCGGCCTGACGATTTCTTCGGGCGGAAGTTCGCCCAACACCGGCGTTCAGATTGGCAGCAGTTATATGGGCGGTTTCACTGGCAGCTTCTCGATTCAGATGTGGGTCACCCTATCTGCGGTCACTGCCAATCAGATTCTGTTTGGGGCCAATAATTACGGTAGTGTTGGTAATAACCGCGTCGCCAGTGGTCCCAGCGGCAGCTATCCGGGCAGCACCATGTTCGGTGCGATTCGAGGTTCGCCTTTATCTTTTAGCGCTTACGTTGGCGGCAGCACGCCCAGTTATGGTCAGTATGGCTACGGTGTTGCCGATAGTTCTGGCGCCGCCTCCACGGCCACCCTCTATGACGTGGTGATGACCTACGACGGAACAAATTTCCGCGAATATGTCAACGGCACTTTGAAAGGCACTTTAAATATGCCGACCTTCGGAAGCTTGGCCACGGCCTCCGCTTTGGATTCCTCCACGGGTAAAGGTGGTTTTTCCATCGGCGGCGGAATGAATAATCCTTTCAATGACACCACCCTGCCTGCAACCGCGAGCGACTTTCTGCTTTACAACGGGGCCTTGAGCCAGGCTCAAATCACTTCGCTTCACAATCTCGGTGCGGGTGCCAGTTTAAGCGCCATCAACACTGTTTTAGGGGTGTCCGTCAACAACGATGTTTGGAGCGGCGGCGGCAGCGACAACACTTGGACCAATGTGGCCAACTGGGTGTCGGGCAGCGCGCCAATTTCCGGCGACTATGTGACGTTCGCGGGGACGACGCAAACCAATGTGAATCTGACCGCCAGTTCCATTTTGGGATCGCTGATCTTCAGCAATAATGCCGGCAGTTTCACCATCACCAACAGCAGTTCCACGCTGACGCTGGGGGGCGGCCTGACGAACAATTCGGCGAACCCGCAAACCGTGGCGGTGCCGGTGGTGTTCAGCGGGGCGCAAACGATCAATGCGGCGGCGGGGAATGTGGCACTCACCGGCGGGGTTTCCGGCAGCGGATTGACGATTATGGGCAATGGCCGGATGGTGACGCTTTCGGGAGCGAACACCTACGCGGGCAACGTGGCCATTCAGGGCAGCAGCTTTTTGGTGCTGGGGAACACCGCCACCCAGACCAACTCGGGCGTGGTCACCGGCACTGGCATATTGGTGAAGAGCGGGGCGGGCACCTTGGTGTTGACGGGCACGAACAATTTCACGGGAACGACGACGGTGAGCAACGGCACGTTGCTGGTGACGCAGGTGTCCGGTCAATCGCTGGGCACGAACCTCACCGTGGTGGGCGGGGCGGCGTTCGGAATCACGGCCGCGGCGGATGCGAGTTATTTGTCGCCGACAAAAATGACGGTTGGAACCGGCAGCGGGGCGACGTTGCAATTTGGAATTGCGGGGACGAACAATGCGCTGCTGAAGCCGACCACCTTGACGTTGAGCGGGACGACGACGATCAACATCACCCAATGTCCGTATGCCCTGACAAATTTTCCGCTGGTCACCGGTTACACCGCCGGCACGCTGGCGCTGGGATCGCAGCCGACGGGCTGGACGGGGCAGTTGACGGTCAGCGGCGGGACGGTTTATTACACGGTGACCAGCCTGGATCCCAATTTGAAGCCGTTTGTGCATCCGGGTTGTTTGAGCACGCTGGCGGATTTGCAACGCATGAAAGCGAAGGTGCAGGCGGGGCAGGAGCCGTGGGCGTCAGGCTATTCTGCTTTGGCCAATAACAGCTACTCGGCAAATAACTATGTGGCGTATCCGCATCCGAATCCCTGTCGGGGCGGCGCCTGCTCCAGCATGGGCTATTCGGAGGACTACCTGACCATGTGCCGGGATGCGAACGCCGCCTACCAGGCCGCCTTGCGCTACTGGGTCACGGGTGATTCGTCTTTTGCCGACTGTGCCATCCGGAACATGGACGGGTATGCGAACACGGTGGTGTCGCTGGAAGGCGATTCCAACGTCCTGCTGATGCAGGGTGCGCAAGGCTTTCAATGGGCCTGCGCGGCGGAGTTGTTGCGGAATTATCAACCGTGGATTGACTCCGGGGGCTTTGGCCGGTTCCAGAACTTTTTGCTCACGAAGTTTTATGCCAATTACGACCCGCCTTGGTATGGCAATGGTTTGCATGCGTTTTTGCAGAGTCACAACGGCACTTGCTGGTCACATTACTGGTTGAACTGGGATTTGTTTGCGATCGACGCCGTCGCGGCCATCGGCGTGGTCTGCGACCGGCGCGACATCTACAATGAGGCGATCAATTATTACCAGAGCGGCGCGGGCAACGGCAATGCCCATAATACCTTGTATTTCATGCATCCGGGCTATCTGGGGCAG
>CAYUGC010000135.1:0-9661 GCA_964444085.1 uncultured Bifidobacteriaceae bacterium | reverse complement strand
ACACCGGCAAGCGCATCAAGAACATCGTCAACATCGGCATCGGCGGCTCGGACCTCGGCCCGGTGATGGCTTACGAGGCGTTGCGGCATTACAGCCAGCGCGATCTGGTCTTCCGCTTCGTGTCGAACGTGGACGGTGCGGATTTTGTCGAGGCGACGCAGGATTTGAATCCGGCGGAAACGTTGTTCGTCGTTTCGTCCAAAACCTTCACGACGCAGGAGACGATGACGAATGCGGAAAGCGCCCGTGACTGGCTCCTGCGCGGCCTCGGCGGAAACAAAAAAGCGGTGGCGAAACATTTTGTCGCCGTCTCGACGAACGCGGAAAAAGTTTCGGCGTTCGGCATTGATACCGCGAATATGTTCGGCTTTTGGGACTGGGTCGGCGGGCGCTACTCGATGGACTCGGCCATCGGCCTTTCCACGATGCTGGCCGTCGGCCCGGAAAATTTCCGCGCGCTGCTCGCCGGCTTTCACGAGATGGACGAGCATTTCCGCACCGCGCCGTTCGAGAAAAACCTGCCGGTCCTGATGGCGCTGCTGTCGGTCTGGAACACGAATTTCCTCGGCGCGGAAACCGTGGCGGTGTTGCCCTACGAAAATTTCCTGAAGCGCTTCCCGGCGTATCTCCAGCAGTTGACTATGGAGAGTAACGGCAAATACATCACGCTTGACGGCAAGAAGGTGAACTACCAGACCAGCCCGATTTACTGGGGCGAGCCGGGCACCAACGGCCAGCACTCGTTCTATCAGCTCATCCACCAGGGCACTCGGCTGATTCCCTGCGATTTCATCGCGTTTGGTCGCGCGCTGACGCCGCTGGGCCGGCATCACGACTTGCTGCTGGCGAACGCGCTGGCACAGAGCGAGGCGCTGGCGTTCGGCAAAACGGCGGCGGAAGTGAAGGCGGAAAAAGTTCCGGACGCGCTGGTGCCGCACAAGGTTTTTGAGGGCAACCGGCCGTCGAACACGATTCTCGCGAAAGAACTCACGCCGGCGGTGCTCGGCAAGCTGGTCGCGCTTTACGAACACATTGTTTTTGCGCAGGGCGCGATCTGGAGTGTGAATCCATTCGATCAATGGGGCGTGGAACTCGGTAAGGCGCTCGCGCAGCGCATCGTGCCCGAGCTGGAAAACGCAACGCTGCCGCCGCTCCGGCACGACAGCTCGACGAACAATTTAATTCGTCGCTATCGCAAAATGAAGGGCTGATTTTCTTTCGCATGGAAACGAGAATTTTTCCCGACGCGGAAACTGTGGCGTGCGAGGCGGCGATAGTCATCGCCGCCGAAGCGCGGGCGGCGGTGTCGGCACGCGGGATATTTGTGCTGGCGGTCAGCGGCGGCCGGACGCCGTGGCAGATGCTGCGCGCGCTCGCCGGCGAATCCGTGCCGTGGCCGAGCGTGCAGATCGTGCAAGTGGACGAGCGGGTTGCGCCCGCCGGCCACGCGGACCGGAACCTGACGCATCTGCGCGCAAGTTTATCGCAAGTGCCGTTGCGGACTGAACAGATTCACGCCATGCCGGTCGAAGAAATAAATCTCGAAGCGGCGGCCACGAATTATGCGCGGACACTGGCGCAACTCGCCGGTGCGCCGCCAGTCCTGGATTTGGTCCACCTCGGTCTCGGTGCCGACGGTCACACGGCGTCGCTGGTGCCGGGCGACGCGGCGATGGATGTGACCGACCGCGATGTGGCGTTGACCGCAATTTACCAGCAGCGGCGGCGGATGACGCTGACATATCCGTTGATCAATCGCGCGCGGAAAATTTTGTGGGTTGTGACCGGCGCGGAAAAAGTCGAAATGCTGGCGCGGTTGCAGGCCGGCGATGTGTCGATTCCCGCCGGAAGAATTGTTTCGGCGAACGCGCTGGTGCTGGCCGACCACGCGGCGGTGGAAAAATAATTTTGCGGAGCCGATTGGGTGGGGCTGACCTGCTGGTCAGCCACGAACGGCGGCACGTCAGCACTATCCTGCCAGCGTGACGCGCCGAATCGGAGTTTATCGCTTTGGAAAATATTTTATGAAAATCACCATCCTTGGTGCCGGTGGCGGCGAAGTCACCGGCTCGGCGTATCTCGTCCAAACCAAGTCCGCCCGTGTCCTCGTGGACTGCGGCATGTTCCAAGGCGGCCAGCGCGCGGACACGTTGAATCGCGCGGCGTTGCCGGTGACGGCGCTCGACGCAGTGGTGATCACGCACGGGCATCTTGACCACACCGGTCGTTTGCCCTTGCTGGCCAAGGCGGGTTACACCGGGCCGGTGTTTGCCACGCAGGCGACGATTGAAATGGCTTCGCTCATCGTGCGCGACTCGGCGCACATCCAGACGCAGGACGTCGAGCGAGTGAACCGCAAGCGCGAGCGCGCGGGCGAGCCGGCACTGGAACCGCTTTACACGCCGGCGCAGGCGGAGCAAATCATCGAGCGGTTCAAGCCGGTGCCGTATTCGCAGGCGGTGACGGTGGCCCCGGGCGTTCAGGCGGTGTGGCATGAGGCGGGGCACATGTTGGGTTCGGCGAGCATCCAGTTGATCGCGGACGACGGCGGCAAAAAGAAGTGCGTGGTTTTTTCCGGCGACCTCGGCCCCAAGAACGCGCCGATTCTGAAGGACTACGACCCGTTCCAGCGCGCCGACATGGTTTTTCTGGAATCCACCTACGGCGACCGCGACCACCAGCCGCTGGCGGACACCATTGAGGAATTCAACGGCATCGTGAAGCAGGCGGTGGACACGCGCGGCAAAATTCTGGTGCCGACGTTCGCGGTGACGCGGGCGCAACTGCTGATGCTGCTCCTGAGCCGGATGTTCCGCCAGAAACTGGTGCGGCCGTTTCCTATTTATCTCGACAGCCCGATGGCCGTCGCGGCGACGCAGATTTACCTGCACCACGAGGAATTGTTCGACGACGAGACGATAAAATACATCGCGCAAAAGCCGGTGCAGTCGGATTTGAAGACGCTGAAAGTCTGCGTGACGGCGGAGGACTCCAAAAAAATCAACGACGAGCCGGGGCCGTTTCTTGTGATGGCCGGAGCCGGGATGTGCAACGCCGGGCGCATCGTGCATCACCTCAAGGCGAACCTCTGGAAACCGGAGACGCATGTGCTTATCGTCGGTTATCAGGGCGACGGCTCGCTGGGGCGGCAGTTGGTGGACGGTAAAAAAATCGTCAGCATCTTCGGCGAAAAAATCGCGGTGAAGGCGCAGGTGCATACGCTGGGCGGTTTCAGCGCGCACGCCGGGCAGACGGATTTGCTGGGCTGGTTCAGCGCCATCGCGCCGAGCCGGCCGCGCGTGGTGCTGACCCACGGGGAAAATGAGCCGCGCGAAATGCTGGCGCAAAAAATTCAGCAGCGGTTCAAGCTGAAGCCGCAGTTGCCGGAGTTGAACGAGGCGATTGAATTGTGAACGGTGGCAACCTTTGTCCTGCCGCAAGGCAGTCGGTGTCCCGTTATTGCGCAAAGACAGGCTTCATGGTTGGGTTGAGGGGCTATCTGTGCTCGTTAAATAGTTTTCATTCAAACAAATATGTCGTTTTTCAATTAGCGCTAGACATTGGCATCGGTGGTGCTAGTGTCAACTCACGCGGTTGCGTCAGGCAATCAATGGAACAAAGTCGTAATCATATAACCCGCCTGATGTGCAGTTCCGCCGCGTGAAAAAACAGAAAGCAAACAAAATGAAACAGACCAAAAACATCCGTAAAGCGGGTTTCACGCTGGTTGAAATCATGATCGTCGTGGCCATCATCGGCCTCTTGGCGGCCATCGCGATTCCGAACTTCGTGAAAGCTCGTGCCACCTCGCAGGCCAACGCCTGCATCAACAACCTCCGCCAGTTCGACGGGGCGTGCCAGCAGTGGGCCTTGGAACAGCGTAAGGACAGCAGCGCCACGGCCACGCTGGCCAGTGACCTGACGCCTTACATCAAGCTGAACTCGGCGGGCAGCATTCCGGCCTGCCCGGCCAACGGCACCTATTCGGTGTCTTGGATTGTTACCAACAGCCCGAAATGCTCGTTGAGCACAGCGACCCCGGCGCATCAGCTCCAATAAGGGTGTCATAGATTGTTAAGCAACACCCCGGAGCTTCGGCTCCGGGGTGTTTATTTTTGTTGAGCGCGTTCTCCGCCGCATCTACAGTCATGAGGTGCGGCGGTTTTCTTGGCACAGCGGTTGCTTTTTGTGGCCATGGGCGTGGCTAGTAATCGGTTGTTTCATTAAAATTGGTTTATCAGGCAGCCGCCGGCGCGCTGGCGGGCCGTGGTCTTGCAAGCAACAAAGTCAAAACTATGAATAACAACCTCCCGAAGCGCCAGGCTGGGTTTACCCTCGTTGAAATTATGATAGTTACGGCCATCATCGCCCTCTTGGCGGTGATCGCGATTCCGAACTTCGTGAGGGCCCGCGCCGCCTCGCAGGCCAGTAGCTGCATGAGCAACCTTCGCCAGCTTGACTCGGCGGTTAGCCAGTTCGCGCTGGAACAGCACAAGACTACCGGCGACGCCATTAACTTTCCAAACGACCTGACGCCCTACATCAAGATGAACTCCGGCGGCAGCCTTCCGGCGTGTCCGGCGGGCGGCACTTATGACTGCCCGGCGGTTGGCACGAACGCCACCTGCACCTTTAGCACGCTTACCCCGCCGCATGTGATCTGGTAAGCATCGCCCTTGCCTTTCATCCGGGAGCGGCGGCTCCGGGATTTTTTTACACAGGCCGGGGTTGACTCAACCGCGGATTTCCATTACGAAACACGGCGATGCAAGCTGATTGCCGCCGGCCATGACCGCGATTTTACAAACCCAGAAACTGCGCGTCGAATACCGCAGCCGCGAACTGCGCCAGCCCCCCAAGGTCGCCCTGAACGGTCTCGACCTCGAAGTCCATGCCGGCGAAGTCTTTGGCTTCCTCGGTCCGAACGGCGCGGGCAAGACCACCACGATGAACGTCCTGCTCGGCTTCGTGCCGCTGACCAGTGGTTCGGCAAGCCTGTTTGGCATTGATGTCCGCCAGCCCATCGCCCGCCAGCGCATTGGCTATCTGCCGGAGCTGACCTACTACTACAAATTTCTCACCGCCGAGGAACTGCTCCGGTTCTATGCCAAAATTTTCGGCCTCGCCCGCGCCGAGGCGGATCAGCGCATCGCCGAATTGCTGAAACTCGTCGAGCTCGAGCACGCCGCCAAGCGCCCGATCAAGTCCTACTCGAAGGGCATGCAGCAGCGCGTCGGCCTGGCGCAGTCGCTCATCAATAATCCCGACCTGCTCATCCTTGACGAGCCGACCAGCGGCCTTGACCCGCTCGGCCGCATGAAGGTCCGCGAAATCATCCAGCGCCTCAAGGAACAGGGCAAAACCGTTTTCTTCTCCTCGCACGAACTCGGCGAGGTCGAGACCATCTGTGACCGCGTGGCCATCGTGCATGAGGGCGAACTCAAGGCCGTTGGCACCGTTGCCGAAGTCACCGCCGGCTCCGAAAATCTGGAGAAGGCTTTTTTGAAAATCGTCGGCGCCCAAAACTCACCGCTGCCATGAATAAAATCTTTGCCCTCGCCGGCGTCGTCATCAAGGAGCTTTACCGCCGCAAGGATTTTTACGTCCTGTTCGTCCTCACCGCGCTGCTCACGCTCGCGGCCGGCGCGGTGAATTTCTTCCACGACGATAAGATTGTCCGCTACGTCAAGGACATCTGCCTCCTGCTCATCTGGGTTTCCGCGCTCGTCATTTCCGTCGTCACCACCGCGCGGCAGATTCCCGCCGAGCGCGAGGCGCGCACCATTTTCCCGCTGCTCGCCAAGCCGGTGTCGCGCTGGCACGTCATCGTTGGTAAGTTTCTCGGCTGCTGGCTCGCGACCGGCGTGGCGCTGGTCGTGTTTTATTTTTTCTTCGCCGCTGTCACCGGTTCCAAGGAGCAGATCTGGCCGTGGGGCGCGTATCTCGAGGCCGTGTGGATGCACTGGGTCATGCTGGCTGTCGTCATCGCGATGGTGCTGCTCGGCTCCATATATTTCGCCGCGCCGTCCTCCACCTCCACCATCACCCTCATCGTCGTGGGCGGGATTTTACTGCTCGGCACGCACCTGAACACCATTGCGCTCCAGCAGGCGCAGCCGATGCAGTCCATTCTCGCCACCGTTTATTTCCTCATGCCACATCTCGAATGGTATGACCTGCGCGACTTCGTGGTGTATGACATGGGCCTCGTGCCCGTCCGCGCCGTGGCGCTCGCGACGCTTTACGGCGCGGTCTGGACGGCTATTTTTCTGCTGCTCGCGTGGTTCGGTTTCCGCCGGAAAAGCCTGAACACCTGATGAAATTTTCCCCGCTGTCGCTCCTGGCCGTGCTGCTGGCGCTGGTGTTCACGCTGGCGGCCAGCCTCGCGCTCACGGCGGGCAGCTGGAGCCAGCGCGCCAAGTCCGACAACCTTTTCGGGATGGTCTTTGGCGACGGGCGGAAGCTTTTCGCTAACCATTTTTTCACCATGGCCGACGTGTATTTCCACAGCGGCTACTATCCTTCCGTCTTCGACCAGAAATCCGGCGAGGAAAAGGAGATCATCTCCGCCAGCCACGGCAAAAAGGAAACCGAGGAGGACGAGAAAAACGAGGATTTCCTCGGCCAGCCCAAGGATTGGATCGACGCCTTTGGCCGCAACTTCCGCATCACGCAGCATACGCATCTGGAAAACCACAACGAGCGCGAAATCCTCCCGTGGCTCCGCCTCGCCGCCGACCTCGACCCCAACAAGATTGAGACCTATACCGTCGGCGCGTTTTTCCTGCGCGAACACCTCAACCGCCCCGCCCAGGCCGAGGCGTTCCTGCGCGAGGGGCTGCGCAATAATCCCGACAGCGCGGAAATCCTTTTCGAACTGGGTCGCGTCTATCACGAGAGCAACCACGACCTTGACCGCGCCCGCAACGCCTGGCTGCTCGGCGTGAAAAAATTTCTGCAGCTCCAGCCCGACGAGCAAAAGGATGGCCGGCAGCTCTTGGACAAACTGGCAGTAAACCTTGCCTGCTTGGAAGACGATGCTGGTAACTACGCCGATGCCATCAACTGGTTCCGCGCCGCGCAAAAAGTCTCGCCCGCGCCCGCCGCCTTGCAGAAGCAGATTGACGCCGTCCAGAAAAAGCTGGACGCACAGACCCCTGTCACGCCCCGGAAACCTGATTGACCGCGCAATTCCGCTTGGTCTTTCCGCCGCCCCTCTGCTTTAATTCCCCGCGATGAAACCGCGCACCGCCGCCATCAAGCGTCACACGCTCGAAACCCAGATTTCCCTCCGCCTCAACCTCGACGGCAAGGGCAAATCCAAAATCCGCACCGGCCTCCCGTTCTTCGACCACATGATCACGCTCTTCGCCAAGCACGCTACGGTGGATCTGGATCTGCGCTGCGACGGCGACCTCGAAGTGGACGCGCATCACACCGTCGAGGATTGCGGCATCGCGCTCGGCCAGGCCGTCGCGGCGGCGCTCGGCGACAAACGCGGCATCCGGCGCTACGGCCACGGCTTTCATCCGAAAAATCCGTTCACCGGCGAGGCTTATGTGCCCATGGACGAATGTCTGGCGCGTTGCGTGGTGGATTTCAGCGGTCGGCCTTATCTTGTGTGGCGCGGGCTGAACCAGTTCGGCCTGAAAAAAATTGCCGACGCGGAGAAACAGCAGGATGCCTCCAGCGCGTTCCGTTTCGGTTTGGCACGGGAATTTTTCCAGGGCTTCACCAACGAGGCGCGGTGCAACCTGCATTTGGAGCTGCTTTACGGCGACGAGCCGCATCACATTGTGGAGGCGCTGTTCAAGGCGTTTGCGCGCGCCGTGGACGCGGCCCGGCGGCACGACCCGCGCATCGCCGGCCAGCTGCCCAGCACCAAGGGGAAATTGTAGTCAGCGAAACGGAGCCGTGTCGGGCGTTCAACCCTTCACGCCCTTTTCCTTCTCGCGCAGGCAATGCGTGAGGTAGGGCAGGAGCTGTTTCTTGCGGGAGACGACATCGCGCAGTTCGTAGATACCGGGCTCCAGGCGCGGCCAGTCAATGCGCCGGATGAACTTCTCGTCGCCCACCACCAGTAGCAGCGAGCTTTGCGTGGCCACGTCCGTGACCAGCAGCGCGGAGAAATGATACGCCTTGCTGGCACGGTAGCCCTCCAGCGCGCCGAGCAGCTCGTCCTTGCGCTTCCAAAACTGCTCGAATCCGGTCTCCTCGATCTGCGCCACGCTGAACTTGACCTTGCTGTCCTCGTATTCCTTGCAGTCGGTGGTCACCGCCTGCGGCGCGGGCTTGAGCGTGAGCAGCGAGCCGCTGGCAAACAGTTTCTCGGTGAACTCGCGGGCGTTCACCTGCGCAATCGCTTCCAATTTTTTCAAAACCTCCGCATCGCGCGGCGTCGTGGTCGGCGAAGTCAGGTTCAACGTGTCGGCCACCACGCCGGCGAGCAGCAGCCCGGCAATGGCCTTGGTCAGTTCGACTTCGTGCCGGAAAAAGCAGTCCGCCACAATCGTGCTGGTGGAACCGACCGGCTCGTTACGGAACAAAATCGGCTGCTGCGTGGCCATCGAGCCGAGCCGGTGGTGGTCAATGATCTCGATGATTTCCACCTCGTCCGCGCCCTGCACGGCCTGCGACAGTTCATTGTGGTCCACCAGAATCAGCCGGCGGGAAACCGTCTTCAGGAAGTCGGTCTTCGACAAAATACCGACCGTTTCGCCCTCGGAATTGAGCACGGGAAACGCGAGGTAGCCGGAGGACATCGCCTCGTCGCGGACCGCTGCGAGCGGCGCGTTTTCGCGGAAGCAGAGGAATTCCTCGTTCAGCACATGGCGCACCGCCACCGCCGCGCGGCAGAGCGAGGCGGTCGTCGCCGTGTCGTGCGGCGAGGTGATGACGCTGACATTTTTTTTGCGCGCGGCCTCGACGGTCTTCGGCTCGACGGAAATGCCGCCGGTTACGATGAGCACGCGTACGCCCTCGCGGATGGCGACGTTCTGGATGTCCGAGCGGTCGCCGACGATGACGCAGGATTTTTCCGGCGGAAATTGGTCCAGCCGCGCCGCGAAGGATTCCAGGCCCATTGCCCCAATCATCAAAATCAATTCGTCCTCGCGCTCGGCGTCGAAGCCGACGACGAGCTGGCCGTCGAGCGTCCGGGCGAGGCTGGAAAGCGCGGACAGCACCTCGCGGGAACTCTGCTGGCCGGGATGCCGGCTGACGGCGGGAAAAAGAAATTTGCTCAGCTTGAACAGCGATAGCAGCCCGTGGCATTTGTGCGCGGCGTCCATCACGGGCAGGATGCGCAGATTTTTTTCGTCCATCAGCCGGAGCGCGTCCGCCGCCGTGGCGTCGGGCCGCACGCTCAGGATTTTCCGCTGCATCACGTCCGCGACCTTCGGCGAGACGTCGGCGACGAACTTCGGCGCGGGCACGCCGAAAGTGTTCAGGACGAAATCAATGCGGTCGTTGGTGTCGCCGCAGCGCGCGGCCACGGCCTCGGGCAGGCCGGTGCGCCGCTTGAATTCCGCGTAGCCGATGGCCGAGCAGATGGCGTCGGTGTCGGGATTTCTGTGGCCGATGACAAGGATTTCACTCATGCTTGTGCGGCGAGCCTAACCAGTTTTGGCGATGGCAGCAAGCGGAAGGCGGGTTTGACTGC
>CAYUGC010000134.1:0-9666 GCA_964444085.1 uncultured Bifidobacteriaceae bacterium | reverse complement strand
CTCGAACAATACCTCGGCAAAAAGGCGCAGGACATGCTCGAAAAAGTCCTCGGCCCCGGCCAGGCGATCGTGCGCGTCTCGGCCGAGATCAATTACGACACGCTGTCGCGCACCGAGGAAAAATTCGATCCGGACGGTCAGGTGGTGAAAACCCAGACCAAGAACGACGAGAACAACGATTCTTCCACCTCGACCACGCCGTCCTCGCCGGTGGGCATTTCAGCGAACACCAGCACGAATTCGGCGGGCCTCGCCGGCGGCCCGGTCAACAACATGCAGAATCACAAGACCACCTCGACCGTCGAATATGAAATCGGCCGGGTCACCAGCAGCACCTCGCAGGCGGCCGGCGGCATCAAGCACCTCTCGGCCTCGGTCACCGTCGCGGCGCAGATGCAGGGCACGGGAGCGGATCGCAAAGTGGTTGCCCGCACGCCGGAGGAAATGGACAAACTGCGCCGCGTCATTGCCGGCGCGGTCGGCGTGGACGCAGCGCGCGGCGACACGATGACCTTGGAAGAACTGCCGTTCAACGACCAGTTCGCTGCGGACGTGACGCGCGAACTGGATGTGCAGCAGAAGCATGATTTCTGGTGGGAACTTGCGCGCAATTCGGTTTATCCGGCGCTGGGCCTCGTCGCGCTGCTCGTGCTGCTCCGTTTGTTCAAGCGGACGCCGGTGCAGGAGATTCCCATCGGCGTGCCCGTCGGCCGGCTGGTGGCGCGGTATAACGGCAACGGGAATGGTAACGGCAACGGCCATGCGCCGCGTTTTGGCGAAAGCTTTGAACCCCAGCCCGGCATCGTGACTGTGGACGTTTTGAACAAACTCATCAAAGAAAACCCGGTCAACATGACCCAGGCCATCCGCGAGTGGATGAGCAAGGGCCAGGGCCGTTCGTCCGAACAAAATTAATCATATGGCCGCCACGCTTGAAGCCCCCCCTGAAGCCGCAACGGAAAATGTCGCATTGAACAAGACACAGAAACTGGCGGCACTGCTGGTCATGCTCGGCCCGGAAAGCGCCGGGCAGATTCTGAAGCAGCTCCAGCCGCGGGAGATCGAGGCGATTTCGCGCGAGATGGCGCGGTTCAACCTGATCACGCACCGGCAGCAGCAGGAGATCTTGGAGGAATTTTCCGAGGTCGCCGTCGCCGCCAGCACGAGCATTTTCGCCGGGGTCGAGGTCACGCGCAACACGCTGGAAAAGGCGCTGGGCAGTTTCAAGGCCAGCGACGTGATGGGGCGGGTTGTCTCCACCCGCGCGCCGCTCGGCGCGATGCAGACCATCGCGGACATGGATCCGCGCCACATTTTTAACCTCATCCGCGACGAGCAGGCGCAGGCCATCACTTTCGTCGTCAGCCATCTGGCACCGGAAAAGGCCGCGCAGGTATTGGCGTTGCTCCGCGTCGAGCAGCGCGACGCGGTGATTGACCGGCTGGCCACGCTCGCGCCGACGCCGGTGGAGGTTGGCGAAAAAGTCGTGGATGTGCTCAACGCCAAGCTCGGCGTCAAGCAGACCCGCGCGATGGCGCAGACCGGCGGCATCACCAGCACCGCCGACGTGCTCAACGCCATGGACAAGGCCGTCAGCCGCGAAATGCTCGCCAGCATGGAAACGCGCAACCCAGAATTGTCCACGGCCATCCGCAAGAAGATGTTCACCTTTGAGGACCTGCTGCTGTTTGCGCCGCCGGTCATCCAGCGCATCATGCGCGAAATTGAAATGCGCGATCTTACGCTCGCGCTCAAGAAGGCCAGCGAACCGCTCAAGCGGCTCATGCTCTCGAACATTTCGCGCCGCGCCGCCGAGTCCGTGCAGGAGGAACTCATGTTCCTCGGCCACGTCAAGCTGCGCGACGTCGAGGCCGCGCAGTTCCGCATCATTGACGCCGTCCGCAAGCTCGAAGCCGAGGGAGAAATTGACCTCGACGAAGCCCGCGCCCTGGAAAATGAAATGGTCTGATTCCATCCCGTTCCGCCAGCCGCTCCGCGAGGTGCGCCTGCTTGTGCAGGTGCCGACGCAGGGCTGGAATGATTTTCTCCGCGAGCGCGAACAGGCCGCCTACCAACGCGGCCAGCTGGAGGGCGAACGCGCGCTGACCCAGCAGTTGATCCAGCATCAAGGCGAAACCGGTAAACTGCAAAATGGCGTGCTCCAATCGCTGGCGTGCGCGATTCCGCAGGTGGTCCGGGAAACGGAAAACGCCCTGATTCAACTGGCGCTAGACGCCGCGCAAAAAATCGTCGCCGGCCTACCCATCAACGCCGAGCTGATCGAGGCTGTTGTGACCGAGGCGGTCCGGCAGGTTGAAGGCTCGGCGGAAATCACCGTGCAGCTTCACCCAGAGGATTTTAAGCTGCTGCGGATGCATCAATCCGCCGTGCTGACCGGGCTGCCGGAAAGCGGCCCGCTGCACTTCACTGGCTCGGCCGCCGTCACGCGTGGCGGCTGCCTTGTGCAAACGCGGTTCGGCGTGATTGACGCGCGTCGCGAAACCAAGCTGGAACAGCTCCGCCAGACTTTGAGCGCATGATGACGGCCATGCCATGTTCCTCGACCCGGCTGCAACATGCCGCCCGCCGCGTGCGCGAGACGCGCGTGACGGAAACGTGTGGCCGGGTCGTGCAACTCATCGGCCTCGTCATCGAATCTGAAGGTCCGCTCGCCGCCTTGGGCGAAGTGTGCCGGATCAAATCCGCGCGGCACGACGGCGAGACGCTGGCGGAAGTCGTCGGCTTTCGCAACCACCATTTGCTGCTGATGCCGCTGGGCGAAATCCACGGCATCGCCCCTGGCGCGGAAGTCGTCGCCACCGGCGCGCCCTTGCGCGTGGCCGTCGGCAACGCGCTGCAGGGTCGCGTGATTGACGGCCTCGGCAACCCGCTGGACGATCTTGGTCCGGTCATCGCGGAACATTCCGTCGGCCTGCACCTGCGCCCGCCGCATCCACTCAAGCGCCACCGCATTCACGATGTTTTTCAGACCGGCATCAAGTCGGTGGACACGTTCACCCCGCTCGGCCGCGGCCAGCGCCTCGGCATTTTTGCCGGCAGCGGCGTCGGCAAATCCACGCTGCTCGGCATGATGGCGTCGCAGGCGGAGGCGGACGTGAACGTCATCGCGCTCATCGGCGAACGCGGCCGGGAAGTGCGGGAATTTCTGGAACGTGATTTGGACGAACGCGGTCGGAAAAAATCCGTCGTCATTGTCGCAACGTCGAACGAGTCGGCGCTCAACCGCGTGAAAGGCGCGTTTCTCGCGCTGGCCATCGCCGAGCATTTCCGCGACGCGGGACAAAACGTCTTGCTGATGATGGATTCGGTCACGCGCTTCGCGATGGCGCAGCGCGAAATCGGGCTGGCGGTCGGTGAGCCGCCGACGACGCGCGGGTACACGCCGTCGGTTTTTTCGCTGTTGCCGCAACTGCTCGAACGCGCCGGCGCGGGCGAACACGGCTCGATCACCGGCCTGTTCACGGTGCTGGTCGAGGCGGACGACATGAACGATCCGATTGCCGATTCCGTGCGCTCGATTCTGGACGGCCACATTGTTTTGTCGCGCGACCTGGCGACGCAGAACCATTATCCGGCGATTGACGTGCTGGAAAGCGTGAGCCGGCTGAACCGCGATTTATTGAAGCCGGAGCAGTTGAACCTGACGGCCACCGCGCGCGAGCATCTGGCGGTTTACCGGAAGAACCAGGACCTGATCAACATCGGCGCTTATCCGGCGGGCAGCAGCCCGGTGATTGACCGCGCCATCGCGCTGCACGAGCCGCTGGCCAGATTTTTGCGGCAGGGCGTGACCGAGGGTTTTGGTGCGGCGCAAAGCTGGCCGTTGCTGGCGCAGGTTTTGGCAACACCGTCGCCGGCGGCAAAACTGCCCGTGAACAAAAAATAATTTCGCGCGATGAAACCCTTCAGATTTTCACTCGAATCGCTGCGGACGCTTCGCCAACAAAAGGAGCGCGTCGCGCAGCAGCATTACGCCCGGGCGCTGGCGGCCGGTGACGCGGCGGCGGCGCAGTTGGCGGACGCGAACCGCGAGCTGGCCACCGCGTGGGAAATGCTCGTGACCGAACTCAGCGACGGGGCCGCAGCCGCGCACATCCTGGGGAGGCGCGCCTGGTGCTCGGCGCTGGAAACCCGGCGGAACGAGCGGCAGGCCGCGCTGGAGGCGGCGCGCCGCGCGGCGGAAACGGCGTTCCGGGAATTGCTCGCCGCCGCGCGCGACCGCGAGGCGCTGGACCGGTTCTGCGAAAAATCGCGCCGGGCGCACGCCTGCGGGGTGCAGCGCGAGGAGCAGAAAAACTTTGACGAACTGGCGGTGCAGATGCGCGGCGCGGACGGGCTGCTGCAACTGGTCGGCCACGAAAACTAAATTCAACCATGATCCGTATCATTCAATCCTCCTGGTTTGCGGCCCTGATCGGCGGCGTGCTGTATCTGGCGACGACTGTTTTAATTTTGAACCCGGCCCAGTTTGCCGGTTTGCGGCCGGCGGTGCCGACCGACCGTTCCGCCGATGACGATCCGTCCTGGCGGTTCCGCAATCCGGAATTCAACCAGTGGGTGTCGCAGATAAAGGAGGAAAAGGATGCGCTGGCATTGCGCGAGCAGCAGTTGAACGAGTTGCAAAACCGGCTCAACGCCGAGCGACAGGACATCCTGACGGTGACGCAAACCGTCGCCCAGTTGCAGGCCGATTTTGACCGGAGCGTCGTCCGTTTCAAGACGCAGGAGGTGGAGAACGTGAAGCATCAGGCCAAGCTCATCGCCGCGATGTCCCCCGCCGGCGCCGCCGCGATGATTGCCGAAATGGCTGACGATGACGTGGTGCGCATACTGTTCATGATGAAGACCGACGTGGCCAGCACCATCCTCGACACTTTGAGCACGCGCGGCAAGGCGGATGCCCGGCGGGCCGCGACGATCACCATGCGGCTGCACCAAGTTTTACCCGCGACCACCAATGCCACTGCCTCAACCGCTTCCTTTTGATGCCACAGCTCGCCAACATTTTTCCGGCGGCGGGCCAGGCGCCCTTCTCTGAAAGTGAAACCACCGCATTGCCGAACGCCGGTCAGACCGGTGCCGAGTCGTTTGATGACGTGATGTCGCGGGCGCAGTCGCCGCGGCAGGCTGATGTGGCAGCGGCTCAAAACCGCCGGCTGCGGACCAGCATTGCCGGCGCGCAAAAACGGAATCCAGTTGATTCCAGCCAGCCGCTGACGCCGGTTAAAGCCGGGGAAGATTCGCCGGCGATCGTGAAAATAAAAGCGGCCGTGAAAGCGGATGATCAACATGGAAAATATGTGGATTTATTTGCGCAAGCCGGAGCCGGTGTCATTGCCGATGCGTCGCAAAATCCGGCGATTCCTGTGCCCGCGCCGGCGCTTTCGGCATGGTCGTTGAATTTGTCTGTCCCGGCGACGTCTTCGGCAAAATCCGCCGCGAACAATCCGATGGCTGCTGCGGTCACGCCGTTGGGCGTGGCGGAAAAAACGGGCGCGGCACTGGTGAAAAATCTGCCGGCACCCAAAATAGATTTGCCGGCCGATAATTTGTCCGCCACCGCACTGAAGCTTTCTGTTCTGGCCGGAACCGTGGCCGGCGATTCCGCGTCGCCGAAAATGGAGTTGGTGCCGGCGGGGGATGCGCAGACTGGTGATTCCATCATTCTGCAAAATTCGGTGGCTGTTGCGGTCATACCGTTTGGCATCGCTGAAAAAACTGGCGCGGCACCGGTGAAAAATCCACCGGCACCAAAACCGGATTTACAAACCAGCGCCTTGTCCGGTGCCGCGCTGAAACTTTCGGTTCTGGCCGGAACTGCAGCCGGCGATTCCGCGTCGCCGAAAATGGCGGCGGTGTCGGCCGGTGATGCGCAGACTGATGATTCCATCGCTTTGCAAAATGCGGCGGCGGAATATCCGGCACCGGAATCCGCCGCGCACGCGCCAGCGAAGTCACATGGCACACCCGTTGCTAGACAAGATGTGCCGATGAAAAATACGGAACAAACGAACAAAGTTGCCGGGCAGGCCGAGAAAGTTTTGCCGGGGAACGTGGTTTTGGCGGCGCGGGAGAATATTTTGCCGGGTCGCGGCGTTTCTATTCCCGCTCCGGCACGCGGAGAACGGCTGGAGGCGAATGTTGCCAATCTGACGGTGGCACCGGATCGCGCGGCTGACGGCCCAGTGCCAACGGACGAATCAGTGGCGGTTTCAAATGTTTCGGGTCACGGCGCGCGGACACTGGACCGCACGCATGAGCTCGTTTCTCTGCACGCGCTGCGGTTGGTGGACGCCAAGTCCGACTTGCTGCAGGTGGTGCTGAAGCCAGGCGCGGGCACGCAGTTGTCGCTGGAATTGCGGCAGCGCGGCGGCAGCATCGAGGCGCAGGCGGTTTTGCAGGCGGGCGATTTTGAGCACTTGAAGCAGCACTGGCCGGATTTGCAGCAGCGGCTGGAGCAGCGCGGCATCAGGCTCGCGCCGCTGACGAGCGATGAAAATTTCACCGGCGGCGGAAGTCAGGGTTTTCAAAACCAACGGAATCCGCCAGTGGATCAGGAGTCGTTCCCGGTCGGAACGTTCGCCGGATTTGTGCCGGTTGGTGCCAAGAATATTTTGCCGGAGGAACCGGCGATCCAAGCCGCCTCGTCGCGCGGCTGGCAAACGTGGGCCTGAAATAGTTTAACTTTTTATATTTTATGCAAGTCACCTCCGCAACCTCTGCCACCAGCGGCATCAGTTCGATGGATTTCCTCGCCACCGGCGCGCAAACGCTGAACCAGAAGGATTTTCTGAAACTGCTGGTGTCGCAGATGGTGAACCAGGATCCGATGAACCCGCAGTCGGACACGCAGATGGCCGCACAGATGGCGCAGTTCACGTCGCTCCAGCAATCGAGCGCGATGTCGTCGTCGCTCGCCATGATGCAAGCGGACAGCCTGCTGGGCAGCACCGTGACGTTGCAACTGGATTCACAAACCTCCACCAGCGGCGTCGTGCAGGGCGTCATCCTGCAAAACGGGACGCCGCGGATTATGGTGAACGGCGCGACTTACGATTTGAACCAGGTGGTGGCGGTCACGCCGACGACCACGGCCGCAACCACCACCCCGACGTCCGCTCCTACCAACAACTAACCATCAACCATCAACCGCGTTACCAACCTATGCTTCTAGCACTTGATTCCGGCGTCAGCGCCCTGGGCCAGTTCCAACAGAACCTGAACGTCATCGGCAACAACATCGCCAACGTGGACACCATCGGCTACAAATCCGCGAATCTGGAATTCGCGGATGCCTTGAGCCAGACGCTCGGCTCCAATTCGGCTGGCTCGATACAGGTCGGCAGCGGGGTGATGACCGCCGCCATCACCAACCAGTTCACGCAGGGGTCCATCACCAGCACCGGCGTGCAGACCGACATGGCGGTCAATGGTAACGGATTTTTCCTCGTGAAAGACCCGTCCAGCGGCGCGAGTTATGTGACGCGCGACGGCGAATTCACCACGGACAGCAGCGGGTACCTGGTGACCAGCTCCGGCATGCGCGTGCAGGGTTACGCCGACGCCGGCCTGACGACTCAGGGCGACATCAAGATTGACAACACCGGTGCGCCGGGCGGCGACACTTCCCCGGTGCAGAGTTATACCTTTGGCGCCGATGGCAAGCTGAGCGTGCAACTGGCGGACGGGACACAGTTCACGCGCGGCCAGATTTTGCTGCAAAACTTTTCCAACCCGGGACAACTGGTGAAGGTGGGGAGCAATCTATATTCCGGCCTGACCAACGCCGGGGGGCTGGCCGCACCCGTGGCCCCGGCCAGCAACGGCCTCGGCAGCCTGATTTCCGGGGCGCTGGAAATGTCGAACGTGGATCTCGCCGGGCAACTCACGGCGCTCATCACGACGCAGCGCGCCTACGAGGCGAATACCAAGGTCATCACCACCAGCGACGAAATCCTCCAGGCCCTGATCAACCTGAAACGTTAAACCTTTATGGCTGACGACCGCACCAATTCGGAACCGGCGGAGAAGGCCGCCGCCGCCCCCGCGCCCGCTGGCGGCGGATTCAAGGCCTGGCTGCCGCTCATCATCGTGGTGGCGCTCATGCCCGCGCTCGCATTTGGCATGACCAAATTCGTCCTGCTGCCGCAGTTGCAGCAGGGACTGGGCATCAATGCTGCCGCCGTCAACGCCACTGCCGAGGCCAAGCCCAAGGGAAAAAAGGATGGCGCGGACGCCAAGCGCGAATCGGTGGCGATGGACAAGCTGCTCGTGAACGTCGCTGGCACGCAGGGCGCGCGCTATCTGCTCTGCAGCCTCTCCGTTGTCGGCACCGGCGCGGATTTCAAAAACACCATGCAGGAACACCGCGCGCAGCTGATTGACATGGTCAGCAACACGCTCAACATCAAGACGCTCGCCGATCTGGAGAAGCCCGGCGCGCGCAACCTCATCCGCACGGAGCTGATCAACGGCTTCAACGGCATTCTCGGCGACGATGTGGTGAAGGAGATTTACTTCACCGAGTTTGCCATCCAATAAAAAACCATGAGCGAAACCGCCAATCCTCCGCCCGCGCCCGACGCCGGCGACGTGTTTGTACTCACCGCCAAGGGCGGGCGCGAACGCCGCAAGACCGGCGAGATCCGCGGCCACGATTTCCGGCAGTCGGGTTTTCTGGCTGCGAGCGAACTGCGCCGCATCCGCCAGCGCCATGAGCAGTTCATCCGCTCGCTCGCCGCGCGGCTGGCAATTTTTCTGCGGTTGGAATTTTCGTTGCAGCTCGCCAAGGTGCACATCGTCAGCTATGAAAAATATACCGCCACGCTGCCCAGTCCCACGCACATCACCCTGTTCAAAACCGACCCGCTCAAGGGCGTCGGCTTGTTGGTCATCACGCCGCGGCTCGGCCTGACCTTGGTGGACCGGCTGCTCGGCGGCTCCGGCCAGACGGCGGAGGAAAAACGCGATCTGACCGAGATCGAAATCGCGCTCATTGACCAGGTCGCCACGCTCATCCTCACCGAATGGTGTAACCATTGGCCGGAGATGCGCGATCTGCGTCCGGCGCTGCTCGGCCATGAAAATAACAGCCACTTTTTGCAGACCTCCCTGCCGGAGACGGCGATGCTGATTTTGACGATGAACGGCGGCATCGGCGAACCGTCGGAGCAGATTCAACTGGTGTTTCCGTATGCGACCATCGAGCCGCTCATGCGGCTGCTGATCCCGTCGCTGCCCGAATCCGACGCCCTGCCGGCGCGCAGCACCAAGCTGAAGTGGAATTCCGAATTTGACGACATGCCCGTGCCGGTCATCGCCGAATGGCAGGGCCTGAAAATGTCCGCCGGCGCCATCACGCGGCTGCGCCCCGGCGACGTGCTCACGCTTGACCCGGCCTGCGCCGCGCAGGTGCAGCTTCGGTTGGGCCAAGTGCCGAAATTCAACGGTCGCGCCGGCACTTCCGACGGCAAATGGGCCGTGCAGCTCACCGCTGCCATCAACAACCCGAATTGATTATAATGAACGCCATCGCTGAAAATCCCTCGAACCTGAACATCGTCCTCGACGTGCCGGTCAGCCTCACCATCGAACTGGGCGGCTGCCAGCTCCCGATGCGCGAAGTGCTCCAGCTCAACATCGGCT
>CAYUGC010000133.1:0-9687 GCA_964444085.1 uncultured Bifidobacteriaceae bacterium | reverse complement strand
TGGCCGTGCCGCGCACGGTGAACGTCGCGTTGCTCAAACCTTGGCCGGCGGTCAGGTTGGTGATGGCCAAGGTGGGGTTGGCGGCGCTGGCCGGGGTCATTCCCGCCGCCAGCAACAGGGACAGGGCAACTCCGCTAATGACTTTTTTCATGGTAAATTCTTTGGGGTAGCGCGGCTTCGTGCGAAACACTTTCTTATCTTAAACAGATACACCAAAACGAAAACCGTTCAATAAAAAAGCGGTCTTTTTACAGCCACAGCCGGGCGGGGGAGGGGGGCGGAGTCAGTCTTCCTTGAGCTTCAAACCCTCGACTTCGAGAAAGCCGTTTAACAGCCGGATGCGCGTCGGATGCCGCATCTTGCGGAGCGCCTTGGCCTCGATCTGCCGGATGCGCTCGCGCGTCACCCGGAACTGCTGGCCGACCTCCTCCAGCGTCCGCGCGTTGCCGTCGCCGAGGCCGAAGCGCAGCTCCAGCACCTGTCGCTCACGTTCCGTCAGGCTGCCCAGCACGTCGCCCATGCGGTCTTTCAACAGGCTGAAGCTGGTGATGTCCAGCGGGTTTTCCGCCGTCTTGTCCTCGATGAAATCTCCAAAACTCGCCTCGTCGCCGTCGCCCACCGGCGTCTGCAGCGACACCGGCTGCTGCGACATCCGCAGCACTGCGCGCACGCGGAAAACCGGCAGTTGCAAATCCTCCGCCAGCTCCTCCGGCGTCGCCTCGCGGCCATATTCCTGGAATAATTTTTTCTGCGACCGCAGCAGCTTGTTGATGATCTCGATCATGTGCACCGGGATGCGGATGGTGCGCGCCTGGTCCGCGATGCTGCGCGTGATGGCCTGCCGGATCCACCACGTTGAATAGGTCGAAAATTTGTAGCCGCGCTGGTATTCAAATTTTTCCACCGCCTTCATCAGGCCGATGTTGCCTTCCTGGATCAAATCGAGGAATGACAGCCCGCGGTTCGTGTATTTTTTTGCGATGGAGATCACGAGGCGCAGATTCGCCTCCACCATTTCCGTCTTGGCCTGCAACGACCGTGCCGCCGCGTCGCGCAATTGGTCGAACGCCAGCAAGAAATCCTCCGCCGGCATCCGCACGAACTCCTCCAGCGCGCGCAGCTTCTGCTGCTCCGCCTCGACGAGGTGCTTTTGCGCCGACGATTCGCGCTGGTGCTGCGCATCGGCCAGCGCGCGCAGGCAGTATTGGATTTTATCGTGGATGTTTTCCGCGACGAGCGCGATCTCCTCGTTGACTTTCTGTTTGAAGCAGAATTTCGGGAACAGCGCCGCCAGTTTTTTGTCCAGCTTCACGAACTCGTCGTGCTCGCGGTTGCGCTTGGCGTGCTGGTGCGCGTCGCGCCAGAGGTTGAAATGCCGGTCCACCTCCGCATCCAGCTCGCGCGCCTGCGCCGCCAGCTTGCGCAGAGTGTCCGTGTGCGTCTCGCGGTTGGCGACCTGCTTGTCCTGCACCACGCGGTCAAAGCGCTCGCGCGGCGGCTCGGCCAAAAGTTTTTCCGCCAGCGCCAGGTGTTCCTTGCCGGCAAAACCAAAGTTGAAAACAACCTGCCGCAGCTCCATGTCCGCCTGCTCGATGCGCTTGGAAATCTCCACCTCCTGCTCGCGCGTCAACAGCGGCACCGCGCCCATCTGCTTGAGATACATCCGCACCGGGTCGTCGAGCGCGTCAAGATGCTTGGACTCGGTTTCGTCCTCCTCGGTTTCCTTGGCCGCATCCACTTCCGCCGGGTCCACGATCTCAATTTCCAGCTCGCGCAGCTTGGTAAAAATTTCGTCCAGCGCCTCCGGTGCCGAAAGCGATTCCGGCAGCGATTCGCTGATTTCCTCGTAGGTGAGATGACCCTGTTCCTTGGCCGTCTGGACGAGTTCCCGGATTTTGGCGGCCAGTTCCGTGGCGTAGTCGCCCGGCGCGGCGGCGGGAACCGGGGCGGTTTTTCCTGGGGCGGGATTTTTTCGGGGCTTGGGCATGCGCGCTCCGGCACGGCTGGATTCCGAAGCGGTGCGAGTATTGAAACCGCCGGCAGGTTCGTCAAGCGGCGAAACGCCCCCGGCTTAATTTTTTTTCCGCACGAAGATTCCGCGGCTTTCGAGGTGGGGCAAAACCATCTCCACCGTGCGCTCCACCGCGCCCAAATTTTCAGCGACGACCTCCAGCGCGGCGCGGCCCAGCGCGGCGCGGCGCGCGTCGTCCGCGAGCAGTTCGCCAATGGTGCGCTCCAGTTCCTCCGGGGTTTTCACTTGCACGGCGGCGTTTTTGGCAAGAAACACGCGGGTGATGTCGGTGAAATTCTGCATGTTCGGCCCGCAGACAATCGCCTTGCCCTGCGCGCCCGGCTCAATCGGATTCTGCCCGCCGAGGGCCGTGAGGCTTTTGCCGACAAACACCACCGTCGCCGGCTCGTAGAAAAATTTCAGCTCGCCGGTTGAGTTCACCAGCAGGCAGTCCAGCCCGTCCGTCGGCAAATCCGTGCTGTTGAAAATTTCGCTGCGGAAAATAAACTTCACGCCGCGCGCCTTTAGTTTCTGGCCGATGTCCTTGCACCGCTCGAAATGGCGCGGCACCAGGATCAGGAATAATTTCTGGAATTTCCCGCGCAGCCGCCGCGCCATCTCCGCCAGCAGAATTTCCTCGCCGTCGTGCGTGCTGCCGGCCACGAGGATGGGCGCATCGTCCGGCACGCCGAGCTGGCGCAGCATCCCGCGCACGTCAAGCGCACTGCGCTCGGTGAGTTTCGCCGCGTCAAACTTGAGGTTGCCGACGACCTTCACCGCGTCCGCGCGGCAGCCCACGGCGCGCAGCCGCGTGGCGTCCTCTTCATTTTGGCAGCCGACGCCGGTGAACGAGGCAAACAGCCGCTGGAACAGGAACGCAAATTTCTGGTAGCGCGGATATGAGCGGTCGGAGAGCCGCGCGTTGGCGAGGAACACCGGGATGTTCAAGTCCGCTGCGCGCCAGAGGAAGTTCGGCCAGATTTCCGCCTCGACGAGGATGATGGCCTCCGGGTTCATCGTGGCGAGCGCGCGCCGGACGAATTTCCGCCGGTCCACCGGGTAGTAAAACTTGCTCACGCGCGTCGGCAGCCGGCGGCGCAATTCCGCCATGCCGGTGGTGGTGGTGCAGGAGACGACGATCTTAACGTTCGGCACGCGCGGTTCCAGCGCATTGATGAGCTGGGTGCAAAGGTTGACCTCGCCGACGCTGACGGCGTGGAGCCAGATGATGTGGCGGTTGGTGAGCGCCTGCTTGAGCGCGGCATCGTAAATGGCGAAGCGTTCGCCGAAGCCCGCGCGCCAGCCGCCGCGCCGCCGCATCCGCCAGAAATAATATGGCGACGACAGGACGAAAAACGTCAGGAACAAAATGTTGTAAAATGTGCGCAAAGTGAAATCCCTCAACCGCCAGCGCCCGGGGCGTCCGACCGGCACGGAATTGTTTCAAATCTGTCACCGGATTTCAACTTCGGAAAAAGAGTAACCAGACGGTTATCAGCACCGGCAGCAGGAAGGGCAGGGAAAATTTCAAGACGAACGCCAGAAACGACGGCATTTTCACGCCAATTTGTTCGGCGATGGCCTTGACCATGAAGTTCGGGCCGTTGCCGATGTAGGTCGCCGCGCCAAAAAACACCGCCCCGAGGCTGATGGCCAGAATGTGTGCGGCGTGGCTGGCGAGCAGGCGGGAAATTTCCGCCGTGCCGCTGGTGCCGTGCAGCGCGCTCAAAAAACCAAGATACGTCGGCGCGTTGTCCAGCGCGCTGGACAGCGTGCCGGTGCCCCAGAAGAAAACCGCCGGCGACGGATTTTGCCCCAGCAGCGTGCCAGCATGGTGGTCGAGCCAGGCCAGCGCGGGAATCATCGTGGCAAAAATGCCCGCGAACAACACCGCCACTTCCTGAATCGGATGGAAATTAAAATCGTTCGCCGCGTGGACGGATTTTTTGGTGGTGAACCACGAGCCAGCGGCGGCACCGAGCATCAAGATTTCGCGCCACGGCGACGGCGCGAACACCGCGCCGAGAATCACCGCGAGAAAAAACAGGTTCGGCCGACCGGCAATTTTCCAGGTTTCGCGGGCGGTTTCCCTTTCCCGCACCGGGCGCGGCGCGCGGAGAAAATTTTTCCGGTCGAGTGCGTAAAAAATTGCCAGCAGCAGTCCGTTGGCCAGCAGCCACGCCGGCCAGCAGTTGTGCGCCACCCACCAGAACGGCACGCCTTGCAGGTAGCCGAGGAACAGCGGCGGGTCGCCGATGGGCGTGAGGCAGCCGCCGACGTTGGCGACGATGAAGATGAAAAACACGACGTGGTGCGCCGTGACCCGGTATTTGTTCATGCGGATCCACGGCCGGATGAGCAGCATGGCCGCACCGGTGGTGCCGAGCACGTTGGCGACCACCGCGCCGAGAAACAGGAACGTGAGGTTTTTTAGCGGCGTGGCTTCGCCTTTCACTTCGAGGTGGATGCCGCCAGCCACGATAAACAGCGAGCCGACGAGCGCGATGAAGCCAAAATATTCGTGCGCCGACTCGCCGAGGCTGTGCCAGTCGTGCAACGCGAAGACCTGCCATCCCGCCGTCACCGCGCCGAGGCCGAGCGCGACCTTGGCGTAGTGCCGCAGCCACCAGGCGGGCGCGAACACCGGCGCGAGCGCCATCGCGCCGAGCAGCAGCGCAAAGGGCAGCAGCAAAATGAAATCGCCAATCGTCACCGCGAAATTTTCACGGACGCGCGCGGGCTGGTCAACTGAAACCGCCGCGCCGATTTCGTTTCATGCCGCGCATGAATTCACCGGCTGTCCGGATTTCCAGCTGACCGGGTGGAGGCTGGCGCTGGCCGTCACCGCCGTCGCCGCCAGGAGATTTGAATTTCAGGGAAAACCTCCAACTTAACCGCGTCAAAGGCTGACACGAAGGCTGACACGACTTGACGTCGCTGCCGTTCGCTGCGACTGTCTTTCCGCTTGCCGCCCAGCGAAATGTCGTCGGCGAGCGGCAACCTGTTCGCTGACATCCTGAAAGTTCCCGCCGTGCAATCCCTCGCCCGGCGCATGGAACCTGGCGGAGCGCTGGCTTTTTCCGGCGTCACCGCCAGCGCGCAGCCGTTCTTTGCCGCGCTGTTGCAGCAGCAATTCCCGCAACGCCCCATTGTCCTGGTTGCGGAAAACCTAAAGCAGCAGGAAAGTTTCCAGCAGGACTTGGAAACCTGGCTCGTGGAAGCGCGGAGTGGGGAACGCGGAGTGCGGAATGAAACCGGCACGCCAGCCTCCAGCCTCCAGCCTCCAGCCTCGCCGCTATTTTATCCGGCTTGGGAAACCTTGCCGCACGAAGGCAAGCTGCCGCATGCCGATGTCATCAGCGACCGCCTGCAAACGCTGGTCGCGCTGTCGCAATTTTCGGAGGAGCGAGTTCCCCGAGTCCCGAACCAATTTTTGCTTGTCGCTTCCGTTGCGTCATTGCTGCAAAAGACTTTTTCACCCGCTGACCTGAAAACCCGCGCCCGCCATCTCAATCGCGGCGACAAGATCGCGCCGCTTGACCTGATCGAATGGCTGGAAGAGCAGGGCTACGAGCCGGAGGCGCAGGTCACGCAGAAAGGCGAACTCGCCTTGCGCGGCGGTATTGTGGACGTTTTTCCGCCGACCAGTCCCTGGCCGGTGCGGCTGGAATTTTTCGGCGACGAACTGGAATCGCTTCGCGAATTTGACCCGCTCACGCAAGTCTCGCGCAGGGAAATCACGGGTGTCACTTTGCCGCCAGCGGGCGAATTGGGAATCTTGAAGCAAAGGCAAAATGAAGCCGGCAGAATGCAGGATCAAACGGCGCTCGCCACGCTGCTCGACTACTTGCCACGCGAAACCATTTTTTTGTTTTGTGAGCCAGAATCGCTCGCCATCCACGCCGAAAACTATGCGCAGCAGATTCCCAAAGACGATCCATTTTTCATTTCGTGGCCGGATTTTCTCAGGGAACTGAACCGGCGCGGTTTTACGTCGGTTGAATTGAGCGAGGAACCAGCGGACGGAACGCCGGGCACCGTCCCGACTCGAACCGATGCAGAAGACCACCAACATGCCGAGACGGTGCTCGGCGTTCCCAGCTTTGCCTCGCTCGATGCCTTCCGTCCGCTGGCTGAGCGTGCGCCGGAGCCGCCGATTGCCGAGGCGCAGCGGCGCGAATTCTTCCAGCAGCTTTACCGCTGGCAGCGGCAAGATTACGCCGTCCACGTCTTTTGCAATAACGACGGCGAGCGGCAGCGCTTCGAGGAAATCTGGAAAGAACTTGCGTTGCCGGAGAACAATAATCCGCGAACCGAGGTCGGTTCGCTCGCCCGCGGATTTATCTGCGATGATGCAAAGTTCGTGGTCGTCACCGATGCGGAAATCTTTGGGCGTTACAAAATCCAGCGCCCGCGCCGGCTCAAGTCGCCGCACGCCGTGGCCGCGCGTTCGGCGCTGGACATTGATTTCACCGATCTGGGGGAAGGCGATCTGGTCGTGCATTTGCAGCACGGCATCGGGCGCTATCTCGGATTAAAAAACCTTCCGGTCGGCAGCGGCACGCGCGGAGTTGAACCAGCGACCAGCGACCAGCAACCAGTAACCGAATGTCTGGTCATCGAATATGCGCCGAGCGGCGACGCCGTGGAGCCGCCGAAACTTTATGTGCCCGTCAGCGAGGCGCATCTCGTCAGCAAATACGTCGGCGCGGGCAAGGCGAACCCGCCGCTGAACCAGCTCGGCGGCAACCGCTGGGCCAAGGCCGTGGAACAGACGGAAAAAGCCGTGCGCGACATCGCGGCGGACATGTTGCGCATTCAGGCCGTCCGCGAAACCCAGCCCGGCCATCCGTGCAAGCCCGACACGCAATGGCAGCACGAATTCGAAAGCGCCTTCATCTACGAGGAAACCGCCGACCAGATCACCGCCATCGCCGAGACGAAAGCGGACCAGGAGCGCGCCAAGCCGATGGATCGTTTGATCTGCGGCGATGTCGGCTTCGGCAAGACGGAAGTCGCCATCCGCGCCGCGTTCAAGTGCGTGATGGATGGCAAGCAGGTTGCCATTCTCGTGCCGACGACGGTTCTGGCGCAGCAACATTTCAATAATTTCCGCGAGCGCATGGCGGATTACCCGATTCGCGTCGAACTGCTCTCGCGTTTTCGCACGAAGCGCGAGCAGGTGCGGGTCATCAAAGATTTGGCGGCCGGCGCGGTGGACATCGTCATCGGCACGCACCGCATCGTGCAGGAGGACATCGCGTTCAAGGATCTTGGACTCGTCGTCATTGACGAGGAACAGCGCTTCGGCGTGCTGCACAAGGAAAAGTTCAAGCGTTTGCGGACGATGGTGGATGTGCTGACGTTGAGCGCCACGCCGATCCCGCGCACGCTGTATCTCGCGCTCACCGGGGCGCGCGACATGAGCACGATCCAGACGCCGCCGCATGACCGGTTGCCGGTGGAGACCATCGCCACGCCTTACGATGAGCGCACCATCCGCGATGCCATCAAGCGCGAACTCGCGCGCGGCGGACAGGTTTTCTTCCTGCACAACCGCGTGACGACGATTGAAGTGATGCGCGCGAAGTTGCAGGAATTGGTGCCGGATGCGCGCATCGTGGTCGGCCACGGCCAGATGAACGCGGATGATCTGGAAGAGGTCATGACCAAGTTCGTCAACGGCGAGGCCGATGTGCTGCTCTCCACGACGATCATTGAGAGCGGTCTCGATATTCCGAACGCGAACACCATCATCATTGACCGCGCCGACCGGTTTGGTTTGAGCGAGCTTTACCAGTTGCGCGGGCGCGTCGGGCGCTACAAGCATCAGGCTTACGCGTATCTCCTGCTGCCGCGCCACGCGCGCCTGCTCACCGACGTGCGCAAGCGCATAAGCGCGATGAAGCAATACGCCTCGCTCGGCAGCGGGTTCAAGATCGCGATGCGCGATTTGGAAATTCGTGGCGCGGGCAATCTTTTGGGCGCGGAACAAAGCGGCCATATCACCGCCGTGGGCTTCGAGCTTTACTGCCAGTTGCTCAAGCAAAGCGTCGGCGCGTTGAAAGGCGAGAAAGTGAAACCGCGCGTCTCGGTGCGCGTCTCGCTGGACTTTTTGAGTGCGGAATGCGGAACGCGGAACGCGGAATCAGAACCCGTAGCCGACAGTGCAAATGATTCCGCACTCCGCACTCCGCATTCCGCATTTCTTCCTCACAACTACGTCACTGAGCCGCACCATCGCATCGAGATTTATCGCAAACTCGCGCAGGTCGCGGACAAGCCGGGACTGGACGCCTTGCAGAAGGAATTGCGCGACCGGTTCGGGCCGGTGCCGCCGGCGGTGGGACGGCTGCTGGCCGTAGGCGAATTGAAAGTGCTGGCCGGCGCGAAGAACGTGACCAGCATCGAAGTGGAGGCGGACAAGCTGAAGGTCACGCGGCAGAACGATTTCATCACGCTGGGGGGCAAATTTCCGCGCCTCACGAAAAAGGAACCGGCGGCGCGGCTCAAGGAGATCAAGCGGCTGCTGCTGGCGCTTTGAGGGCGGCCAAGCCGTCCGGGCCGGGCGGATGCGTCAGACGCAAACCATGCCGATGCCGAGGATGGCCACCAGCCACCATAACACTTCGTTTCCGTCCAGCCGGTCGAGCAACCAGAAATAAATGCACGTCAGCACCAGGCTGATGGAGGTATGAATCAAGACGGACAGAAATGGATGGCCAAAAACCAAGCCCAGCAAAAACACGGCGCCGGTATAAATGCCCGAACACAGCAGGGGTTTGTCGGTGACAATCAACACGCGAACCAGCGAGATCAGCAGCAAAAACTTGTAAATAATCATGGCGGTTGATTTGTGCGCCTATCGTGGAAAACTGAACAACCGCCGTCCGGCGGTGGGGGGCCGATTTGATGCCCATGAATGCGAAGTTATTTCCGGCCATGCCTCAAGTCCAGAATAATTTGGCTGGCCAGTTCCGGAGCGCCGGCTTGTAGCCGGCTTTCGACGGGCTGCCCTGCGTGGGGTTTCAGATGTAAACGAGCCTGAAAGTTTTAACCCGAAGCCGGTCAAAGACCGGCGCTCCACGCGCCGGCTCACGCCGCGCGGTTTTTGAAGCTCTGCCAGAGTTTCGCCGGCAGCAGGCCGAGGCCGATGAAGACGAGCTGGCTGACCACGAAGAACACCAGCCATTTGAACGCCGCCTCGGTGAAACCGTAGCTGTGCAGGCCGATGCCCAGCATGTTCACCCCGAACCACGACCACGCGGTGACGATGTTGCCGCAGATGGCGCAGTTCACCAGGCCGCGTTCGCGGATGAGGCCGCCCCAGCGCAGGTGGAGGATGAGGGCGTTCCAGAGGACGATGATGAGCGCGCCGTTTTCCTTCGGGTCCCAGCCCCAAAATCTTCCCCACGACTGGTCCGCCCAGATGCCGCCGAGGACGGTGCCGATGAAGCTGAACAGCGTGGCGAAACAGACAATGCCGTAAATCATCCGCGCGAGCGATTTGCCGGTGGCTTCGTCCAGCGTCTTGGTGAAGAACCCGCGCAAGATGTAAATCAGCGCGAGGAAGCCCGCGACGAACGTGCTTGCGTAACCGACGGTGACGGTGACGACGTGGGTGGCGAGCCAGAAATTCGTGTCGAGGACGGCGCGCATCATTTCCATGGTGTCGC
>CAYUGC010000132.1:0-9843 GCA_964444085.1 uncultured Bifidobacteriaceae bacterium | reverse complement strand
CGAGGCGCTGGTATTTGCCGTTCTCCAAAGACAGCCAGTCGCCGGAGAACCAGGAGTTGCGGCCTTCTTCGAGCAGGTTACCGTCTTTGGTCGCGCTATCATGGACGAATCCGTAAAAGCGCTTTATCGCGTCCCAGTTGCGGCGGACGATGCGCGTGTCGCTGGTGGAATGCCAGACGGCATAGGGCACGGTGATGAAGGCATCAGACCAACCCACGCCGGTCTGGTCGAATTCCCAGCGCGGCTGCGGCACGATGGCGGGAATGTTGCCATCAGGTTTCTGCGCGTCCCGCATATCATCCATCCACTTGGAAAGAAAGGCGCGGGTATCGCGATAACGGCACGCCGTCGGCGAAAACAAGCTGATGTCGCCCGTCCACCCCAACCGCTCATCGCGCGCCGGTGTGTCGGTGGGAATGGAAAGAAAATTACCGCGCTGGCCCCAGCGGATGTTGCTCACGAGTTGATCCAGCATCGGGTTGGAAAGGCGCAAGTCGCCGATGTCCGGCAAATCCGAGCCGAACACGACGCCTTGCACGTCATTCGTCGCCGGCGGAGTGTCCATGCTGCTGATTTCGATGTAGCGAAAACCGTGCTGCGTGAAGGTGGGCTGATAGGTGACGGTTCCATTGTGCGCGAAAGTGTAGGTGTCAGTGGCTTTGGCCTTGCGAAGATTATCCGTGTAAATCTGTCCCTTTCGCTCACCCAAGCGATAGAGTTCCTCCGCATAGCGAATGCGAATCGTCTGACCTTTTTTGCCAGTCAACTTGACCCGCGCGACGCCGACCATGTTTTGCCCAAGATCAAAAACATATGCGCCCGGCTTGGGCTCGGTGCGCGTGCGAGCTGGAAGCATTTCCGTCGCGCGCACCGGTTCATCGGGCTGCGGAACGAGTTTGGTCAAATCGTCCGACACCACGGTGACCGGTTTCCACGACGAGGCGTCAAAGCCGACGCCATCCCAGCCGGGTTGTTCCAGACGCGCATCGTAGTTTTCGCCGTCCTGCAAGTCGGCATGGACAAATGGCCCGTCCGCTGAGCGCCAGTGTTCATCGGTGACAAAATTTTCGGTGGAACCGTCGGTGTAGGTCACTTGCAGTTTCATCACCAACGCGAGCGTGTTGCCATAAACGTCGCGCCAACTCATGCCGACATTGCCGCGATACCAACCATCGCCCAGCGCCGCGCCGATGATATTGTCGCCCTTTTGCAGCAGCGGCGTCACATCGTAGGTCTGCGCCTGAATGCGTTTGTTATAATCGGTCCAGCCGGGGGCGAGAAATGAGTCGCCGATTTTTTGGCCGTTGATCGAGAGTTGGTAAAGGCCGTGGGCCGAGGCATAGAGGCGTGCACTCTTCACCTTCTTCGTGAGTTTGACCACGTCGCGCAACAGCGGACGAGGTGCCGCCGCATTGGTCGTCGAGGCGGCAATCCACTTCGCGCCCGACCAGTCGGCAGGCGAGAGCAGTCCGGTCTCGAACCACGCGGGCGCGCTCCATTTGCTTTCGCCGCCGGTGCCATCCCAGACTTTCACCTGCCAAAAATAGCGCGTCGCCGGTTGCAGATGCCGATTGCCGGGCAACGTCACATCCACCTGCCGGTCCGAAGCGACGCGACCGGAATTCCACGCATCATCACCGTTCGTCGTCGTGCCGACACGAATTTGATAAGCGCCCTGCACCGTGCCGCGTTCTTCCGCCGCGATGCTCCAAGCCAGGGAAATGTCGTCGGCAGCGATGCCCAGGGGATTGGCGCGGCCATCAACCGTCATTTGTGCGACGGACAAAGCCCGTGCGTCTTGCACCTGGCCGGCAACGAGTAAAACGACGGTCATCCCCAGCGCCAAGGAAAACCAACTCCTGACGGTGGCAACCAGCGGAAAGCTTGGATGGCGAAACCGGGAATCGAATGATTTCATCTTCAAATACACAGACGGGATGACACTAGAATTGAATCCATCTGGCAAATGTTTATTCTCATGGAGGTTAGTCAAAATCTGTGGCCGACGGTTTCATGTTGTTTATCTGGGCGGCCGTCAAATTGCCCCAATCTTCCTGATAGGCGTAAATATGAGCCCCCGCCGGATCCCACGAGGTTGTGAAATACATGTTCGCAAACTTGATCCACCGAGCCGAACCGTCCGTGAACAAAACATTGCCGCCGTCAGGATGTTTGCCCGCAGCGGCTTGATGTGGCACCCTAATCGGCTGGCCGGGCACAAAACCATCCGCACCCCAACCGATGGGTTGGCCTGCCGTATACGAGACCAAATATTTGCAGTTCGCTTCCGCCGCCAGACACCAATTCGGTTTGGCCTGCCCCAATTTGACGGGACTGGGAGGATTGAGAATGGGGGTTGGATTGGGATTGTTCCATTGCGTAAGTCCACCATAGTAGGCATAGCCGATGGCAATGGGGTGTTGCACATTGTTCGGATCTACTCGCGGAAGATAATTACGCTTCGGACAACTCCAGATATTGTTTTGCTCCGAAGCATTGGTCTTGAGAACCATCCCATAGGAGCTTAGCGTCGGCAGGAGCGCTGCATCCAGCCCCACAACAACATTCCCCTGATACGGGGGAAACAATTTGTCGCTAAAATCTCCGGCATACATCGTCACCCCGATGCCCACCTGGCGGATGTTGTTCAGACATTGCGTTCGGATTCCCCGCTCCTTGGCCTTGGCCAATGCCGGCAAAAGCATGGCCGCCAAAATGGCGATGATGGCGATGACCACCAGCAGTTCAATCAGGGTGAAGCCCCTCCTTGAACCATCTGCTGAACAATTCTTTATTAGTATTTTATTACTGTAATTCATAACCACAATCTTTCGTTTAAAATGTCGGCATCCTGCGGTCTGGAACTCAATTCCAACGAATCCGACCTGCCGCCGGTGACCCATAGCCCGGCGATATCCAATTCACAATAGCCGGCAGACTCAACCTCTGCCGTTCCGGCTACTTGTTTGTGCGAAAGCAAGGGTGAAAACACCAACGGAACTTCCCTCCCGGCATGCTTGATGATCATATATTTCGATCTGACACGTTTTCTTGCAAACGCAGTCTCTGTCTTTGGTGCCTCAGTGTTCATTTTGAAATTGGACTGCTATTCATTTTGAATTCTAAAAGTTTCAAAACCCGCCGCATAAATAAAGCGGGATGCCGGAACCCAAACCGGCACCCCGCACTGGTTTGCCATGTCCCCATGAACCACGGCAAATTTTCATATCACCAGCAGCCGCCAACATCGCAGCGCGATGTCCCTACCATCATTCGATTGTAGGAGACGAGGTGACGAGTCTCATTTTAAATCCGGTTTGCATCCTGGCCGGGAACCTGGTTTGCCCCCGCCCCGCCGGCATGGCCTTGCGCCTCCTTTGCGGGCAGATGCGATGGAAGATGCAAAACGTCTCCGTCAGAAGACGTGCCACATCATTTTCTTGAAAGAACTTGTCCGCCGCAGGCTGCACGGCCAGCCACCTGTCCACCTCCAGACGAAAATCCGCATCTCCCCGACACGCGCGGTCCAAAAAAACTTTACGCTCATCGAGCGACTTTATTTCGAGTGCGGAACAATAAATGTCCTCCGCTCTTTCTGTCTGGTCATTGCTCATGTTTGATGCTGAAATCTCTGTCGCTTATGATAGTGATACCGCTTTCATTTTTGGAATCGCCCGGCTTGTTCCAAGGACTCATAACGAAGTAAATTTGCGCTGCGCAAGGTTTCTCCTTTGCGGAGTCCGCCTTGCGCAGCGCGTGCCAGAACATTACGGCGTGACCAGCCGGAAGAAGCCCGCCGCGTTCGTCAGGAATGATTGCGTGTAGCTGTAACTACCATCCGGTGCGAACACGTTGGTCGCGACGGGCGTCCAGTTTGCCAGCGGCAAGGCCACGTTTGTGGCGGTCAGGATGCGGTATTGCGCATCGGGAATTCCGCCCGTGCCGCTGAACGTCAGATCGCCTCCCGACAGCACCGGGCTGCCCAGGGTGAGCCCCGCATACACCGTCACCGCGCCAACCATGTTGGTCGTGTTGGAACCGCCCGGCCCCTTGGCCGTCAGGCTCACGGTGAAAGTGCCGGCGGCGGCATACGCATGGGTCGCGCTGCCGGAACTGTTGGTGACCGAACTGCCGTCGCCAAAGTTCCAGACCCAATTGGTGATGCTGCCGGAGGAAGTGTCTGTGAACGCGACCGATTGGGTGGCGAAGACATTGGTCGGCGTTGCCGTGAAGCTGGCCACGGGCGGCAGAACCGTCGCTCCGGGGCCGCTCAATTGCACGCCGTTCAAGTTGCCCCGGCCATTGGCTGTGCCGGTAAAACTGATGGTCAACAGACCGTTTGCAGTCACCGTCGGTGTCAGGTGGACATAATTCGTTTCAAGAGTCAGGACGTTGTTCATGTCGTTTGGCCCGCTGGTGTCATAAGAATCATTGGCCGAAAATCGGGTGACTGCCTGCTGCAGGCTGCTTGAGTCGCAGGAATACAGATACAGGTCATAAACCCCGGCTGGAATGCCCTGCATCGTAACGCTCGCCGTGTTTGAATTAAGGGTCACAAGACTGGCTTGCATCAGGTTTGCCGCCGGCGAACCGGAACCATTGAACGGCGTATTGTTTCCATTGTTGTAATCTTGACTTGCCCCCGTGTAGGTCAATGACATCGGTGTTCCGTAGTCATTCACGTCCGAAAGCACCAGGCTGCCGGAAATGCGATTTGTGTCCCCGACAAGCGGGTTGGGATTGCTCACCGGGTTCCAAAAGTCGCTGCCGCCGCCAATTTCTGCGCCGCCGACTTGAGTCGCGGCATGCGACCCGGTATAGGTCGTGCCATCGAATTGCACATTGATCGCCAAAGGCGAGGGCAATGCCTGAACGGTGAGTGTCAACGGCGTGCTGTTAAGAACACCGGCAGCGCTGGTCGCAAACAATGCGTAATTACCAGAATTGGTTGTCTGCAAATTGGTGAGGAGCAACGTTGAATTGGTCGCACCAGAAATCAGCACATAACCACTGCCATTATCCACCTCCCATTGGAGCGCCGGTGCCGGGGAACCGGCAAACGCCGCCGAGAATGTCACCGTGCGCCCGACATAATCGTTGAGCGGCGAGTCGCAGCTCGTATCCGATGAGATAGTAAGTGAAATATTTGTGTCCGGACCATTCAGTTGGAAACCGTTCAACAATCCTTGTCCGGCATCGGCAGTCCCATAATAACTGATATTCAATACGCCGTTGGTTGTCACCGTGGGCGTGAGGTGAACATAATTCACACCGGAAATCAGACTGTTGTTGCCGCTATTCGGCCCACAGACAACGCCGTTTTGGTTGTTCGCAGAAAAAACGTCCACCCGCCCCTGACCGTCACTGCGACCACATACATAAAAATAGAGGTCGTATATACCCGGCACCAAATGCCGCAGAGTGATGGTGTTGGTATCAGCCGTGCTGCCCTGGCTGACCGACCCCATGTAACCGGTCATCAGCGGAGCCACCGGTGAACCGGCGGCTATGAACGGATTGACGCCGGGATCATACGTTCCACTGAAGATGTAGTCGGCAGCATAATCCATGGTGATCGGGGTGGCGATGCTGCCCGTGTCAAACAAGACCAAATTGGTTCCTGTTGCCAAACCCGCCGGGGAAGTCCCACCGGTCGGATTGCTGACCGCGTTCCACACATCGGCACCGCTGCCAATCACTGCCGCACCGGTATACGTGGGGCAGTTGCCGCCGCCAGCCCAACTGCCGGTGAACTGAACATTGATTCCAAGACTATTGGTTGGCAAGGCGAGCACACTCAATGTGACCGGCGTGCTGTTGGAAGAGCCGGCCAAGTTGGAGGCAAACAGCGCATAAGAAGCTCCCGAATTGGTCAACTGAAGGTTGGTCAACGTCAAGGTCGTATTGGTGGCGCCGGTGATCGGCACATAACCGCTGCCGGTGTTCACTTCCCATTGGTTGGTGATGGGCTGTGTGCCGACAAAGGACGCCGAAAACGTGACAGCGCCACCAACGTAAAAATTGGTTGACGGGCTGGCAGTCGTATCGGTGGCCAAAGAAAGAGTCGGTGCCGCCCCCGGGCCGCTCAATTGGAAGCCGTTCAACTGCGCGTCGCCAGAAGCTGCGCCGGTGAAGGTGATGGTCAACACGCCATTGCTTGTCACCGTCGGCGCCAAGTGGACGTAATTGGCTGGAGACGCAAGAGTGTTCACACTGCTGTTCGGACCGCACACGGCGGAAACTCCATTGGCGATAAAGGTGGATGAACGGGTCTGGACTCCGGAATTTTGACCATACAAATAAAGGTCGTAGCCGCCCGCAGCCAGATTGCTCACGGTGAGCGTCCCGGTGCGGCTGCTTTGCACACCCGCCAGACCTGACATCAATCCGGCAACTGAAGTTGACGCGAACGGGCCGGTGCCGGCGTTATACAAATAGTCCACGACATATTTGAGCGAAATGGTGGTGCCGATGTTGCCGGCGTTCTTCAGGTAAATCGGGGTTGCATTCGAGGCCGTCAGCCCCGTGCCAGCGGTGAAACTTCCGCCGGTGCTGAACACCGTGTTCCAAACATCGCCCGTATTGCCAATCACTGCCGCGTCAGTTTGCGTAGCCGCCGCCGTGCCGCCGCCGGTGAAGCCGGTGAACTGCAAGTTCACGAGTTGATTAGTGTTAGGAGTGGGCGCGGCGAGAAAGGTTAGCGTCAACGGCGACGTGTTGGTGCTGCCGGCGGAATTGGTGGCAACTAATTCATAGATTCCCGAATCCGAAACCTGCGCGTTCGTCAGGATCAGCGTCGAATTGGTGGCGTTGGCGATGCTCACGAAACCACTGCCTTTGTTCACCGTCCACTGGTTGGTGATCGGTGCGGTGCCGGTAATCGCGGCGGAAAACGTCACCGTGCGGCCAACGTAATTGGTGGCGGGCGCATCCGCCGAGATGTCCGTCGTCAGGGAGATATACGACGCCGGCGTGGTGTCCACAATTTGAACACTCGAAATGCCACCACCAGACCCGACATTGCAGGTGATGGTTTTGCTGGTGCTGACTTCATTGGTGAAAACTGCATAGTTCGCGCTTGGATTACCGCTGGTGGCAGCGGTTTGGGTCAGAGTTGCATTTCCGCCGCTGATGCTGTTTGGCCCGATGGTAGTGAAAGTGTAAGTGGTCGTTCCGTCTGAAATGGTGCCCGTTCGACCGGCAGTGTCCGCTGAAAAATAGACGTAAATGCTATAGCGTGTGTAGGGAATTCCCGATATCGCCGTGCTCGTAGCACCGCCATTATTCAAGTAAGGATTGATCATCCGCTTGTTGTAGGAGCCGTCGGTATCCTGCCCAGGAGTAGTGCCTGACATCCTCCAAGCGCCATACGCCGAACTTGCCACAATACTTGCCGTCGTAGTGGCATTAGAATTGTTCTTCAAGCTGCTCGCCGTTCCATTGCCGGCCACAACGGTCCAGTTGGAAACCAGATTCACGCCTGCAAAATTGGCAGCGGCGAGAGGACCGTTGCCGTTATCCACGTGCCAACTGATCGTGGCGGCGGAGGCGCTTCCCGCCAGGGCGGCCAGCAAGATGGCAAATGCGCCCGTGACGAAAGCACGGGCCAGTTTTGTTTTGAAGTAACGGTGGATTATTTGAGGGTTCATAGGATAGGCTGTTTATTGGTTGGTTGAGGTTGGAATGGATTGGCGAGCGGCGCGTTTGTTGAGTTGTTGCATACGCTTTTCGAGTTGTTGGATACGGGTTAAATTAAGCTGCCAATGCGCTGCGGTAAATTCCCCAAAACCAGTGAAGTGAATACCCAAAACTTGGTGTGCCTAGTCCGCGCTGTCCGCAGGGAGAATTTTAAGGATAGACCAGACGGAAAAATGCGCTGGCGTTGGTCATGGGCAGCAGCAGCCCGTTGACATAATCAGCGTTCAGCACGTCAATCCAGTTGGTGCCCAAACCATTGGTCTGCATTTGCAAGCGCCAGCCGGTGTGATCCGCCGGCCAGGAGAGTTGAAGTTGGTTGCCGGACGGAAGGTTCGTAAGCTGCAAACCGAGCCGCACCGCTGTCAGTGACGGCGCTGGCGCGATGCGCACGTTGTCCAGAAACACCGTGTTGTCGCCGCCCACCAAATCCGTGCCGGCAAAGGAAAGCGTGTGCGTGGCGGCGGTCGCGGTAAAGTTCGTGGTGTAATCCACATAGCTCGTGGCCGTCGCGGGCGGGGCGTAACTGGCAAGGACCGTGTTGTCCACCTTGAGATCCCACGTTTGCCGGCTTTGCTGGAATTGGCCGGCGCGCTGGGCGGCGGAGAAGGTCACGGCGTATTTTGCGCCGGGCACAAAGCCGGAAATCGCCTGCGAAATCATGGAAGTGCTTTGCAGAAACGCCACCTGAACTCCCTCCGACGTGCTCGGATTGTTGCTGTTGAACAGTGTGCCGTTCGGCGTGATGCCGGAGCCGTTGTTGCCCGACGATGGCGTGAACGTCCATGAAGCGCCGGAAGGATTGTATTGATAGGTGCCGACCTGTGGCGTCTCGAAGCCGAAGTTGAAAACGAACTGCGGCATGGCGCTGACTTCAGCCGAGTCATCACCTTCCCCGGCGGGATTCCGCGCGGAGACGACGTAATAATAAGTCACACCGTTGGCCGCCGTCGTGTCGGTGTAGCTGGTCGTAGCGACGTTTCCGGCAATCGTGATGTAGGAACCGCCCGCCGTGGTTGACCGCTTGATGTCGTAGCCTGCCGCCGCTGCCGCCGGAAACCAGCTCAACGCCACCTGGCTCATGCCGGCGGCGGCCGTCAGGAGAATCGGCGTTCCCGGTTCAGGGGTCGAAGTGAAAACGTAGCTGCCCGAACCCACCTGATACATTGCCGCGCCATTGGTCATTCCCAAATACTGCACGCCCGGCGCCGTTTCGGCGGGAACCGCGCCTTCATATACGGTTGTGCCGGTTTTCGCAGGCACCAGCACGGTCGCCGTCGTGTTGACCGGGATTTCGATGGTGAGAACGTTTGTTCCGTTGGAGATGTTCCACGCGGTCGCAAGCCGGCCGAACGGGGTTTGTTGCGAGCAACTGGCGTTGGTCAACCCGCCATAACCGACGAGCGGGTCGATGCGCGATTGCTTGTAGCCGGCTTCCAAAATCTGGATGCCGCCGATATTTCCAAACATCCAATCGCCGACCGCGCCATAGGCGTAGTGATTAAACGAGTTCATGTCCACCGGACCGAAGTTGAGGTCAGGCCCGATCGAATTCCACCGCTCCCACATGGTCGTGGCCCCGATTGTGATCGGGAATCCCCAGGATGGATAATCGTCGTTGAGCAGCAGTCGCATCGCCAGATCGTCGCGACCGATTTTAGAAAGCGCCGGCAGAAGCCACGGCGTGCCGAGAAAGCCGGTCTGCAAATGGTTGTTATCCGCTGCCAGCTTGCTGACATATTGGGCGGCAGTCTGCACTCGTTGAGTCGGGTCGGCAATCATGTCCATGCCCAGCGTCAGGGCATAGGCACACTGGGTGCCTTGGTAGATAGAGCCGTCGGAATTGCGATACGCCGCAACGAACGCCGCGCGAATCTGCGGCACCAACGCCGCCAATTGCGTCGACAAGCTAGCCTCACCCATGGCCGTCGCCATCTCGGACATCATGCGGGTGTCCTCGGAAAAATAGGCGGTCGCAATCACTTTATGTTCCTCGAGGCGGTTCCAGTTCGGCTCGAGCGACAGCCAATCCCCGGAGAACCATGAACTGCGGCCCTGCTCCAGCAAATCGCCGTCGGCCGTGGCGCTGTTGCTGACGAAACCGTAGAACGCTTTCATGGCGCTCCAGTTCGCGCGAAGAATTTGTTG
>CAYUGC010000131.1:0-10004 GCA_964444085.1 uncultured Bifidobacteriaceae bacterium | reverse complement strand
CCTTCGAGGCGCTGCTTGCTGACCTTGACCTGCACCATGTTGAACACGTCGCCGGGGCTGATGGCGAGTTCGCGGCGCAGCACCTTGTCCTTGGTCTTGAGGTTGCCGTGGATCTCGATTTTCTGGACGTAGGATTTCTGGCATTCGCCAATCTGGAAATCCAGATCCATCGTGCCTTTTTCGATGTTTGGAATCGTCTGCACATGAATCGCCTGACCCTGCGCGATTTCGATGTAGCCTTTGCTGCCGTAAAAATCCTGCACCGCCTCGGAGTCCTTCGACAATCCGTCCGGCGTGAAAATGCTGCCGACGTCCATCGGCAAACCGTGTTCGCCAAGCTTGGCCTTCACGCCCTGGTAAACTTCGGCGGCGCGGATGCCCTTGCTGATTTCGTCGTCGCCGAAAATCTTCTGGCCGCTGAACTTCACGTTGCCGACCTTGTATTGGTGGCCTTCGGAAACGTAGAACTTAACGACCATCGTGTTCGCGCTCGTATGTTCGAGCTTGGTGTCCTTCAGTTCAAAGTCGAGGTAGCCGTGGTCGTGGTAGAATTCCATCAGCCGGTCGCTGTCGCCGTCAAACTCCTCCTGCTGGAAATATCCCCGGCCCGTGATCCACGACCACATCCAGTGGGCGCGCGTCTTGACCCCCTTGCGCAATTCCTTCTGCGGAAAAACTTCCGCGCCGAGGAAAACCACCTGCGTGATCTTGACCTTCGGGCTTTCCTTGATCGAGTAAATGACCGTGCCGTGGCCGGTGGCCTCGTCAATGTTCAGGACGTATTTGACCGTCGTGTCGTAATAGCCGTATTTCTCATACAGCTTTTTCATCTCCTGCACGTCGGTGAACGCCTTCTGCTCGTCCAGCGGATCGCCGGTCTTGATGGTGATTTTTTTCTTGAGCTTGGAATCGGTCAGCTTGCTGTTGCCCTCGATGCGGATGTCCGTGATGCGCGGGCGGACCTGCACGATATAAGTGACCACCACGCCGCTGCCATCGTTTGCCTGGTCCACCGCAACGCGAATGTTGTAAAACTGGCCGGTCGCGTAAAGCGCGTGGACGTCGTCCTGCGTGTTGCCCGCGAGATAATTTACGCCGGGCTTGAGCTTGATGTTGTCGCGGATGAGCGCCTCGCTGACCGCCGCCGGCCCGATGAACTTCACGTCCACGCGGCTGATTTTGCCGCCGGCATCCTGTGCCCACGCGGCGGTGGCGGTGCCCATCATCAGGATGAAAAATAAGCCGAGGGGACGGAGGGTAGGTTTCATTTTTTATTGGCCGCCAGGGACGTCTTCGTCGCTGAATTTTGCTGCGCTTTCAAATCGTGTATATGGTTTCAGGAATGTCAGGTGCACATCGCCCGTCGGGCCGTTGCGCTGTTTTGCGATCAGAAAATTCACCGGCACGCCGTCGCTTTCCACCGCGTTGCCGTCTTCGTCTTCGCCCGCGTCCGGCTTGTAAAGCAGGCCGACCAGATCCGCGTCCTGCTCGATGCTGCCGGACTCGCGCAAGTCGCTCAACCGCGGTTTCCGGCTCTTGTCCTTCTCCAGTTCGCGGTTCAACTGTGACAGCACAATGATCGGCACGTTCAACTCTTTCGCCAGCGCCTTTACGCCGCTGGAAATGTCCGCAATTTCCTGCTGCCGATTCTCCTGTGCTCGGCGCGCAGTAGAGTTGCAAAGCTGCAAATAGTCAATCACAAACAGCTTAATGCCATGCTGCTGGTGCATCCGCCGGGCGCGCGCCCGGAGCTGCAAAATGGATAATCCCGCCGTGTCATCAATGAATAATTTTGACGCCGACAACCGTCCTGCCGCATTCGTCAATTTCGGGAAATCCGCCTCGCTCATGAAACCCTCGCGGATCTGCCGGAGGTTCACCCGCGCCAGCGAACACATCATGCGCAGAATCAGCGACGCCGCGCTCATTTCCAAACTGAACACGCCCACCGGCAGTTTCAATTCCATCGCGACGTGTTCCGCGATGTTCATTGCCAGCGAGGTTTTGCCCATCGAGGGACGCGCCGCGACGATGATCATTTCGCCGCCGTGCAAACCGTCCGTCATCTTGTCCAAATCTGCGAAGCCCGTCGCCAGGCCGCCGAGCTGGCCGTTGCGTCCGAAATAATTTTCAATCGTCGCGATCGCCTCATGCACCAGCGTGCCGACCGGCTGCACGCCGTTCTGCACGCGCGACTCGTTCACGTGGAGAATTTCTTTTTCCACTTCGTCCAGCAGCGCCTCGACCTCGCCCTCATAATCATAGACTTTGCCCACCACGCCGGAGCAGGTCGCGATGAGTTTGCGCAAAAGATATTTTTCGCGGACGATTTCGAGGTAGTAGGAAAGGTTCGCCGCGCTCGGCACCGCGTCCTGCAACTGGCTCAGGTAGGCGATGCCGCCGACCTGTTCCAAAAGCTGCCGGTCTTTCAGATTTTGCTGGACCGTGATGAGGTCAATCGCCCTCCGCGCGTTGAACATCTCCGACAGCGTCTCGTAAATCGTCTGGTGGCGCAGGTCGTAGAACGCCGATTTGCCGTCGTCCTTGAGTTTTTCGATGCATTCGCCGATGCACTGGTTTGGTTCCAGCAGCGCGCAGCCCAGCACGCCCATTTCCGCCTCGGTGGAATGCGGCGGCAACCGGTCGAGTGTGGGGGCGGCGGTCGCGCGGCGGTCGCCTTTCGGGCGGCGCGACTTTTTGAAATCGGCTCCCGCGCCGGCGTCAGCGCCGCCGTGCAACGGGTCGGAAACGGAATCAATCATGAAGCGAGAATCATCGCTGTTATGAACAAACCTTCAAGTGAAACTTGCCACTCTTTTTTCACCGGTTATTCAGAATCAAAAAATAAAGCCGCACTCGCGCAGGTGCGGCTTTAATTGTCGTAAAACTTACTGTTTCCCCTTGACCAGCGCGTCCACCACACCGGGGTCGGCGAGGGTGGTGATGTCGCCGATCTGTTCGGTCTGGTTCTCGGCGATCTTGCGGAGGATCCGGCGCATGATTTTTCCCGAACGCGTCTTCGGTAAACCCGGCGCGAACTGGATTTTGTCCGGCATGGCAATCGCGCCAATTTCCTTGCGGACGTGTGCAGCGATGTCCTTTTTCAATTCCTCGCTTTCCGCCACGCCGTCTTTCAACGTCACGAACGCATAGAGCGCCTGGCCTTTGATGTCATGCGGCATCGGCGCTACCGCGGCCTCGGCCACCAGCGGATGACTGACGAGCGCGCTTTCCACTTCGGCGGTGCCGATGCGATGACCGGAAACATTGACGACATCATCCACGCGGCCCATCAGCCAATAATCGCCGTCGGCATCCACGCGGCAGCCGTCACCGGTGAAATACATGTTCGCAAACGTGGAAAAGTAGGTGTTGATGAAGCGATGATGGTCGCCCCACGTCGTGCGCATGATGCCGGGCCACGGTTTCTTGATGCAGAGTTTTCCGCCCTCGTTTGGCTGGCATTCGCTGCTGTCGTCGCGCAGGACCACCGGCTCCACGCCGAAGAAAGGCTTGCTCGCGCTGCCGGGTTTCAAGGTATTCACGCCGGGCAGGGCGGTGATGAGATGACCACCCGTCTCGGTCTGCCACCAAGTATCCACGATGGGACAATGGCTGCCGCCGATGTGTTTGTGATACCACATCCACGCTTCGGGATTGATGGGTTCGCCGACGGTGCCGAGGACGCGGAGTGAAGAAAGATCATGCTTTGCCGGCCATTCATCGCCGAGCCGGATGAGCGCGCGGATGGCGGTCGGCGCGGTGTAAAAGGAATTCACCTTGAACTTCTCGACAATTTGCCAGAAGCGGCCGGCGTCGGGATAAGTCGGCACGCCCTCGAACATGAGCGTCGTGCCGCCGTTGCACAGCGGGCCGTAAACAACGTAACTGTGGCCGGTCACCCAGCCGATGTCGGCGGTGCAGAAATAAACGTCGCCTTCGTGGATGTCGAAAACGTATTTGTGCGTCAGCGCGCACCAGAGCAGATAGCCCGCCGTGCTGTGGACGACGCCCTTCGGCTTGCCGGTGGAGCCGCTGGTGTAAAGGATGAAGAGATAATCCTCGGCGTTCATCGTTTCCGGCGCGCATTCGCTGGCAGCCTTCGCCATCAGCTCGTGATACCAGACATCGCGGACGGGGACAAAGTTGCCCGGCTCCTCGTTGCGCTTGATGACGATCACGTGTTCGATGCTCGGCGTGTGTTTGAGGGCGGCGTCGGCGAGTTCCTTGAGCGGAATGTGTTTGCCGGCGCGCAAAGAAACATTGGCGGTGATGAGCAATTTACATTCGGAATCGTTGATGCGGCCGGCGAGCGAATCGGAACTGAATCCGCCGAACACCACCGAATGGATCGCGCCGATGCGCGCGCAGCCCAACATTGCCACAGCGGCTTCGGGAATCATCGGCATATAAATCGCCACGCGGTCGCCTTTTTTGATGCCGAGAGATTTCAGGACGTTGGCGAACTTGCACACGTCCGCGTGCAGCTCTGCGTAAGTGATGCGGCGCACGTCCTCTTCCGGTTCGCCCTGCCAGATAATCGCCGTCTGATTGCCGTGTTTCGCGAGGTGGCGGTCGAGGCAGTTGACGGTGAGATTGAGTTGGCCGTCCTCGAAATAGGTGTGCTCGATCTTCCGCGCCGCCGTATCCCAGATATATTTGCCGGCGACGGTGGGTTGCTTGAACCATTCGAGCGCCTGCGCCTGTTCCAGCCAGAACTTGTTCGGCTCGCGGACAGAGCGTTCGTAGAGCGCGTCGAACTGCTGCCGGTTCAGCAGCGCGTGCTGCACGACTTCGGGCGACGGCGGGAACGTGCGGCTTTCGTGCGAGAGGGATTCGGTCGAAATGGTCTGGCTCATGTGGTCATCAGTAAAAGTGAATCACAGAATTTCCGAAAATAAAAAGCCGCTGTCAATGTCAAGACAGCGGCTCGTGGAAAAACTATCCGGTCACGCCGGCAGATATTTTTTACCGGCGGCAAAGTAATCCAGAAAACCGATGAGCTTTTCCTTGGCCTGTTTGCGCGGCACGATGGCGTCAATCATGCCGTGTTCCAGCAAAAATTCCGCCGTCTGGAAGCCGGGCGGCAAATCCGAGTGGGTCGTGTCCTTGATGACGCGCGGGCCGGCGAAGCCAATCATCGCGCACGGCTCGGCCACGTTCATATCGCCCAGCGCCGCAAAGCTCGCCATCACGCCGCCGTAGCTGTTGTTCGTCAGATAGCTGATGTAGGGCAGCCGCTGCTGGCCATGCACGGCGAGCGCGGCGGAGGTTTTGGCCATCTGCATCAGGCTGAAAACGCCTTCCTGCATCCGCGCGCCGCCGCTGGTGGAGATGATGATGACCGGCCAATGGCCTTCCGTGCCGCGTTCGATGAGCCGCGTGAGTTTCTCGCCCACCACCGAACCCATCGAGCCGCCCATGAAACGGAAATCCATCACGCCGAGTGCCACCTTGTGCGCGCCAATCTTGCCGATGCCCGTCACCACGGCGTCCTTGAGCATCGTCGCCTTGCGGTCGCGGTCGAGCTTGCTCTTGTAACTGGCAAATTTCAGCACGTCCACGCTCGTCATGTCCGCGTCCATCTCCTCGAACGAGCAGGTTTCGACGAGCGAATGGATGCGTTCGCGCGAGCCGATGGGGAAATGATGGTCGCACTTGGGGCAGACCTGGAGGTTTTCGTCCAGCTCCTTGTCGAAAATCATCGAGGCACACGATGGACATTTCGTCCACAAACCTTCGGGAATCTCCTTCTTTTTGGTCTTGCTCGCGCCCAGCTTCGGCTTTTTGGCAAAGGTATTCAACGGCGAGTCCGCCGATGGCGGCGTCAAGGCCGGCTCAACCGTCGTCACGCCGTCAATCGTCTTCTTCAGAAACGAAGTGGTATCCATGAACGGCTGATATTACGAAACTCACAGCCCGCGCGCAACTGTCCAGACACCCACCTCTGCCGCGCCCGCCGCCCGCAGCGCCGCCGCGCAGGCGTTCGTTGTCGCGCCGGTGGTGAAAACGTCGTCCACCACCACGATTCTTTTTCCGTCCACCTGCGCGCCCGGTTTCACGGCGAAGGCGTTTTTCATGTTCGAGGCCCGCTCCTCGCGCGTGAGCAGCGTCTGTGTGGCCGTCGCATGGCGGCGCCGGAGAATTTTTTTGTTCAAGGGGATTTCCGCGGCGCGGCTCAAGTGCGCCGCGAGGAGTTCGGCCTGGTTGAATTCCCGCTCGCGTAATTTCACCGGATGCAGTGGCACGGGCGCGAGCCAATCCCATTTTTCTTCGCGCAGCTTGGGCGCGGCTTCGCGCACGAGCAGGTCGGCGAGGAAATATTCAAACCACCGTGCGCCGGAATATTTGAACCGGTGAATCGCCTCCAGCACCACTGTTCGCGCCTCCACCGCCGAGCGCGCCGAGGAAAAATGGAGCGTCAAGTCGTGGCAATTCGTGCAGGTGAATTCGGTGGTGAATTCGCCGGCGAACGGCCGGCCGCAGCGGGCGCAGAACGGCGGGCGGATGAAGCGCACCTGCGTCCAGCATTGGCCGCAGACAAATCCCGCGCGCGGTTCCGCGCGGTGTGTGTGGCAAAGCTGGCAGAGCGGGGGATAAAGTAGGTCAAGGCTGGCGGACAACGCTCCGGGCATGGGGAAAATTTATTTCGTCCCCCGCCGGCGAAAAGAAAAAACTGAAAAAATCGTGCGCCACCAGCGCGGTCAGAGTCCGCGCACGCCGACCATCCGCTGCGTTTCCACGCACCAGACCTTGAGACGAAGGCAGCGAAAAATTTCCAGCGGCGAGAGCGTGGTGGTCTTGGCGGACTGGAGTTCGGGAATGGCGCGGTAAATTTCCGGCAGCCGGTAGAACGGGATGCGGTGGTTCAGGTGATGGATGTGGTGGTAGCCGATGTTGCCGGTGAACCACGCCATCAGCGGGTTCGTCCGCAGGTAGCTGGAGGATTCGAGTGCCGCGCCTTCATGCGTCCAGCCGCCCTTGTCCTTGAAGGTGACGCCGGGGAAATTGTGCTGTGCGTAAAACAAATACGAACCCAGCGCGCACGCGATGAATAGCGGGAGGATGAGCGTGAGCGCCAGCGCCAGCCAGCCGAACACGGCGATCAGGGTGACAATCAGGGCGAGGTGCAGCAGCAGTGCCAGCAGGCAATCGTAATGTTTGCGCAGATCGCGGGACATCGGATAAATGACCATGCCCAAAAAGAAAACAAAAACGTAGCCAAACAAAATCGTGAGCGGGTGGCGCATTAGGAGGTATTTGAACCGTTCGCCGCGCGGGGTGGCGCGGTAGTTGTCCTTCGTCATCACCGGATACGAGCCGATGTGGGCGCTGCGGAGCTTGGAGTTGTGTGCGTGGTGATAATCGTGCGAGCTGCGCCAGATGCTGCTGGGGCAAAGCACCCAGATGCCGAACAGGCGCATATATAGTTCGGCGATTTTGGATTTGGGGAGGATGGCGTGATGTTGCTGGTCGTGATAAATGACGAAGAGGCGCACCACCAAAAAGCCGGAAAGTATGCTGCAAAAAATTCGGAACGCGAGGGGTTGGCCGGGCAGGGTCAGCGCCATGACCGCGACCATTAAAAACGTGGTGGAAAGGATGCACCACCAGCTTTTCCAAGGGGTATCCTTGGCAAAGGCCTTGGTGCGGGCGTGCAGGGTGGGCGGCGGAATCATTATTGATTGAACTATTAACTATTAGCAAGCATCCGCCACCTTGGGGACAAGGTCAATCTCCTTCGGAAACTATTTCCAAGTTCAATGCAGCCGCCAGGTGATGCGCGCCTTGTTCAAATCGTAGGGCGACATCTCCATTTTCACGCGGTCGCCGGCGGTGAGGCGCACCCAGCGTTTGCGCATCTTGCCGCAGACCGTGGCGAGGACGAGGTGCTTGTTGTCCAGCTCGACGCGGAACATGGTGCCGGGCAGCACCGTGGTGATGCGGCCTTCGACTTCGATGTGATCTTCTTTGATGTTGGCAGACATGGCTGAGGAATGACGAAAAAGAGAAAACGGCGGGATTCGGTTCACCCGAACCCCGCCGTGTGCATTATCCGCTAACGCGGATTAATAACGATCGCGACCACCGCCACGGTTGCCGCCGCCACCGCCGAATTCACGGCGACCGCCGCCGCCACCAGCCGGGCGCTCTTCGCGCGGGCGGGCGACATTGACCGTGAGGGCGCGGCCGTCCATGTCCTTGCCGTTCATGCCTTCGATGGCCTTCTGGGCCTCTTCGGCGGAACTCATGGTGACGAACGCGAAACCGCGGGGGCGGTTGGTCATGCGATCCATCATCAGGTTGGTTTCAGTGACGGAGCCGAACGCGGCGAACGCGTCCTGCAGGTCGTTTTCAGTGGTATTGAAGGAAAGATTTCCTACGAATAGTTTGTTGCTCATGTGATGTTTTACTGTCCTAGACTGGATTGACTTTGCGAGACTGTTTCCGTTGATCGGATTTCAAATCATCACTGAAACTATGTTCACTTGAGGATTTACCATGCCTTGAAAGAGATTATCTATCTATCAGACGCGTCGAGTTTCGCAGGTTTCCCTGGAATAGCAACAACAATAATCAGGCGTCCGGCGGCGCTTGGCCCGGCAAATGTTTTGTCGCCGGCGGGGGCATTTTGTGGTAATGCTTTATCATGGCGCGTGGGTTGAATTCCAAGGACGTGTTGGCCCCGGAGAAGTTCGGGCGGTTCTATCTGCGCGAACTGCTCAATAGCGGCGGTATGGCGGACATCTGGCTCGTGGCGGATTCGCGCGGCAAGATTTATGCGTTGCGCCGGCTCAAGAAGGAGCTGCGCTTCAACTTCACCGCCCGCCGCCGTTTCAAGCAGGGTAACGAAATCCTCGCGCAGCTCAATGGCCATGAACACATCATCGGCTATGTCGAGCACGGCAGCGATTATCTAATCATGGATTATGTGGAGGCGGAAAACCTGAAGCTGCTCTACGCGCGGCAGGACCCGGTGCTGACGGAGAACGTGGCGCAGATCCTCATTGACATGGCGGAAGGCCTGCACGCCGTCCACGAGGGCGGGTTTATGCACCTGGACTTCAAGCCGGAAAACGTGCTGGTGTCGCGCAACGGCGCGGTGCGGCTGATTGATTTCGACATGGCGCGGCCCATCCCGGAGAAGCCGGTGAAGCTCTCCAAAAATCCCGGCACGCCGGGCTACATGGCGCCGGAACAGTTGAAGCGCGAGCCGATTGACGTGCGCGCGGACATCTTCGCCTACGGCGTGTCGGCGTATGAACTGCTGACGCGCCAGAAGCCGTTCCCCGGCGATTCGGCCGGCGAAATCCTCGCGGCGCAGATGCGGCCGGAAGGGCCGGTGGCGCCCCGCGAGCTGAACCCGGACATTCCGCCGGCACTGGAGTTGGTGGTCTTGCGCTGCCTCGAACGCGACCCGGACCGGCGCTACCCGTTCTCCGGCGTGATGCTGCGCGACCTGCAAAGCGCGTTGTATGTGTGAGGCGTTTTTCTGACGGAGAAAATTATCAAAAAAAGCCGCGCGGGAAATGTCCCGCGCGGCTTTTGGTTTTGTGGGGCCGGAAACTATTTAACTTCCACTCCGGAGCCGCTCACGAACGTGGTGGTGCCGGTCTGGGTGTTCACGGGTTTAGCCGTTTTTTTTTCCGCCGGGGCCGGCTGCTTGGAGGTGTCGTCGGCATCCAGGTCTTCATCGGGAATCCGCATGGCGTAGAATGACCGGTAGATGAACACCAGCGCGATGATGAGGAAAAAGCCGCCAATGATGGTTTTCACGCTCTGGTGCGGAATCGTCACGGCGATTTCCACCGCGAGCAGGCCGAAGAGCGTGGTGAACTTGATGACGGGATTCAGCGCCACGGACGAGGTGTCCTTGAACGGGTCGCCCACGGTGTCGCCTACGACGGTGGCGGCGTGGAGGTCGGTGCCCTTCATGCGCAAATCCACCTCGACGATTTTCTTGGCGTTGTCCCACGCGCCGCCGGCGTTGGCCATGAAGATGG
>CAYUGC010000130.1:0-10045 GCA_964444085.1 uncultured Bifidobacteriaceae bacterium | reverse complement strand
GTGCGGCGCGAGACGAACAGTTGGAAATGGCCGCTGTTCCAGATCGCCTACATGACCGGCCTGGCCTACCTCGCGGCGTTCATCGTCTATCAGACATTTCGGCACCTCGGCCACGCGTGACCCGCAACCCCCTTGCCGTTCAGGCTGGGCGAGCCGGTGGAACTGGACGGCGAAACCGGCGGAACTTCGCACCCGCTGGATTCCCGCCAGACCACGGCTGTTGAAATGGTTGAAAGCGCCGTGACTGCCCCAACCTGCCGGCCGCGCACACAGTAAACCGGCCGCCACCGGCAGGAAATCTCCGATGACCATCCCGCCCCGACCGTTTGCATATTAGAAATTGCCGGGCGTATTAAGGAACTTGGTGTTTGCGTGCAGGGAATTGGCGTTTGCGTATCGGAAAGGGGTCTTTCCGACACCCCATTTCCGGAGATCTTTAATGAAACATGCTGGTTTTCAATTATTTCCGATAATTCTGTTAAAAAACGCCACTTGGCCGGGTGGCGGAATAGGCAAACCGGACGGTCTGGGGTCAAAACCGGCTTTCAGGTCGGCTCAGGCACGGCGCAGCGCCCTGGCCAAGCGCCGTCGGCGCGGCATCTGTAGCGTCGGTCTGTGACCGACGACGGTGGGGCGAGCGTCCTCGCTAGCCGGAATTTCAAATGATGGCCGTCCGCATGGACCAGCGCTGACACAGCGCCGATACAACCTCCATGCCGCCCCGCCGGGGCTGGCGGCCCGTGCCTTTGGCTTGATAAAAGGTTTGGACGGAAGCAAAGTCGGGGACATGAATCAACCTTTTTACCGCGTTCTTGTCTTCCTTTTTGCTTTGGTTTGGAACTGCCACGCGCTGGAAGTCATGCCCGGCTCACGGTCGCCATTCGATTTCAAATTCACCACCAATGTCTGCGGCATGGTGCGCGATGCAGCCGGTGCACCGGTTGCTGGCGTGCAGATCACTTTCTATCCAGGCGGTATGTATCAAGGCAACGAGTTTGGCCGGGCGGTCACGGACAAAAGCGGCCATTACTCCGTCAATGCTCCCAAAATGCGTCAAGTAATTTTTGACGGTGCCATCAATCCATTCTCGGCCGTTGTAGCGCGCGACCCGAATAGAAATCTGGCCGCTGCCGTAATTTTTGACGACGGACGGACGAATGTGGATTTGATTTTACACCCGGCACTCACGATTAGCGGCACGGTGCGGGCAACGAATGAGATGCCGATTGCTGGCGTGGAAGTGATGTTCCGATTCCGCGCCGGAAATTGTTCTGCCATGCTGGATATGCCGCCTGTTAAAACCGATGGCCAGGGAAAATTTACGGTCGCGGCTTTGCCGCCCGGTTGTGGTTATGACATCACGGGATTCCGGGCAAAAGGCTACGGTTCTCGCTGGATAACCATCAAGGCAGAGGACACGCAAACGAATCGGTATCAATTGCCGCTGATCCTCCTCAAGCAGACTGACCGGAAACTGGCGGGAAAAGTGGTGGATACGCATGGTAAACCGGTGTTCGCGGCCACGGTCAGTCTTGGCGGCCAAGATCAGCCCACCGGCACGAATGGAGATTTCGGTCTGACCGCCGTGACCGATGTTCACGGCAACTTCAGCTTCAATGAAGTCTGTGCCGGCAAGGTGCAAGTCACAGCCAATAAGTTTGTGCAGGATACCACTGGAACGTCATTTCTGTCTTCCGCCATCGGCCCGGAAAGTATTTTTCCGGCGGGCGACACGAATGTTCTGGTTAAGGTGGAAGACATGGAATTCAAGAACAGCGGATTAACACTATTGCACCGGGCCGCGCGCGACGGAAACCTGGAAGCGTCCACTTTGCTCGTCGCAAAAACGGCCAACCTCAATGCTGGCGATGTCATGGGCGACACGCCGTTGCATCTGGCTGCGAAGAACGGTTACACGAATATCGTGAAGTTGTTGCTGGCGAATCGGGCCATACCGAATGCAGCAAATAACATGGGCGAAACCCCGTTGCACCTGGCCACGATGAATGGCCATGTGGAAGTGGCTAAGGTGTTGCTCGCCCACGGATCGGTGGTTGATTCGCGGGACAAACAGGGCGTCACGCCGTTGCACAAAACCGCCGTGGATGGCCGGAAAGATGCGGCTGAGTTGCTGCTGGCAAACAAGGCGGACGTGAACGCCAAAGCGGACAATGGTTTCACCGCGTTGCATTGGGCGGCACTCCACGGCCACAAAGATGTAGCGGAAGTTTTGTTGGCGAATGGGGCGGAGGTCAATGCCATGAACAACCACGGCGATACGCCTCTGCATTGGGCTTTACAGAATCGTCAGACCGACGTGGCCGATTTGTTGCGGAAGCATGGTGGCCTTGAAAATGGATATTCCGCCGGCAAACCGGCGAACGCCCCGGCCAATTGGAATACCTCCGCCTTTCGGGGCGCACTCCAGAGTGGCGATGTCAACGAAGTCGAAAAATTGCTCAAGGAGAATGCCTCCCTGATTAACAGCAAAGACGAACAGAAACGGACACCGTTGATTTTGGCGGCAATGGCAAATCGCGGACCGGTGGTGGAACTTCTTCTTTCCCACAAAGCCGACATCAATGCCGAGGACATATTTGGCCGGACGGCATTGGATTGGACGGCGTTGGTAGGTGCCAAAGACGCAGCGCAGGTTTTGGCGGATCACCAAGCTGACGTCAACGCCAAAGCTGAAGGCGGCGCCACGCCGTTGCATTTCGCGGCGCGAAATGGTTTTCAAGGTATAGCCGAAGTCCTCGTGGCACACGGTGCCGATGTCAATGCCACGGACGATAAGGGCAACACTCCGCTACATTGGGTGGAGGCAGAGTTGCGAGCTGGCCCTCCCGCTGAAGAAGGAACTCCTCGCGCAAGAATTTATGCAGCGAATTTGAAGGGGCGAAAAGATGTAGCGGAATGGCTGCGCCAACACGGCGGCCACGAATAATTTCTTTTGAATCATTGGCGGAGGCGGCACGCCTCACCAATCCGTCTTTTTATAATCCTTCAGAGGTTTTCTCCAAATGTGTTCGCCGGTGTTGATGCCGGCGATGATCGGGTCCACGATGCGCCTATCGCTTTGACTTGTGCAATTCACAAAAATGTGAATTCTTAAAACACGATGCTTTCCCAGAAATCATTCTTTCGTTGGCGGCCAAAACCACGCGAAATCCGCTGGTTGATTTATCTTTCGGTAGTCCTCGCAGTTGCCGCTTGGAAATACATGCCGCGCCCGTGGCACCCCACGCAAGTGATCGAGACGTCGCATCACATGATCTATTCCGCCGCTACGCCGCCACAGACTGCCGATATGGCCCACGCCTTGGAGCTGCTCTATTCCGCCTATTCCAACCGGCTGGGTGTCGTGAGTGGTTGTCAGCACGAACATCCCCGGCTACAACTCAAACTTTATAAAGACCGGGCCGAAATGCGCCGTATCAATCCCAGCCTCGGCTGGGCGGAGGCATTTTACCGCGAACCCTACTGCCGCGCATATTATTCCGCCGATGAAATCAATCCCTATCACTGGATGCTGCACGAATCCGTGCATCAATTGAACCACGAAGTCGCGCATTTGAAACTTGCCCATTGGCTGGAAGAAGGGCTGGCCGAATATTTCTCCACCAGCCGGCTCATGGCCGACAAACTCGCCGTCGGCCAGATTGACCTGAACACCTATCCGGTCTGGTGGCTGGATGATCTGACAACCAGCACCGACCTCGCGGAAAACCTCAAGAACGGCAGCGCCATTCCGTTGCGGGCCGTCATCACCGACCATGGCGGGCCAGACATGGACACGCATTTTAATCTTTATTATCTCCATTGGTGGACGCTCACATATTTCCTTTTCGAGTCGGAAAAATATCACGACCGCGCCCTGCAATTGCTCCAAAGCGGCGGACAGCTTGAAGATTTTGAAAAGTTGATCGGGCCGGTCGAACAAGTGCAGGCGGAATGGCATGATTACGTCCGGCACCTGAAAGCCGCGTTGGCCGGCAAGGAGCGCGAGTTCTTCAAGAAAAAGAAGATTCAAAAGCCTTTTGAATCTTCAACCAACGCGACAAACAGCAATTAAATATTGTTGCTGCTTAAGGCACGCCTCACCAATCCGTCTCTTTGTAGTCCTTCAGAAATTTTCCCCAGACGTGCGTGCCGGTGTTGATGCCGGCGATGATCGGATCCACGATGCGCGCCGCGCCGTCCACGATGTCCAGCGGTGGATGGAAGCGATGTTCCGCCACCTTGCGCTCGGCGATGTGCGCCGGGTCCTCGTCCGTCACCCAGCCGGTGTCCACGGCGTTCATATGGATGCCGTCCACGTGGTAATCGGCGGCGGCGGTGCGCGTCATCATGTTCAGCGCGGCCTTGGCCATGTTCGTGTGCGGATGCCGCGTGGTCTTGAACTTCCGGTAAAACTGCCCCTCCACCGCCGAGACGTTGACGATGTGCTTGTCGCGCTCCGGCGTGCGGAGCATGAGCGGCTTGAGCCGCGCGTTGAGGATGAACGGCGCGATGGCGTTGACGAGCTGCACTTCGAGCAGTTCCACGGCGGGAACCTCGTGCATCAGGAGCCGCCAGGAATTGCGCTCGCGCAAATCTACCTGCTGCAAATCCTGATCAAGCTGGCCCTGCGGGAACAACCCTTTCTGGGCTTCAAGCTCTTCCGGCAGCAGCGGCACTTGCGACAGCGCGGCCGCGTGGGTTAAGCCGGCAAGCGGAGAAGCAACTGAATTGGTAGGGCCGCGCTGTTGCGCGGCTTGGCTGACCGGCAGGTCAGCCCTACCAGCTTCCGGCAAAATGTGATAGCCGCGCAGACCTTCGTAGGCACCGAGCAGTTTGGCGGCTTCCGGCGGCAGATCATGCAACGACCCGTTCTCGCGTTCCATCATGTGCGCGTAAAAATCCGGCGGACGCCGCACGGTCTGGCACGCATTATTGATAATGAAATCAAGGCGATTGCGCGTTTTCAGCAAATGCTGACAAAACGCCTCCACGCTCGGCGTGTGGCGCAGGTCGAGACCGAAAATTTCCAGCCGATGTCCCCACTCTTTGAAGTCAGCCTCGGCGGCATAACGCACCGCCGAGTCGCGCGGAAAACGTGTGCAGACGATGAGCTGCGCGCCGGCGCGGAGCAGCTTGATGCCCGCCTGATAACCGATCTTCACGCGTCCGCCGGTGAGCAGCGCCACGCGCCCGCGCAGATCGGCGGACTCGGTGCGTTTGAAGAAATTCAGCTCCGCACACTTCGGGCAAAGCTGGTCGTAGAAATGATGGATCTGCGAGTAATCCTTTTTGCAGACATAGCAGTTCTGCGGCTCGACGGCTTCGTGGAAATCAGGATTGTCCTTCACTTCCTCCTGCTTGAAATCGAGCGGCGGAAAATAATTTGGCGTGGTGAACACCGGCTTGCGGCGCAGTTCGCGGATGCCGGTCTGATGCAATTTGGCGTCGTCGGTGGTTTTCTTCTCCGCCTTGCGCTGCTTGACCTTGGCCTTCACAAGTTTTCTGCGCTGGGTTAAATCCGGGCAATACAAATCACCGGCGGCCTTCATCAGCCGAGTGTGATCCGCATCGGAAAGGCCGGCGAGCAGCGCACGATCGGCGGCGGCTTTTTCAATCAACGCAATCGCGGCGTGCAACTGCTCGGCGGTCGGTGGATGTTTTTTGTCGGCGGACATTTATTTGGCCGCGCAGGATAGCAGCCCCGCGCAGGGCGGGCGAATCAAAAGCACGGCGGGAAAATGGTAGGGCGGCATTGCTGCGCCGCCCAAGGCAGACCAGCAGGTCTGCCCTTCCACCTCATGGAAATTAGCGTCGGCGCTTGGAAAAAGAGCTACTGCTGCTGGATCTCAATAACGGCCGCTGTGAGGTCGGCAGTTGCGAACCGGAGGTGCGGAACATCGGCTTGGATTCCGGCGCGCGTGAATCTTCCCGCCGCGATTGCCCCGGCCGGGAATCTGACCGCGGTGATTGACCGGGACGCGAATCCGTCCGCTGCGAATTTTTCCAGTGAGATTTTCCCGAAGGCGCGGACGGCGGACGTTTGGTTTCCGGGCGGAACGGCGCGGATTTTTTCTGCGGCTGAAATTGCTGCGGACGCGCTGGCATCGGCCGTGAAGTTTGCGGGCGCGCCGGAGCCGCTTTCCGCTCCTCGACCGCGAGACAGAAATCCACCTGTTTCTTGAAGCGATCCACCTTCGCCACCTGCACGGTGAGCCGGTCGCCCAGCCGGATCATGCGGCGCGTGCGACGGCCCACGAGGTTGCGCCGAGCTTCATCGAACACATAAAAATCATCCTCAATCGTGGACAACGGCACGAGGCCGCTCATCGCGAGGCCGGGCACATCCACAAAGAAACCGAAGTTCCGCACGTCGGTCACGAGCGCGGGATATTTGATCGGCTCGCCGGATTCCAATTGCGCGTTCAGGAAAGCGAACAGCTTCACGTCCTTGCTGTCGCGCTCGGCGTCGGCGGAATTGCGTTCCGTCACGGAAATATGCTCGGCGATTTCCTTGAGCGCGCTGCCCTTCACCGCGTTCTTGTCAAACAATGCGCGATGCACCACAAGGTCGGCGTAGCGGCGGATGGGCGAGGTGAAGTGCGTGTATTTCTTCTTTGCCAGACCATAATGGCCGAGCGGCTCGACGGAATAACACGCCCGCATGAGCGATTTGAGAAAACCAATCTTCAGCGCCGAGCCAATCGGGATGGTGCCGAGCTTTGCGAGCAGCTTCTGCACTTCCGCCGGCTGGCTCAGGTTGCCGCATTGGACATTGTGCGCCATGACTTCCTGCCGGTATTCCTGCAACCGGCGCGGTTCCGGCTCCTCGTGAATGCGATAAATCGCCGGCGTGCGCAGCGACATCAGGCGCGTTGCCACGGCCTCGTTCGCGAGCAGCATATATTCCTCGATGAGCTGGTGCGACACGTCGTTCTCGTTCTTCTCGATGCGCAATACTTTGCCTTGCTCGTCCAAACGGATTTTCGTTTCCGGAAAATCCAAATCGAGCGAACCGTTCTTGAAGCGGTGCTTGCGGATTTTCTGCGCGAGCTGATGTGCCTGATGCAGCATCTGCTCAATCGGGTCGTCCGCCGGTTCCCGCTGCAAAATCGCCAGCACCTGCTGGTAGCTGAAACGCCGCTGCGAATGGATGACGGCGGCGTGAAACTTCGTGTTCAGCACGCGGCCATCGTTCGACACCAGAAATTCCACGCACTTCGTCAGACGATCCACGTTCGGCTTGAGCGAGCAAAGCTCATTGCTCAACGCCTCCGGCAGCATCGGGATGACGCGGTCCACGAGATAGGTCGAGTTGCCGCGTTTACGCGATTCTTCGTCGAGCGCGGTGCCCGGCTTGACATAGTGCGACACGTCGGCAATGTGAACCCACAAGCGCCATTGCTCCGCCGAAACTTTCTCCAGGCAGATGGCGTCATCAAAATCCTTCGCGTCGTCGGGATCAATCGTGATGACATTGTTCGCGCGGCAATCGAGCCGGTCGGCCAGATCTTTTGCGTGAACCACATTGCCGATGGCGTGCGCTTCGTGCAGCACGGCCTTGGGAAAATGCAGCGGCAAATTGTATTGGCGCAGCACGGACAGCATATCCACGCCTTCCTCGTCCGGCGCGCCGAGCACCTCGATGATTTCGCCCTCGGGATTGCTGTGGCGCGATTCCCATTCGCGCAGTTCGACGACCACCTTGTCACCCAGGTTCGCCTTCCGTCCCACATCGCGCGGCGGCGTCACATAGACATCGTGTGGGATGCGCGGATCGTCAGGAATGACGTAGAGAAACTGTTTGCTCTGCGCCAGCGTGCCGACGATTTGCGTGCGCTTTCGTTCGAGAATGCGGACGACCGTGCCGTTCTCCTGATCGCCTTCGCGAAAATTTTTCCGGCGCACATCGCGGCGCACGAGCACGCGATCCTCGTGCAACGCTGTGCCGGTGGCGCTTTCGGCAATGGAAATTTCCTTGATGCTCGGATCGTCCGGCTGGAGAAAGCCGCGCCCCGACCGGTTCATGCGGATGCGGCCGGGAATCAAATCCGCGTCGCTGGCGAGCGCGTAACGCGCGCCTTTGATGCACGCGATCTCGCCGTCGCGCTCCAGCTTGCGCAGCGTGCGCTGAAATTCCGGCTCCTGCTCCGGCGTCACGCGCAGATGGCGCTGCAAATTTTCCGCGCTCAACGGAACGTAATCCTTTTGCTGCAGCAGGCGGATGATTTGGTCTCTCATGGTTTTGGTTTTGCTCCCGGAATCCAGGTTTCATTGTCCAGCAATTCGATGCCCGGCTTGGTGAAGCCGATGCGGCGCGTCTTGTAAAGTTTGCCGAGCGCCTGCTTGAACGCCTTTTTACTCACGTTGAAATTCTGCCGGATGACGACCGGCGAACTGTCGTCGTCGAACGGCAATTTGCCGCCGCTCATTTTCAGCGCGGTCACAATCAAATCCGTCAGTGGCGCGACGCGCTTGTAGCCGGAAGCGTCGAGGCTCAGGTCAATTTTGCCGTTCGGACGGACGGTGCGGACAAAGCCCTTCATCCGTGCGCCAATCTTGAGCGCTGTCGCCAGCTGGTCTTTGTAGAGCAATCCGAAATGCGCGTTGTCCACGATGGCGTTGTAGCCGAGCGGCGTTTTGGACGTGATGAAAATGCTCACCGGCTGACCGTCGCGATATGCGGGCGTGTCGCGGTTCAGGTGGCGGTTCAGCCGCGTGCTGGCGAGAATGCGATTCGTCTGCGCATCCAGCGCGACATAGACGACCACCCAGTCGCCGGTGCGCAGGGGAAATTCCTGTTCACGGAACGGCACCAGCAGATCCTTCGCCAGCCCCCAGTCGAGGAACGCGCCGATCTCGGGTTCACGCTCTTGACCTGCATATAGCCGAACTCGCCGACCATCGCGTGCGGTTTTTCCGTGGTGGCCACCAGCCGGTCTTCGGAGTCGCGATAGACAAAAACGTCGAGCTTTTGTTTCGGCGCAAGGTCGGCGGGAATGTAACGACCGGGCAAAAGAATTTCGCCCAGCTCGCCGCCGTCAAGGTAGAGGCCGGGCTGCGACGCGCGGATGATCGCGAGCGAATTACGTTTGCCGATGGTTGCCATGTGCCGACAGCGTATGCGCGATGCGCGCCCAGCGGGAGTAAAAAACGTCCTCACCTTGACGCTGCCACGCAAAAGCGACACACTCGCCCCACGTTTATGGCGACCAAAACCATCATCAAACCCAAGAATTCCCCCGCTGCCGTCGGCCCTTACAACCACGCCGTGCGCATTGGCGACCTGCTGTTCTGCGCCGGACAGATTCCGATTGATCCGGCCACCGGCAACCTCGTCGCCGGCGACATCCAGGCGCAGACCGAACGCGTGCTGCAAAACGTGAAGGCGGTTTTGGATGACCAAAAGCTGACTTTCGCCAATGTCGTGAAAAGCACGGTGTTCATGACCAACCTTAGCGACTTCGCGGCGATGAACGAGATTTACGCGAAGTATTTCACAGAAAATTTCCCGGCGCGCTCCACGGTGCAGGTCGCCGCGTTGCCCAAAGGCGCGAACGTGGAGATTGAAGTTGTGGCGCATTTTTAAATTTACGATATACGATTGACGCGCCTCAAATCCATCAACTCGTAAATCGCAAATCGAATATCGTAAATTGAACATGCCACTTGGAATTGCCATTTTGATCACCGCCGTCATTGCCGGCGGGCTCAACCTGCTCGTCGGCTGGCTGCTCGGTTCGCGCAAGCAGACCATTGCCCCCACCGATGCGCGGCTGGAAAATGAATTGCGCCAGCAGCTCATGCAACGCGAAGGAGATTTAAGCCAGACGCGGGAACAGCTTTCGCTGGCCAGAACTTCGCTGGCCACCGCGCAGGCGAACCAAACCGCCGCCGAAAGGCTGCTCGCTGAGCAGAGACAGTTCCATGAACAAAACCTTCGCGACGCCAAAGCCGCGCAGGAAAAGGCCATTGCCGATCTACGCGAGGCGTTCAAGGCGTTGAGTGCCGACGCGCTAAAACAGTCCGCACCGGAATTTTTGCG
>CAYUGC010000129.1:0-10063 GCA_964444085.1 uncultured Bifidobacteriaceae bacterium | reverse complement strand
ACATGATTGAAATCATGAACAAGCTCTGGCGCGCGCAAAAGCAGCTCACGCAGGAACTCGGCCGCGAACCCACCCCGGAGGAGCTGGCCGACGAAATGCACATGCCGGTCGCGCGCATCCACGCGCTGCTCAAAATGGCGCAACAGCCCGTTTCATTGCACGCGCCCGTCGGCGATGACGGCGACGTGAGTGTCGGCGATTTCATCGAGGACAAGTCGGCGGAAAATCCGTCCGACGTGACCAGCTACAGTTTGCTGCGTGAGAAGCTCGGCGACGTGCTGACCACGCTGACCGAACGCGAGCGCAAGATTCTGGAAATGCGTTTCGGCCTGGCCGACGGCTACGAGCGCACGCTCGAGGAAATCGGCAAGATGTATAACGTCACCCGCGAGCGCATCCGCCAGATCGAGGCGAAGGCGCTGCGCAAGCTGCGCCACCCGACGCGCGTGCGGCACCTCCAAGGCTTCCTCGAAGGCGTGGAAGTGGCGTAAGAGTTTGATGGATTTTCACCAGCCGCCGCGGGCAACCGTGGCGGCTGTTTTGTTTTTCGCCACGGAACAACCTCCGGCATCCGATATCGGACAGCCAATATTTGCTCAACCTGTGCTGGCCGGAATTCGTTTGGTTGCCGGCTGGGAAAAACGGCGGTAGCATCGCGGTGAAACCATTTGCTTGCATGAAAACCACCTATTACGGACATTCCTGTTTTTCGGTTGAGGCTGGCGGTAAAACCCTGTTGTTCGACCCGTTCATCACGCCGAACCCGCTGGCAAAAAACGTGGACGCGGCCAAGGTTCCGGCGGATTTCATTTTCGTTTCGCATGGCCACGAAGATCATCTGGCCGATGCCGTGGCCATCGCGAAGCGGAACAACGCGCTCGTCATCGCCAATTTCGAGGTCGCGCTGTGGCTGAACAAAATGGGCGCGCCGCGCATTCATCCCATGAACCACGGCGGTGCGGTGCGGCTGGATTTTGGTCGCGTCAAATTCGTCAGCGCCATCCATTCCAGCACGCTGCCGGACGGTTCGCCGGGCGGAAATCCGGGCGGCTTTGTCGTGGAGACCGCCGGCGGCAATTTTTACTACTCCGGCGACACGGCGCTGATGCTGGACATGAAACTCATTGGCGAAGCCACGAAGTTGAAATTTGCCGCGCTGTGCGTGGGCGACAATTTCACGATGGGCGCGGATGATGCGGTGAAGGCGGCAAGTTTTGTGAATTGCGACCAGGTTTTGGGAGTCCATTTCGACACCTTCCCGCCGATCAAGATTGATCACCGGGCGGCGCAGGAAAGTTTCCGCGCGGCGGGCAAAACTCTGCATCTGCTGCGCCCCGGCGAAACGGTGGTTTTCTGATCAAACCTGGATCGGCAAAATCAGCATCGCGCGGCCGGTGTGGTAAAGCCGGCGTTGGAGTTCAAAAACGGTGTGGTTGTGCAGCCAGCGGGTGACCGTGCTCTCGTCCTTGAACACGAGCTGGCCGGCGAAAAATTGCGCCTGCGGAAATTTTTCGGCGATGACATCGCACAGCTTGGCCGCCTCCTCCACGATGTCCGTGCCCAGCGCGACGTGCGCCTCGGCGTAAAATCCGCGCTTGCTCATGTAGGCGACAAACCGCCGGGCTTCGTTCTGCGAGTATTCGCGCAGGTTTTCCACCTCGTCGGCGCCCTTGAAATTCCCTGCATCCAGCACGCCGACCTGCACAAAGACGAAGTTCGTATAGACCTTCGGGAACATCCGCACGACGGCCAGCAGCGTGTGCAGGCCGAGGCCGTTGAATCCGTTCACCAAAAACACGGCGGTGCGCGCGTTGGTATCGCACGGCGGCGGCGTTTTTTCCACGACAATGGCGTCGTCGGCCATGGCGGCGGCGACGAGTTCGTTCAGGCGGTGGAGCTTTTTCTGCGTGTGGCGGTAATGCCGTTTCACCCAGAACGCGACGCCGACGAGCGCGCCGGTGACGAGCAGCGTGGCCCAGCCGCCCTCGTCGAATTTCACCACGCAGAGCAGCGCGAGGATGCCGCCGGTGAGCAGCAGGCCGACGCCGTTGATGGAAATTTTCTTCCGCCAGTCCGCGTCCGTGGCGCGCACCTGCCACCAGTGCCGCACCATGCCGAGCTGCGAGAGGCTGAAGGTGATGAAGACGTTGATGCTGTAAAGCACGACCATGACGTTCACCGCCGCCGAGGTGGACAGCACGATGATCAGTGCCGCCAGTCCCATCATCAGCACGCCGTTCTGCGTGACAAGTCGGTCGCTCAACGTGGCGAAGCGCGTCGGCATCCAGCGGTCCACCGCCATGTTGGCCAATACGCGCGGGCCGCCGACGAAGCCGGTTTGCGCGGCGATGACGAGCAGCGCCGCCGACGAACCCATCGCGGCGATGACGAAAGATTTTGAAACGAGCGGCGGCCAGCCGGCGGTGATTTTTTCAAACAAAATGGCGTTCAAGGTTTTCCCATCCACGTGCTCGACGTGATACAGCAGATACGCCAGCAGCAGTCCGCCGACGACGAACGACAGCGACGTGGCCATGTAAAGCATCGTGCGTTTGCCGGTTTGCACGCGCGGTTCGCGCAGGGTGTTGACGGCGTTGCTGACCGCCTCGATGCCGGTGTAGGTGCCCGCGCCCAGGCCGTAGGCGCGCAGCATCACGGCCAGCATGCCGATGAGTCCGATTTGAGGATCGAGCCAGGTGGAATGAACATCCGCCGCCACGCCCTGCGCGATTTGCGGCAGGTCGCCAAAATGCGCGGAAATGGCCCAGACGATGGCGAACGTGTAAGTGCCGACAAACACAAAAAACACCGGCACCCACAGGATGACCGATTCCTTCACGCCGCGCAGGTTCAACACCGTGAGAAAAACCACCGCGCCAGCGGAGAAGCCGACTTTGTAAGTTGCATAATGTTCCGGCAGCATGCTGAAGATTGCGTCCGCGCCGCTGGCCACGCTCAACGCGATGGTCAGCACATAGTCGCCCAGCAGCGCCGCGCCGGACACCACGCCGGCGGTGGGCGACAGCAGCTTGCTGGCGACGAGATAACCGCCGCCGCCCGTTGGGAACAACTCGATGATTTGCGAGTAGCTCGCGCAGATGACCACGATGGTGACAATGGACGCCAGCGCCACGAACAGGCTCAAGTAGGTATGGCCTTTCAGCGCGAGGAACGCCGCCTCCGGGCCGTAGCATGAGGATGACAAACCGTCCGCGCCGAGGCCGACCCACGCGAGCAGCGCGACGAGCGACATGTTGTGGAAAATTCTTTTATCCGAGAGGTTGTGCGCGCGGCCGATCACCGTGTTTTTTAAGAAGCCAAAGATATTCATTCAAATTTTCAAATCAGCCGTTGGGGTCAACAATATGCAGGTCAATGCCGGGTGCGTGGTGCATGAAAAATTCGATGACGTTCGGCCGCATGAACTGCCACCACCGCCGCTCGCTCGTGCCCAGCACGACGAGGTTGACGTCGTTCTCGCGGCAATACTTCAGCAGCGCCGCGCAGACATTTTCATTTTCCAAAACCGTCACACTACCGCCCAGCTCGGTCGCCAGTTGGACGTTCTGGATGAATTGCCGCTGTAAATCCGAGGGTATCCGCATCGGATCCTCCTTTTTGCGCCGGACATAAACCGCCATCCATTCGCGGTTCAGGCGGCCCGCCAGCCGCGACGCCACGCGCAGCAGCCGCGCGGTCGTCACCGGGTTCGTGCTGATGCAGACGGCGACTTTCTCGCTGACCTCCGTCGGCGACGCCACGCCGATGCGCGGGCGCTGGTCCAGCGCGTTGGCGGTTTCACGCAACGCCAGTTCGCGCAGCTCGTTCAAATTATTCTCCGTAAAGAAATTCTCCAGTGCGGCGGCGGCGCGGTCCTTCGGATAAATTTTCCCCAGCCGCAGCCGCTCGCGGAGTTCCTCGGCGGTCAGATCAATGTTCACCACCTGGTCGGCCTCCAGCACAAACCGGTCGGGCACGCGCTCGCGCACGTCCACGCCGGTCGCGCGCAGGACGGTGTCGTGCAGGCTTTCGAGGTGCTGGATGTTCAGCGCGGTGATGATGTTGATGCCGGCCAGCAGCAAATCATGCACGTCGAGATAGCGCTTGGGATGCGCCGCACCGGCGACGTTGGTGAACGGCAGTTCGTCCACGACGCAAACGGTCGGGTAGCGCTTGAAAATGGCCTCGGTGTCGAGAATCTCCACCGTGCCGTTGCCGTGCGGGACGATTTTGCGCGGGATGACTTCCAAACCTTCCAGCAAGGCCGCGGTTTCCGCGCGTCCGTGCGTTTCGATCCAGCCGATGACCACGTCCACGCCGGCTTTTTTCAAGCGGTGCGCCTCTTCCAGCATCGCGTAGGTCTTGCCGACGCCGGCGGCGTGCCCGAGGTAGATTTTTAATTTGCCCAGCCGGCTTTTCTCGATCAGCCGGAGGAAATCCTCCGGCTTCAATCGTTCAAGGGGCGGGCGAATCGGCTCTGGCATCGCGGCCCATGATGTTCAAAACAGGGCCGGTTCGCAACGAAGATGAAAGTCGCAAACCGCGGACAGGTAAAACTGTTGTTACATCACTTTGCGGCCCTGATCGCGGTGCGGAAGCCGGCTGCGGGCCGGTCTTGTGGCTGCCCCGGTTCACCGTCACCCGTGCGGCCTGATACCCGGCGCAAAAACCGGATCGTTTTTCTTGAACAGCAGCCTTTCCTTGTCGAGGTGGTTCCGCAAAGCGCTTTTCACGCCCGGCGGCAACTGCGCGGGTCTTGCCCGCGCACTTGGCGATGGCCGTGCGTGGCACTGTATTCACCGCGTTGCAATTCGCTGTCATCCGTTTCGGAAATCTTCGCGCCGCCACAGCCGTTACGTTCGCTCCGGTTTCAGAAACGGATGTTCTTGCTGCGCCATGGATCACGCAATCTACCGCGCTCGGCCGAACGAGACTTCTGGCGGCTTGCTGGAATGGGAAAGCCGTTGATCTGCTTATTTTGCCAGCAAGAATTCCTGCCGATTTTTTTTGAGTTTATGCAGAGGATGCCAATCGTCGGGTCCATGTCCGGCAGCGACATCCGCAATGGTCAAGTGTTTGATTGAACGGCCGGCAATCAATTGCTGTAAATTGTCCACAGCCTGGTTAAGTGCATTGGCCCGGCCGAGGAGTTCCTGGGAAGTGGTGGCGCTTGCTTCCGCGCTGGTGGCATTGTTTTGGGTGGTGACACCAATCTGGGCAACGGCGGAATTAAGTTGGGAGAACCCTTCACTTTGGGATTGCGAAACGGTGGCGATCTGGGATGTCAAGGCGTTGACGCGCCGGGTTTTTTCCGTGATGTCGGTAAAATTTTGGGCGACCCGGCGGCCAGTTTCCACACCCCGCAGGCTTTTTTGGATGGAATCTTGGATGCGTTCGCTGGTTTCGTGGGCAGCGGCGGCGCTGCGACGGGCAAGGTTGCGGACTTCATCGGCAACCACGGCAAAGCCCAAGCCGGCTTCTCCTGCCCGGGCGGCCTCGACCGCGGCATTGAGGGCAAGGATATTGGTTTGAAAGGCAATCTCATCAATGGTCGTGATGATTTTGGAGATGCCGGTGGCGGAGGTCTTAATATCGTCCAACGCTGCGGTCAGAATGCTCATTTCTGCGGTGCCCTTTTCGGCGGCGGCGCAGGTCTGGCGGGTGTATTCGTTGGCATTCCCCACGCTTTCGGCATTCCGCTTGGTGGCGGCGGCCATTTCTTCCAGGGAACTGCTGGTTTCTACCAGCGAATCGGCAATGGACGCGGCCCCGTCCGCGAGATTTTTGCTCGTGGATCGCAGCAGATCGCTCGATCGGGCCGTGGCTCCAGCCTCGCTCTCAATCAGGGCGGTGGTGGTGCGCAGATGGCGGCTGACATGCCGGGTGATGATCAACAGAATCATGCCGACGAGCAGCAACCCGGCGGCCAGCGTGAGGCAAATATGCCGGAGCGAAAGCTGGTTGTTGTCTGCCATGGTTTGCGCGGCCTGCGCGGTGGCTTTGCCCGCTTCATCCACGAGCTGCTTCAGCGTGGCTTCATATTTGGACCGCGCCGGTTCGTATTCCTGGAGATAGATTTTTTTCGCCGCGTCGCTTTTGCTGTCGCCCATTGCTTCAAGAACGCGGCTGTCAATGGGCGACAATTGTTCCGCGTCAATTTGATCCAGTTGTTTGATGAGCGCCTGCAATTGCGGGGACGCAGTGAGCTTGGTCATTTGCGCAAACGTATTCTGCCGCGCGTCGTAGGCGTCAATCTTGCGCCGGCTCGCTTCATCATTCTGCATGTCTAGCAGTAGAATCTTCGTCGCGTCGTCCTGTATGAATAATTGCAGGAGCGAAGTGACCGCCAGTTCCTTCACTTCCTGCGCGGCGATCAATTCCCGGGCATTGCTGCGCAAGCTGTGGTGCGTAACCCAGATCAAAACCGCGCCCATCACCAGCAAGGGCACCAGCGTCAGATAAAATTTCGCCGGCAACGAAAAATGGTCGAAGCGAAACCACCGCCACCGGCTGGTTTTCGCCGTCGCAGGATCATGGTTGGTGGTCGGCATCACTTTTGAACATGGACAATGATTTTCATGTGCGGATGGATGGCGCAACGCACTTCGGTGTCACCCTCCTGCTTGAATTGTATCTTCGTCGCCTCGCCGGGTTTCTGGACGCGGATGTCAAATCGGTTCGCCTCGGACTTGGAAAAAACATTATGCGTGACTTCATCGGCATTCGTGAAAACCAGACTGTCGTCGGCCTTGATCGTGATTTCCGTCTGCGAAAATGCACGGTCTTCCTGTTTGATGAGGTGGTCCTCGGCCAGCATTGGTGCCAACGTCGCGCAGAGGAATCCGCCGGTGATGATTTTTTTCATAGAATTATATTATTCCGTCGGCAAGGTTGGGATCGTCACCGGATTGTCCCGGCTGGACAAGGTGAGCAGGAAGTCACATAAGTTGCGCATTTCCTGGTCGGTTAGCTTCAACGGCTTGATATTGATGTCCAGACTGTCGCGTCTGGCCACGCCACCCTGGTTGTAAAAATGCATCACGTCATCCAGAGTTTTTTCCGACCCATTGTGCAAGTAGGGCCGGCGGAGGGCCACATTACGCAGGGTTGGCGTCTTGAAGGCATGCTGCACCGCCGCGATCTGCGGCAACACTTTTCCGCGCCCGATGTCATCATCCGCCACGCCGATGTCATGAAAGCCGTCGTCCGTGAAATTCCAGCCTACATGGCATTGCACGCACATCCCTTTCGTGTTGAAAATATCGAAGCCCCGTTTGGCCGAGTCGGAAATGGCGTTTTCCCGGCCATTGACCCATTCATCAAAAGCGGTTGGGCCAGAGACCACCGTGCGTTCAAATGTGGCGATGGCCTTGGCCACCGTTTTCTCATTGATCTCTTCGTGCGGATAGGCTTGTTCAAACAGCGGCTTATAACCTTCAATGGTGCCGACCTTCGCCACCAGCTTGTCCAGCGGCAGGTTCATTTCACCGGCGGCCTTGATTGGCCCCAACGCCTGCTCCTCCAACGACTCGGCGCGCCCATCCCAAAAATAGTCCTCGCCCCACGCCACGTTCAAGATCGTCGGCGTTCGGCGGCCCAATTCTTTGGAACCAAACCCCACGGCGCGCGGCAGGGCGTCACCCCACGAAAACGCCGGGTTGTGGCAAGATGCGCAGGCCGTGCAATTCGCGCCCGAAAGCCGCGTGTCAAAAAACAGCGCCTTCCCCAACACCGCCCGGGCAGACGTAAAGCCATTTTCTTTGGGAAAGGGAATTTCTGTCGGACGCTTAAATTTTGCCTTGGCCAGCTCTCGGTCATAGGCAGTTTCACCCGCATGCAGATGAACAACGGCCAGCGCAGCAACTGCCGCCAGGCATAGCCAATTCGCCGGCCTTAAGGTTGAATTAATCTTAGCAATAGGTATGCTCATAGCATACCCGTCGGCAGTTTGTGTTAAGACTTGAGCAAATTATACTTCGTCGCGCCGGCTTAAAGCCAGCCCACCAAACGGAATCCATGCAGCCGGGGTTTGGATGGAATGAGCCACCGGCCCGTTCTGGCGGGCGACCCGCCCGCCAGTCGGACACGAACGAGATTCATAAATTGGTGGGACAATCTCGCGCCCAACCCCGGCGGCAAGTTGCCGTCGGGAACGGCCAACTTGGCCGTTCCACCCAGACCGACTGCATCGTTCCGGCTTCACAGGCATCTGGAAACAGAAGATTCCTGTCTAATAAAGATGCGCCCTCGATCATGGTGCGGATCAAACCCAGCCCCATCGCTTTTTCCTTGGCGGCGTTCAATATATTTATTTTTGCGGGCCAAACCATTTCAACACCCAGCCAGCGAGCGGGACGATGCCAGCGGTGCCTATAACCAGATAGGCCGCCACTTTCAGCAGGCTTAAAAATCCTGAATCCATGGCGTTTGGCGGATGGCAGCGCAGCATCCACTGCAAAAAATTCATTTCGCCGGCAGCGCGTCCAGCGCGAGGTTGAGCGGGAGCACATTCACGCCGGGTTCGCCAAGAATTTTGAGGTCGGCGGAATCGGTGTTCGCATGGATGAGTTCGCGCACTTTGTCCAGGCTCAGGCCGCGTGCCTTGGCGACGCGCGGCGCTTGCAGTTCGGCGTTGCGCAGGCTGATGTGCGGGTCGAGGCCGCTCGCGGAGGCGGTCACGGCGTCGGCGGGCACCGGGGTGTTGGTGTCGAGATGGTTTTGCGTGCGATAGGCCGCAATGTTTTGCGCGATGGTGTCGTGCAGCTTTTGCGAAGTCGGTCCAAGATTGCTGCCGCTGGAACTGGTCGGGTCGTAGGCCATGCCATTGGCACCCGCATTGGAGGGGCGGGAAATGAAATACTTGTCGGCGGTGAACTGCTGGCCGAGCAAACGCGAGCCACGCACCGAACCGGTGCTGTCTATGAGCAAACTGCCATTGGCCTGGTCGTGGAACAGAAGTTGCGAGACGCCGAACACGACGAGCGGATACAGCCCGCAGCAGACAATGGCGAGCGCCAGCGTGACCATGATGGCACTACGGATTTCAGAGAATAATTGTTTCATAAGTTTTTGGTGATTTGGGTATGGATGGTTTGACGTCCGCCCTCACCCTGGCCCTCTCCCCCAGGAGAGGGGACAGCAAGGGGGCGCTTTGGGCTTTTCGCAAGCGCGTCCGGCAAACCCAGTCGCGGGTATTTGAGTGAGACGGAATACGATTCTCCCTCTCCTCGGGGGAGAGGGCCGGGGTGAGGGCGAGCGTTGCACAATACTGCTTTCATAACTCATACGAGTTTCAATGCGGTGATGAGCAGATCAATGGCCTTGATGCCGACGAACGGGATGATGACGCCGCCCAGGCCGTAGATGAGCAGGTTGCGCTGCAAAATCTGCAACGCGCCGATGGGACGAAATTTCACACCGCGCAGCGCCAGCGGAATCAGCGCGACGATGATAAGGGCGTTGAAGATGATCGCGCTCAAGATCGCGCTGTTCGGGCTGTGCAGGTGCATGACGTTGAGCGGCGCGATGGCGGGGAACGTGCCCATCAGCATCGCGGGGATGATGGCGAAGTATTTCGCCACGTCGTTGGCGATGCTGAACGTGGTCAGCGAGCCGCGCGTGATCAAAAGCTGTTTCCCGATTTCGATGATCTCCAACAGTTTCGTCGGATTGGAGTCGAGATCAATCATGTTGCCGGCTTCCTTGGCGGCCTGCGTGCCGGTGTTCATCGCCACGCCGACGTCGGCCTGCGCCAGCGCGGGCGCGTCGTTCGTGCCGTCGCCGATCATGGCGACCATGCGTCCGCCGGTCTGTTCCTTGCGGATGAGCGCGAGCTTGTCCTCCGGTTTTGCCTCGGCGAGGAAATCGTCCACGCCCGCCTCCTGCGCGATGGCGGCGGCAGTCAGCGGATTGTCGCCGGTGATCATCACGGTGCGGATGCCCATCGCGCGAAAGCGCTTGAAGCGTTCGGCCAGCCCGCCTTTCACGATGTCCTTCAAATGAATCACACCGAGCGCGCGGTCGCGGGTGGCGACGACGAGCGGCGTGCCGCCGGAAAGCGAAA
>CAYUGC010000128.1:0-10074 GCA_964444085.1 uncultured Bifidobacteriaceae bacterium | reverse complement strand
GCCATGTTCATCACGCAGTCCACGGCGTATTCCTTGCCGATGCCGCCGAGGTCGAGCGCCATGCCGGTCTGCGGCAGGAAAATGCCGCCGGGACGGCGCTGGATTTTGTTCCAGCCCACGAGTTCGCGGGCGGCCTGGATGGCCGCGTCGTCCGGCACGGCGGGCGGCTGTTGTTTCCAGTTCCACAGTTTGATGAGCGGCAACGCCGTCGGGTCAAACGAGCCGCGCGTGAAGAAAAACAGTTCCTGGCAGAGGTTAAACAGCCGGTCGGTTTCCGGATCGGTTTCCACCCAGTGCTCGCCTGCGGCGGCGTTGATGCGGCCAATCAAACTGTCGGGAATGAACCGCGAGTAGCGCGCCTCAAACTGCGCCGTCCACGTCACGACATCGCGCTGAAAATCGCGCGCGACATCGGCGGGAACGCCGTGGAAATTCACGCGGCAGAGCGTGCTCATCGCGCGGAACTCCAGCTTGTGCAGGCCGTTCACCACCGTCGTCTGCGCGGATTGCGCGACGCGGGCGAGGACTTCCGGCACGGAATTGGGACTGGTCATCACCATAGAATTGTGAAGCCGATGGTGAAGACGTTGGCCTTGGGATACATATCGGAAGTGGTTTTGCCGTCGAGGCCAAACATTTCGTAGCGATGGTAACCGGCGACGATGTGAACGTGGTCGTTGATCACGCCCGTAACCTGCAGGCCGAGATCGGTCGAGCAAAATTCCGAGAGCCGGTAGTCCGACGAATGATAAGTCGGCACCGGGTCGGTGAAGACAGGCTTGTAAAACGAGGCCGCCGACTGATAGTAGAAACGCCCGAACGGCTCGATCATGAAATGTTTGCCGAACCATTGGTGCCAGGTCAGCCCCACGGTTTCGCTGGTGACGCCGTAGGAATCGTGGTGCAGGCGGAGCGAGCCTTCGAGACTGGCGTTGACCGTCTCAAAATACTGCGTGAGCGAAGTCATGAAAACTTCCTTCGTGCGCTGGTTCGGGCGGACTTCCGTGATACCAATGGTGAACGGCAGGAACGACGGGCCGTATTCCGCCAGCCGGTAAGGATCGCTCAAGTAGCCGGAATCAATGCCGAAGGTGAAATTGCCGGTCAGAATTGTTTTCGGCGAGAGCAGTTGCGAAACACCCACCATGGCCTCGGTGGTGTCCTTGGGCGACCACGTCTTGCGATCAGCATGCCGGACGGAGTCGAAGTTGTGTGACACACCTGCCTGCACAATCGTGTTTTTGTCGTTGAACTCCATCGCATCATTCAGCGAAATACCGTAGGAACGATAATCATGTTCCCCGCTGTAGGAAAAACCGGGCGTGAGCGTGTTATTGCCGAGTTTCCAATCGAGCGACACGTTGCCCGCGAGCCGGACATCCGGCTCGATCTTCACGGTCTTGGCCGCGCCGCGGATCCACTGACCGCCGGTGAACGACCACAGGTGCGTGCCGACCGGCGTCGCGCCGGAAACGCCGTCGTAAACGAAATCGCCTTTCAGGTCGAGCGTGTCCAGCAGCTTCTGCTCGAAATAGACCGAGTCGGTCTCGATGGTCATCCGATGGCTGTCCTCGACGTAATAGCCGAAGCGATAATCAAACTGGTCATCCGCGCGCAGCAGGCGCGGCAGGGCGAGGGTGAGGCCAAGCGGCAAATAATTCTGCCAGCGGCGCGCGCCGGCGCGGGCGGATTTGGCCGGGCGGACCGGCGCGGGCGATTCTGATTTTTTGGTCATATCAAGGTTGTGCTTTCCCGAAATTGTCCCTGAAGCTACCAACCCCACCTTAAAAAGACCGGGTATGAAGGATTAAAAAAAATTTAAGTTGGCCGGTCGCCGGTTTTATCACCGGTGCGGTCAAAACTGGCGCGAACCGCTTAAGAAATCTCGGCACAAGGGCGCAAAGTAGTGGCACAGGCTTCCAGCCTGTGAGTTCCGCCTGCCGAATCGGACAGAAACACACAGGCAAGATGCCTGTGCCACTACTTTTGCAGAGATTTCCTTAAGTATTAAACATCGGCAGCTGTTCCACCACCGGCACCAACAGGCATGCCACATGGTAGCCCGCGCCGTGCCGGCGGTGCAGCCGCAGCTCCGGTTCCAATTTCAGCAGCGCCGCCACCACGCGCAGACCGAGACCCAGCGTCGGCTCGGTGGTGCTGGCGGGACTGCCGTTGGCACGGTTGCCCACCACCAGCGCCGCGAATTTTCCGCTGCGCTTCACCCGCACCGTCAGGTCACCGCTGCCGTGCTTGAGCGCGTTGGTGAGCAGCGCGTGCGCGACCTGCCGCACATGGCGCGGATCGGCGGACACCCAGCAGTCCGGCACAGATTTCAAGGTAAACTTCCGGTTCTGCTCGGCGGCGAGCAATTGAAAATCCTCCACCACCTCCGCCACGGTCGTGGAAAGGTTGAACACCGAGCGCATGGCCATCACACGGCCCTGCTCGGCGCGGGCGATGAGCAGCGACTGTTCCACGACGTGCGTGAGCCGGTGCAGTTCGCTTTCCAATTCGTCGGCGAGTTCCGGCACGATACGGACACCGGCCTGCTCAACCTTGAGCCGGAGGATGGCCAGCGGCGTGCGGAGTTCGTGCGCCACCTTGGCGGCGTAGCTGTTCATCTCCGCGAACGAATCGTCCAGCCGCATCAGCAAATCATTCAACTGCCGCACGAGGTCGCGAAATTCATAATCCATTTCCGGCAGCGAAATCGGTTCGGCGAGGTTGCCGGGATTTTTCGCCTGCAACTGCCGGTTCACGTTCGCAATCGGCCGGAGCGATTGCCGCGCCAGCCAGTAGCCACCCGCCACGGCCACGACCAGGACCGGGATCAGCAGCAGGAACGCCGACTTGAGCATATTGTCGGCAATCTGCTCCACCTCCGCCTCCGTCATGCTGTCGTGCAGTTTCCAGTCCGGCAGGTCGGGATAGGTTTTGTTGCACGCCTTTTCGAGCAGTTGCGATTCCAGCGTGAGGTGCAGCAGGTAAATGAACACCACCACCACCACCACGAAGCCGAGCCCATACCAGAGCGTGAGCCGCGACCGCAGTGAATTCACAGCTCGCCCTCCCGCAGCGCGAAGCCCACGCCGCGCACGGTGTGGATCAGCGGCGGCAAACCTTCCTTGTCAATTTTCCGCCGCAGCATCTTGATATAGACGTTCACCACGTTCGTCTCGGAATCGAAATGCTGATCCCAGACGTGCTCGACAATCGCCGTCTTGCTCACCGGCTTCGGCGAGGCGTTGATGAGAAATTCCAGCAGCGCAAATTCGCGCCGCGTCAACTCAATCTGCTCGCCCGCACGGCGCGCCTCGTGCGAGAGCAAATCCAGCTCCAAGTCCGCCACGCGGACGGTGTTCACCGCCTGCGGCCTTTGCCGCCGCAGCAACGCGCGCAGCCGCGCCAGCAGTTCCACGATGGAAAACGGCTTCGTCAGGTAGTCGTCGCCACCCGCGTCCAGCCCGCGCACCTTGTCCTCGATGTCGTCGCGCGCGGTCAGAAACATCACCGGCGCGGCGATGCCTTTGCGCCGCAGCAGGCGCACCACGGTGATGCCGTCCTTATGCGGCATATTGATGTCCAGCAGCAGCGCGTCGTAGGTGTTCGACTCAGCCAGCCAGAGAGCCTCGTCGCCGTCGCCGGCCACGTCCACCGCGTAGCCCTCGGCCACCAACCCAGCGCGGACATGTTCGGCCACTTTGGGTTCGTCTTCGGCAAGCAGGATGCGCATGGTTTTGCTTCTGGATTAAAACTGACCAGTGCAATTCAACATGAAATTTTGGCGGTGTCAAATTTCCCTGACTCGTCAGGGCTGAAAATTCATCGCCAGCAGCGGCAAATTTGCCGCCCGCCCGGTTCGGAACACAGCGGTTTTCCACCGTGGTTCCACATTCAGCCCGCCGCGATGGCTGACGCCTTTTTCCGGCCGACGAACCATGCGCCCAGCGCAACGACCGCGCAGACCCAGGCAAACCAGTCCCCGTGCCGCTGGTAAAACGTCGGCGTGGGCTTTTGCGCAGGCAGAGGAATCTCCAGCGTGATAACGCCCGCGCCATATTCGCTGCCGGCGGGCGTGCGGAAGATTTGCTGCATCCGGCCATGCGCGTCAATCCAGCCGGTGATGCCGTTGTTGGAACAGCGCACAAGCGACACGCCGTTTTCAACCGCGCGAAAAACGGCGTTGGCCAGATGCTGCCACTGCTCCGCGCTTTCGCCGAACCAGCCGTCGTTGGTGAGGTTGATGAGCAAGTCCGGCCCCGCTGCCGCCGCCGCGCGAGTGGTGCCGGAAAAAACGTCCTCGAAACAAATCAGCGGCGCGGCGGTGTAATTTTCGCCGGCAAACACCACCGGTTTGTCGCCAGGTGTCCAGCCACCTTCGATGGGCGTCAAATATTTCAGGAACGGCAGCCAGTGCGCGAGCGGAACGTATTCGCCAAAAATCACGAGCTTCTGCTTGTGATAAACGCCGGCACATTTGCCGTCCGGCTGGATGAGGAACGCGCTGTTGAAAAAGTTCGTCGCGTCCGTCCGGAACTCCGCATCGTCGCCATTGAACAAAATGGCGACGTGGTTCGACTGCGCGAACCGGCTGACGGCGGTGTAAACGCCGTCGAACATCGGCACTCCGGATTCCGGCCAGACGAGGAGGTCGGTGCCATTGGTGAGGGCATGTTTGGAAACGGCGAGCAGCTCGGCAAAACGTTTTTCATCTTCCGTCGGCGACCAGATGAGCGTCTGCGGCACGCTGGGTTGAACACAGACGATGTGCAAAGTCTTTTCCACCGGCGTTTCGCGGTTCGCCACGAACATCCCGCCAACGAACAGCAGCACGGTGGCGGTCAGCGGCAAAATGATTTCCGCCTGCCAGACGTGGCGTTTGGACGGATTTGAAACAATCATTTCCGCCGCCGCATACAGCGCGAGCGAAAGCCAGACGACGATGAAGGAAATGCCGAAAACGCCCGTCACCGCCGCGATCTGGATGAGCGGCACGAGCTTGAATTGCGACGCGCCGAGGAAGCTCCACGGAAAGCCGCTGATGAGCCAGCCGCGCAGCCATTCCAGCGCCACCCACGCCGCTGCTCCGAAAAGCGTCCAGCGCACGCGGCCAAGCCAATCTGAAATTGGAAATTTGAAATTGGAAATGATCCAGAGCCACGCGCCGAAAAACAGCGCCACATACGCCGACAGCGCCAGCCAGGCGAGAATTGGAAATCCCACCGCCGGCATCAGCAGCAGCCAGTAAAGTGACACCAACCAAAAAACGAGTCCGCCGACGTAGCCGGCGCGAAAAACGTCCGCGCCGTTTTTTCCGCGCGCGGCGAACAGCAGCAGCGCCGGCGCAACCCACGCCGCGCCGGCGATGCCGAATTTGGGAAAGGCCAGCGCCAGCAGCAGGCCGGCGACGATGGCGAGCAGATAGCCGCTGCGCCAGAACAGTTCGGTGCAGAAGCTTTTCGCCACGGCGACGGCGGAAAAATCCTCGCAAAACGTCGCGCCGAGCTGCGTGCAATTCGCGGCTTCGCGCAGCACGCGTGCGCTGGCGTTAACGACAACGGCCTGCCGCGAGCCGCGCCACACGGCGAAGTCAGCGGAGGAATTGCCGGCGTAATCAAAGCCGCGTGCGCCAAATTTTCCCGTGAGCGCGCGGAGTTTATTTTCGCTGCGGAGATTCGTCTGGCCGTCGCTGGCGAGCACTTCGTCAAACAGCCCGACGTGCGCGGCGACCGGCTGCGCCATCTTCAAGTCGGAAGCGGTGGCGAGGATGAGCCGGCGGCCGGAGGCTTTTTCCGCGCGCAGCCAGGCGAGGAATTTTTCGTGGTAGGGCAGAGCGGCGGGATCAATCTGCACGCGTTTGGCAAGTTCCTGCTTGAGCCGGGCGCGGCCGCGTGTCCACCAAAAGAGGATTTGGAAGATGGCGAGCGGATTCCGCCGCAGCCGGCGCGACAGCGATTCCCACATCATGTCGGTGCGGATGAGGGTGCCGTCGAGGTCAACGACAAGTGGAACGTTTGGGGGGGCGTCGGCCATGCCGGGGTATGCTGCCAAAGTGGCGGCGGGAAACAAGATTTCACGGTGTAACCCGGCGGAATGACGGCGCGTCTGGCGAGGAGTGTTTTACGTTGAATTGCCGCCCGTCGGTGGTAAGGTGAAACTCAACACGCCAAAGCCATGAAAGAACAACCATTCTCCGCTTCCCGCCGGAATTTTCTCAAATCCACCCTGACGCTGCCGGTCGCCCTCGCCGCCGCGCCGTCGCTGTTCACGCAAAGCGCGTCGGCCGCCGGGGCACCCGCTGACATCCTGCCGCAGCGCGAGCTGGGCAAGAGCGGCCGTAAAGTCACCATGCTCACCATGGGCGGCATGATGTCGGCGCTGGATGTGGACTACATTGACATTGCGTGGGCCATGGGCATCCGCTATTTCGACACGGCGGACTGTTATAAGAACGGCCAGTCGGAAAAGATTTTCGCCAAGTGGCTCGCCAAATATCCCGAACGCCGGAAGGAGATTTTCCTCGTCTCCAAGGATCATCCCAAGAAAGGTCCCGAGCAGTTGCTGGAGATGATTGACAAGCGGCTGGCGGCTTGTGGCACGGATTACCTGGACGCGTTTTACATCCACGGCCTCGGCCCGAACGAATATGGCGAGGATTCACTGAACTGGCCGAAGAGTGACGCCTACAAAAAGGTCGCCGAGCAGTTGAAAAAATCCGGCAAGGTTAAGCTTGTCGGTTTTTCGTGCCACGATGGCCGGTTGCCCGATTATTTGAACGCGGCGGCGGAAGGCGGTTTCATTGACATCATCATGCTCGCGTTCAATCCGTTTTATCCCAAAGGCGGACCGCTGGACCAGGCGCTCGACGCCGCGCACAAGGCCGGCATCGGTCTCGTCGCCATGAAGACCATGCGCAGCACCAAGGACGTGCCAAAGCGCCTGCCCGAACTCGACAAACTCGGCCTCACCACGCATCAAGCCGTGCTGCATTCCGTCTGGAGCGACCCGCGCATCGCCTCCGTCTGCAACAGCATCGAAAATGTGGATCAGATGCAGTCCAACACCGCCGCCGCGCGCAGCTACAAGGAGCCGCTCAAGTTCGCTCATCTGGAATTGCTGCGCGAAACGGTCGTGGCCGGCCGCCGCACGATGTGCACCGGCTGCCCCGCGTGCGAGGAAAATTCAAAGCAAACCGATTTCGCGTTTCACGACATCGCCCGCTTCGTCACCTACTACGAACAGGACGGCAGCACCGAGGCGCGCGATTATTATGCGGCGCTGGCGGCGGAACATCGCAACGCAAGCAAAGTGGATCTCGCCGCGCTGCGCGACGCCTGCCATTTCAAGACGGATTATCCCGAAATCATCCGCCGGGCCGAACGCTACTTCGCCTGAAGTTGAAACCACGAAATACACGAACCCCACGAAAAACCGGTTTGAATCCTCTTTCTTTCGTGTCATTTCGTGTGTTTCGTGGTTCTTAATTCGTTGAACTCATGGCGAACGAGAAAATAACTGGCCCTGGCAGCCGCCGGCAGTTTGTCCGCACGCGCGTGCCAGCGGCGGAAAGCATCGCCAGCGCAGTCATTCTCGTTCTGGTCGTCGTCATTGGTTTGGCGATTTATCACAAGGGAAAAGTCTTTGATCCAAATCTCTACGCCGTCCGCACCGACGCGCTAAAATCCACCGCTGCCGCCGTTGCGGGCAAATCCGGCACCGTGCGCGAAGCCGCTCCGGCGGCGGCTGCCGAAGCGCCGGTGACGGCCGCGGAGAAAACCTCCGGCGGCGACGAAGCTTCACCCGAAGGCGGCGCGGAAGGTTCCACCGCCGCGCCCAAACCGGCGGTGAAAGGCGAGCCGATGGAAATCTCCCTCGCCGGCACCAAGCCGATGGGCGACACGGAGTTTTACAATTCAGACAACCTTTACGAAAAAATTGACGGTCGCGCGCCGGCCTATCAGGCTTTCAATGTCCAGTCGTTGCGCTGCCGTTCCTTCGGCATCAACGCCGCGCCCGGCAGTTACGTGGACGTTTACGAATATCGCTTCGACAACCCGGTGGACGCTTTCGGGATATTTTCGCAGGAGCGCGATCCGAAGGGGCAGCCGCTCACAATCGTCGCGGACGGCTACTCCGGCGAGATGGGCTATTTCTACCGGCAAGGCGCGGTGTATGTGCAGATCATCGCGTCAGACATGAAGCCGGAGACGCTGGCGAAGGCCAAAAGCATCGCCGACATTCGCGCGAAAGATTTGCCGGCGGACGACACCGGCCTCGCCGGTCGCCGTAAATTGCCGGCGGACGGCATGATCGCCGACAGCGTGGCGTATGTGCCGGAAAATGCGCAGGGCCAGTCGGCGCTCAAGGAAGTCTTTCAGGCGAAATACAAATTCGCCGGCGTTGAACTGCCGTTTTTCGTCATGGTGGCCTCGGCGGACGACGCGACGAAGGCTTGGAAATCATTTCAGGATTTTTGCGGCAAATTCGGCGCGGTGGAAAATCTGCCGGACGTAAACGGTGGAAAAATTTTCCGTGCCCAGGTTTTCGGCAAATGGAAAGTCGTTTACCAGCGCGGCGGCGAACTCGGCGGCGCGTTCGACGCCGCTGATGGCGACCAGGCGCGGGCATTCATCGAAAAGTATTTGCGCGGCGAGATTAAGTGAGTAGGTTGAGTAACAATTACAATGAGCGCATCAAATCCCAACGAATCGCCGGTCAACCGCCGTGAATTTCTGGTGCGGCTTGGCATCACTGGCGCGCTCATCGCCGGCTCCGGCCTCGCCGCCCGCAAACTCTGGCAACCGAATCATTTCATTCCCGGTTTTGAAAAGGAAAAAGGCTTGCAGCTTCGCAGCTACGCGCCGGAGATCAGCAAGGTTTTGCCGTCGCTCGCCATAGCGCATGGCACCGAACACGAAAAGACCATCCGTGCTGCGATGGGTTTGCTCGGCGGCATGGAGCGTTTCATCCAGCACGGCGACGTGGTGATGATCAAGCCGAACGTCGCGTTCGACCGTCCGCCCGCGCTTGCCGCCACGACGCATCCCGACGCGCTGCGCGCCGTGGCAAAACTGTGTTTTGAAGCCGGTGCCAGCAAGGTCATTGTTGCTGACAACCCGATCAATTCGCCGACCGGCTGTTTCTTCAAGAGCGGCCTGACCGCCGTCGCTTCGGAGATGAATCTGGATTTGCTATATCCTGAAACCAATTCCTTCGCGCCGCTGTCGCTCGACGGCGAGATCTTGAAGGAGTGGACGTTCTTCAACACGCCCTTCAAGAAGGCGACGAAAGTCATCGGCCTCGCACCGTGCAAGGACCATAATCTTTGCCACGCCTCAATGACGACGAAGAACTGGTATGGCCTGCTCGGCGGCCGGCGGAATCAGTTTCATCAGCACATCCACAGCATCGTTTCTGATTTCGCGCTGATGATGAAGCCCACGCTGGTGATTCTCGACGGCATGAACGTGTTGATGAGTAATGGCCCGACCGGCGGCCGTCTCTCCGACGTGAAACCGATGAACACCATCGTCGCCGGCACGGACATGATCGCCGTGGATGCCTTCGGCTACTCACATCTGCTGGAACGCGACATCGCAGAACTGACTTATCTGCACAAGGCGAACGACCGTGGCCTCGGCAACATCAACTGGAAGGATACGCTCTACAAAGAGGTGACGGCGTGAAGTTCGATCTGAAAGATTTGCTCAAGCTCCGCAACGTCCGCCGCATAGCGCAGGTGTTTTTCTTCGCGCTGTTTTTGTTTTTTGTCTTCGTCACCGACCTGCGTTATCTCAAGGGCTATCCGGTCTCGCTATTTCTCGAACTCGATCCGCTGGTTTCCTTCGCCACGGCCATCACCACGCACACGGTCTATATGGGACTGATGTGGAGCCTGCTGCTGATTTTGCCGACGCTGCTGTTCGGGCGCATTTTTTGCAACTGGATTTGTCCCTACGGCATTTTGCATCACTTTACCGGCTGGCTGCTCGGCAAGCGCCGCGCGGAGGAACGCGAACGCATCGAAGCCAACCGGTACAAAAAATTGTATTCGCTGAAATACGTCATCCTCAT
>CAYUGC010000127.1:0-10092 GCA_964444085.1 uncultured Bifidobacteriaceae bacterium | reverse complement strand
GCGTGTTCTCGCACGGTGGCCGCAAGGACACCGGCCTGGACGCCCTCGAATGGGCCAAGCGCGCCGTGGCGCTCGGCGCGGGCGAGATTGTGCTGAACTCCATTGACGCCGACGGCACCAAGCAAGGCTTTGACCTCGTCATCACCCGCCGCGTGAGTGAGGCCGTGGGCGTGCCGGTAGTGGCCAGCGGCGGCGCGGGCAGTCTGGAACACATGGCGGAAGTGCTGCTCGACGGCCGAGCCGACGCCGTTCTCGCCGCGAGCATTTTCCATTTTGGCACCTACACCGTGGGCGAGGTGAAACGGTTTTTGAAGGAGAAGAACATTCCGGTGCGGTTGTGATTCATGTCACGCAAACCAAAAGAAGGTGAATGTCACATCTGCGGGAAGTTCGGGAAATTGTCCTACGAGCACGTTCCGCCAGAAGCTGCATTTAACAATCGGCCAATCGTTCTAAAAGGCATTGATGAAATTCTTAAGAAAGGTGACCCCACAAATACAAAGTCCAAAATAATGCAACGCGGGGCAGGTGCTTACACGCTTTGTGAACGTTGCAATAGTCTGACTGGCCACTGGTATGGGAAAAATTATGTGGATTGGGTTTATCAGGGAATGGAAAAGTTAGTAATGGCTCGAAATACTCCAACTCTCTATTACAACTTCCATCTATTGCCGTTGCGGGTAATAAAACAAATCGCCTGTATGTTTTTCAGTGTTAATGGCCCGCAGTTTCGCAAAGCCCAACCTGATTTGGAGAGGTTCGTTCTTGATAAAAAACGGAAGCATCTTCCGGCACACTTGCGAATTTTTACATTTTACGCAGTTAGCGCAGTGCGCCAGTCAGGTGTGACTGGCCGATTGAGCACCGACGCTTCAGACCCCACTTCAACCTATTCAGAAATTATTTTTCCGCCATTTGGCTATGTGATGGTTTTTGATCATCCGCCAGATAAAAGGTTGCTGGATATTTCATGGTTTGGGAAATTTGATTACAACGATTACCGTCCAATCCCCTTGCAAATTCCCGTTCTTCCCGCAGTCAATTACTTGCCCGGTGATTATCGGACGCAAGAGGAAATTGATAAAGCAGTTGCACTCAATAAGCAAATTCCACGCGCCGATGTTCAGGCAGAACAAGCCGCAAGAGCAATCGCGCAAACCTTCAAAGATTAGAACGGTTCGTCTCGCCTGCTGACCGGCGCGAACCTTTTCCAGCCGTTTGCTTGAGCGGCAAAACCGGCCTGCTTACCTCGTCCCCGGCGATGACAGGCGGAGAGACTCGTTGCCTGGCGCACTTTGCGTCGGTGGTTCGTAACTCTGCCGCGCATCGCGCGCGCGGTTGAGCATCCAGAAGCCGACGTTGCCGATGTAACCGTTGGCTTCGGGCAGCATGACGGGCGGCATTTGCGGCTTGGTGTGTTTGCAACTGGCATTGTCGCCGGTCAAAACGATGGCGTTGGTGGCGGCAATGCCGGCATTGAACGGCAGGAGCCAGAAATAATTCCCTGGCTGCCCATCCACCGTGCCTTCGATGTGCGCGGCGATGAGAACGCTTTTGCCGGCGGGAAGAGTGAAGTTGAAATTGCCTTTCTTGTCGGTCTGGGCCGTCGCCAGCGGTGCGGGCAGGCCCGCCGCGTAAAGCAGTCCCGGATTCAGGTTATACCACAGGACAATCAACTCGCGCGCATCGTCCGCCGCGTCCCAAAGTTTGTTTTCCTCGGCCAGCAGGCGCTTCACTTCCAATTCCTGTCGTTGGACGGCGTCAAAGGCCGGGCCGTTGGTCTGGCCGTTCAGGGCGTCCTTCATCTTGTAATACTCCGCGTTGGCGGCGATTCGTTTGACCTCGGCCTGAGGTCCGAGCGGGTCCAGCGCGGCGTAATTGGAATAGACGTTGAGCGAATTCGGAAAGGCGGTCGTGATCCGCTGCCAGTCCTGCCGGCTGCGCCCGCCGAATTTCGGCAGTGGAAACTGGGCCGTCAGTTGCGCATTGGTCGCGTCGTAAATCCAAACCGGAGCCAGCCCGGTCTTTTGAACTTTGCCGGCATCGGTGACGAGAATCTGCGCGCTTACTTTCACCGTCTTGGGCGCGGTGGCGCAACCGGAAAACATGATGGCCGAGGCGATGAGGATTGAATTGAGGTACAGGCAAGGAAGTTTCATGTGATGTTTGGTTATTGTCCGTATTCCCGGAGTGATGGCTGATGGCGGGCAGCATGATTGGTCGCAAAAGTTTGGTCAAGGCGGTTTAGCCAGACTCTCGGCTGGCTTTCGGTCGCCGCTCCTCACTTCAAACGGCTTGCCTTGGCGGGCGGGCGGGCGCAGTTTGTCGGCATGAAAAAATGGCTGCTGCGGATTTCCCTGGGTTTTCTGGCCGTGATCGGGTTGCTTCTGGCCTGCATCTTCCTGCGCTCGCTCACGCCCGCGCCGGTTCAGAATCAGGAACTGCAGTTGGCGCGCGCCACGATTTCCCCCGGTGCCAACGGCTACGACCTGCTGGCGGCGGCGACCAATAACATCTGGTGGCCGAAAGACCAGGAGCAGGCCATCGGCGATCTGGTGAAGGACACCAATTGGGATGACGCGCTGGCCGCGACGGTGCTCGCCAGCAACCGCGAGGCGCTCGCCGGCTGGGACGCCGCCGTGAAGCTCCCGGATTTTCAGGTGCCGGAAGTTTCCACCATGGAAGATTTGCTGCCTTATCTGGCGAGTTGGAAACAACTGGCGCAACTGGCCATGGTGCGCGAAAACTTTCTCCTTCACCGCGGCCAGGACCAGGCGGCGTTTGACGAGCTGGTGAAACACATCCAGTTGGGCCGGCGGATGGAGAATTCCCACGGCGTGCTGATCGTTTATCTGGTCGGTGCCGCCGTCAACACGATGGGCTTGGGCCAAATCCAGCATTGGGTGGGCAAAACCCAGCTGACGCCGGACCAGTTGAAAGCCTACAGCCTCCAGCTTAAAACCCAGCCCGGCGAAGCCGGCGAGGCGTTTGCCAACGCCATCCGGGTGGAGCATCAGGTGCAGATGAATACGCTGGCGGCCATGCGCGCCGGCCGCATCAAGAGCGAGGATCTGCCGCATTTCGGTTTCTGGTCGGTCTGGCCCATCTTCAGTTACAGCCAGACCGAAGGCTTGTTCGCGCGCGGGGCGTTGATGCTGGTGAAAGCGGCCCCGCACCATTACAGCGAGGCCAACGTGGCCGGGATGCAAGCGCGGCCGGACATGGTCTCGATTTGTCTGAGCGGAAATCCGGTCGGCCAAATCCTGTTTTACATGATGATGCCCGCCTTGGCCGGTTCGCTGGAAAAAAAGTCGAAGGGCGACGTGCAATTGCAGGCCATCCGCACCATCCTCGCCCTGCGCGCCTATCAACTGACGCATGGACATCTGCCGCCCGACTTGAATGCGCTGGTGCCGGAATTTCTGGAAGCTGTGCCGGTGGATGATTTTGACGGCCAGCCGCTGCGCTATTCGGCGGAGAAGAAAATCGTCTATTCCGTCGGCAAGAATCTCAAGGACGACGGCGGCGATGATCAGGCCTCTCCGCACGATTCATCCCAGCGCCATCTCGATTTGGCCTTCAAGTTCGAGTTTTAACCAGAGAACTGCCGCTCATGCGGTCAATAGCGCGAACCTTTCCCTGCCGTTCGCGGGGCGGCAGAACCGGTGGGGCGAGGCTACCGACGAGCCGGCTCGCGAGGACGCTCGCCCCACCAGATGTCGCTCCTGAACGGAGCTTGATTCGTTTTGAAATCGCAATCTACAAAGATGCCAGCCCTACGGGCTTTGCGTCCCATTTCCTTTCGTGGGTTTTGCGGTTGAAATCCGGCCCAACAATGAATGGCAGGGCTATTGTCAGGTCAGCGAAGGTCAGGAGGACGCACTGCCGGTTTTGCCACGCGGAGACGCGCAATTGGAATTTCCCGGCATTGGCGGCGGCCACCGGCGCGAGCCGGATGTCGGGCTTCGATGCCTTCTTTAACCTGTCTGGCCGCATGCGCGATTTGATGCCACTTGACAGGGCCGGCCGGCATGACAGATTACAGCAGCCGTTATGTTTGCAGTCAGTGATCCCAATCTGATGATCGGCGACCTTGCCCTGGGCGGACTCGCTTTGGCGGCGCTGTGGAAGCTGGTGACCTGGATTCGCGACGCACCGGTCCGGCCCGATCCCTGGGATGGCGAGGTGGAAAACCAGTTGCAGGCGGCGGCGGAAATCTGTCCGCATTGCTCGACGCCGCAGCCACCGACGGCCTGGTTTTGCGAGCATTGCGGCCGCGCGGTCGGGCCCTACAACAACCTGATGCCGTATCTCCAGGTTTTTTCCGAAGGCGAAGTGCTCCGGAACGGCACCCAGGATCGCCTGCGGAAAAGCCCGCTGATCGTCATCGGCTATTTCCTGATCTCCTTCAATTTTTTCGTGCTGGGGCTGTCGCTCGGACGCAGCTCGGTCATTTTGAGCCTCGTGATTTTGCTTGGCCTGCTGGGGTTCTGGTTTTCCCTGTTCAAAAACCTCTGCCGCTCCAATTCCGAATGAATGGCTGGCCAGCCCTGAACCGGTGATCCGCACCGCCGAAGCACACGTTCGCCAACCATTTTTCCGGCCCGTCAAGGGGACCAATCACTTTCCCCGCCTGGCCGAAGACGGTCACGCCGTGGCCGGTGAGATAGAGATCATTCGGGACCAGCACCGTCACGGTCTGGTCCGGCGTAATGGGCCACAGCCCGTTCTTCGCGTCGGCACCGGCGGGGAGGTGGCCGCGAGCCAGCCAAAATCGTGCCTTGTTTTTGCGGCGGAATCGGGGAAAATTCCGGTGCACTAGTTTTTTCATCCATGCAGCCCCGCTCAAAAAAATTCCTACGCTTCGTGCAAAGCTGGATCATCAACACGCTGGCCGTGTTGGTGGCGGCGATGATTTTGCACAAGCACATCAGTTACGACAACCATCCGCTAAACCTGCTGGTTGCCGCGCTGCTGCTGGGCATCCTGAACGCCTTTGTGCGGCCCATCCTGATGCTGATCGCGCTGCCGCTGCTGATATTCACGCTCGGGCTGTTCACGCTGGTCATCAACGCGCTGCTGCTTTACCTCGTTGGCGCGCTGCTCCAGCCGCATTTCCAAGTGGACAGTTTCGGCTACGCCTTCCTCGGCGCGCTCATCATCAGCCTGATCTCCGTGGCGCTGAACGTCCTGACCGGCAACGCGCGGGTCTCCGTGCAGCGCCGCCCGCCCGGCCCGCCCAATCCGCCCGGCGGCGGCAACGGGCCGGTGATTGACGTGTGATGGAATTTGCGATTTGCGATTTACGAGCCGATTTCGAATCCGCCGCCGCCGCGTAAATCGTATATCGTAAATCGCAAATGGGAGTCTCTCACGGTTTCAATTGATAGGCCGCGCGCAGCGTCGGAATTCCCTGCGCATTAAAATCCCGCTCGAAGTCCGTGGTGATTTCGGCCAGCGCCGCCGGCGTTGCCACCGTTTCAAATTCCTTTGCCGCGGCGAAAACCTCGTTCATCTGCTGGAAATAATCCGCATCGTCCGTTCGCAGAAAAACCGTGCCGCCGGGCGCGAGCGCGCGGCGGGCAAGCGCGGGAAAAGTTTCGCCGATGAGCCGGTGGCGGCGGTGCTTCTTCTTCGGCCACGGATCGGGAAAATAAATGTGCAATGCCGCCGCACCATGCGGCGGCAGCAGATATTCCAGAAAATACGCCGACTCGATGCGGACGCCGCGCGTGTTCGTCAGGCCGATCCGCCGGCCTTTTTTATCGAGCTTCTGGATGCGCCCCAGCAGCCGCTCGACGCCGATGAAATTTTTCTGCGGATTCCGGCGCGCGTATTCCGCGAGGAACGACGCGTCGCCGCAACCCAACTCCACCTCGAGCGGCTGAGGCTGCGGAAACAGCTCCGCCAGCTTCAGCGGCGCGAGAATCGTAGAGAGTTGAACGAGCAGGCTGTCCATGATGCGCGCGATTTTAAGTTCCGCCCGCCGTCATTCAAACAGAAATCGCAAGGTTTCGTGAGGGCTTCCCGTGGCCGCTCGGACAAGATTTTTGCGTGACTCCGAAAGCCCTGCGTGCGCCCGCCGCCGGCCTTTTGATTTTTTGAGCGGTTTTTTTGCCGCCCGCCGCGCAGGTTCCAGCTTTGATAAATCCGGTAGCGATGCGGAATCCGATTTGAGAGAAGCGGTCTTTTCGGCTTTCATGGTTCCGTAACCGTGGAAACATTGACCCACTCCAAGTTGGAACCGTTGCCCAGATTGGAAAACCCTTGAAAAAATGGTCGGGGCGGTGAGATTCGAACTCACGACCTCTTGTACCCGAAACAAGCGCGCTAGCCAGACTACGCTACGCCCCGACATTGAGTTGTCAACTTTGCCAGCTTGGGGCTGAAAAGCAACCAAAAACACCCAAAAATTCAGCGCGGGTTGCGTTGTCATCAAAAGCGATTTGACCCAATAAGCGGGTTGCCGATGCCGGGGAGAAAGGAGTTGAGGAAACCATTTGTTGCTCAAAAAGGGGTGTTGCCGAAGCCTGAACATCCAAATGAGTGAGATTACCCGAAAAGCAGCGCTGGATGTCTTGCGCCCGGCTTCGGTCAAATCGAGGCAAGCCACAGGCGCAACATTTGGTCAAGCCATGGCTTGAATTATTCAGGTTTTCAGCTAGATTGCCACTGGTTTTGGCAGGACGGAGAATCGCTCCGGGCGCAAGTCCGGGGAGGAAAGTCCGAACTCCACAGGGCGCGATGCTGCGTAACCCAGGCTTGTTCGGCTGGGATACACGCAGGCGGCCAGTTGGAAGACTGGCCGACGGAAAGTGCCACAGAAAATTAAACCGCCGTTGGACGCAAGTTCAACGGTAAGGGTGAAAAGGTGCGGTAAAAGCGCACCGCGTGAAGCGCAAGCGACACGGCACGGAAAACCCCATCGGGTGCAAGGCCAAATTGGAAACCGAGGAGCGGCCCGCTCCGCGTCCGCGAAAGCGGACAGGTTTCGGGTATCGGTCGCTCAGACAAATGATTCTCTCCGCCGCAAGGCGCAGACAGAATTCGGCTTACAGCCCTGCCAAAACCAATCTTTCGTTCTCGGAGCAACGAGTTCCACGAGTCCTCGTTCAAAAAAGTTTGGGGCTCGTGCCCCCCTGCGATCACTTTTTCATTCGCTCCGCACCCTTCGCGGCGTCCGGCGGCGAAGATTTTTTCGGCGTCCAGACCGCCGGCTCGCTCAAATTTCCCAGCCGGTCCACGGCGCGCAAGACAACGGCGTCGGGCCGCGAATTGCTGTAGGTGAACCCGGCCCATGGCGCGGGAAAAACCTGCGTCGTCCAGTTGCCTTGCACACAGGCCTGCAACAGCCACCACCGCGCCGCTTCGTTTTTTTGCCAGCCAAAGGCAACGCCGTTGTTGTAGCCTGGCGGCGTCGTCAATTTTGGCTTTTCCGGCGGCGTGGCGACCAGCCACGGCACCGCCGGCGGCAGCGCGGGCGGCGCGTATTTCGCCGCCACGGTTTTGGCGAGGCCGGAATTTTCCGCGAGCGTGCGGAGATGATAATGGACTCCGCCGCCGTTGCTCGTCTGCGTGCGGACGACGTCAATCTGCCGGCCGATTTCGTCGTCGGAAAATTTTTTCCCGGTTTCCACGTCGTTCAACGCGGCGAAGACGTGGCGGCCCTTGGGGTTTTGCTGCCGCCACCATTGGAGCAGCAGCGGAAAGCTGTGTTCGCGCGGCGCAATGGGCCAGTAAAGCTGCGGCGCGAGATAATCCACCCAGCCGTTGCGCAGCCACAGCGGCGCGTCGGCGTAGAGCTTGGCGTAGGAATCAAGCGCTTTGGCGTCAATGCCCGCCGGCACGCCCGGCCGCCAGATGCCAAACGGGCTGATGCCGAACTGCACCCATGGTTTCGCGGCGTGGACGGACGACGAGACTTTCTGGACGAACTGGTTGATGTTCGCACGCCGCCAGTCGTCGTGGCTCAGGCCGGATTGCACGCCGATTTTTTTCCAGCTCGCGGCGTCGGGAAAATCCATGGGCGCACCGCTCCAGCTTTTTTCGGGATACGGATAAAAATAATCGTCGAACACCACGCCATCCACATCGTAGCGCTTCACCACGTCGAGCACGGCGGCGAGCGCGCGGGCTTGCGCCTCCGGTTCGCCGGGATCGCTCCAGGTTTGCTTGCCGTAATGCCGGATGATTTCCGGATGCGTGCGCGTGACGTGATTGAGCGCCGGCGGCGACTTGGATTCGGGATGGCCGGCGCGGAACGGATTGAACCATGCGTGCAGTTGCAGCCCGCGTTTGTGTGCTTCGGTCACGGCGAGCGCCAGCGGATCATAAAACGGCGACGGCAGCCTGCCTTGGACGCCGGTGAGATATTCCGACCACGGTTCCAGCGGCGAGGCGTAAACGGCGTCGCACACCGAACGCACTTGGAAGAAAACGGCGTTCAAATGCAACTGCGCCGCGCGGTCGAGCAGCGAAATCAGCTCGGCCTTTTGTTGCGCGACCGGCAGGCCGGGCTTGGACGGCCAGTCAATGTTCGCGACGGTGGTGATCCACGCGGCGCGGAATTCGCGCGCGGGCGACGGCGCGGAAATTTTCGCGGCGGAATTGGTTTCATCCGCCGCCAGCAGCCGCACCGCCGGCCAAAGCAGGGCGGCGGCGCAAAAAATGATTTTCCAATTCATGCCGGTGCCAAATGAGACGCGGCGGACGGTGTTTTGGCAACGGTTTTCTTGGTTTTCTGAGCAAAATTTGACAAACGGCGGCGGATATGATTAAGTTTTCGCGTTGCAGCCGAAGTCTGGCTTCCTTCCTGAAGCCGGACGCGGGAGACCCAAACTCCTCAAAGTTGAGGACGGGGCGAACGAAACCAGGCAACTGGTTTCAAGGCCACTTTCAAGGCCAAGCCCGACAGCTAATCTCGCAGGCAATTGGAAGGGCGATCCTCTAGCTCCCGCGTGTGCGGGAAACCAAGGTCACCCCGATTAAAAAATGCGCTGTCGCGTTGTGCCCACAAAAAATGGGCGCGAACGGCAGCCACAATTGAATTGGATTGGCTATGACCTCGAATACATTTGCTGGCAGCTACCGGCACACGCAGCGTGGAACACTGATTCTCGCGGTGACGCTCGGCATGGCGATGATCTTTGGCGTTTTGGCGATGATGTTGCTTAAGCCGCTGTGGATTGCACCGCTGATTTTACTGGTGATAGCTTGGCTGTTTCGCTCGCTCACCATCGAAATCACCGACGGCACACTCGTTTGGAATTTTGGGTCGGGACTCCTCCACAAAAGCGTTCCGCTCGCGGAAATCGTCTCCGCCGAACCGGTGCGGACCGGCCTGAGCTGGGGCATTCACTGGAGTCCGCGCCTCGGCTGGCTTTACAACGTGTCCGGCTTCGACGCCATCCTCATCACCTTGCGCAGCGGCAAAAAATTCGCGCTCGGCACCGACGAGCCGCAGTCACTGGCCACCCGGCTGGCCGAAGTGATCCAACAAAACCAACCCGCAGGTTTTCACGCCTGACCCATTTTATGCTCGATACCATCTATATCGGAACCGTCGTCCTGTTTATTGCGGCCAGCGAACTTTACGCCCACTGGTGCGAAAAACTCTAAACTTTTATGGAAAACATTATTGTCGGCCTCATTGCTGTCGCGCTGTTCGCCTACCTGTTCATCGCGATGGTTTATCCTGAAAAATTTTAACAACCCATGAACACTTCCGGCTGGTTACAACTCGCGCTCTACGTCGCGGCGCTCGCGCTCATCACCAAACCGATGGGGCTTTACCTCATGCGGGTGCTCGATCCCAAGGGCAAAACCTGGCTCGACCCGGTGATCCGTCCGCTCGAACGCCTCTCCTACTGGGTCATGGGCGTGCGCCCGGAGCAGGAGCAAAACTGGCGGCAATACACCTGGGCCATGCTGCTGTTCAGCCTGGTGAGCTGCGTGTTCACTTATGCGATTCTGCGGCTGCAAAATTTCCTGCCGCTCAATCCGCAACATCTCGGCGCGCTGTCGCCGGATCTGGCGTTCAACACCGCCGTCAGCTTCACGACGAACACCAACTGGCAGAGCTACGGCGGCGAA
>CAYUGC010000126.1:0-10106 GCA_964444085.1 uncultured Bifidobacteriaceae bacterium | reverse complement strand
ATCTTCTGCACCTCGTAAACCGCAATCGGGTCAATGCCGCTGAACGGCTCGTCGAGCAGCAGCAACTTCGGGCTGGTGACGAGCGCGCGGGTGATTTCCAAGCGGCGCTTTTCGCCGCCGCTCAACTGATACGCCTTGCTCTTGCGGATGGGCGTCAAATCCAGTTCCTCCAAAAGATATTTCAGCCGCACGTCGCGCTCGGAGCGGGACAATTTGCACGTCTCGAGGATCGCCAGGATGTTTTCCTCGACGGTCAGTTTGCGGAAAACCGACGGCTCCTGTGTGAGATAACCGATGCCCAGCCGCGCGCGCTTGTGCATCGGCAGGCCGGTGATGACGCGGTCTTGAAAAGTGACGCGGCCCTCGTCCGGCTTGATGAGACCGACCACCATGTTGAAGGTCGTCGTCTTGCCCGCGCCGTTCGGGCCGAGCAGGCCGACGATTTCGCCGGCGCGCACGTCCACCGACACGCCGTTGACGACGCGGCGGGTGCGGTATTCCTTCACCAGTTTTTCCGTGGCGAGCAGCGCGCCGTTTTCGGTCGGGGCAGTGTTCATTTCAAAAAGTTGAGCATCGTTCCGTTCGTGTCGCCCTCGCCGCCAAGGCCGGCGGTGGATCTCATGATCGGCCCGATGAATGAGAACTTGTTCCGTGCACGATCCCAGATCATCGGCTCGCTTTCAATCGTGCTTTCTTTCGTCACCACTTTCGGGCTGCCGGAGAAGGTCACCGTTTCGTTGGTCTCGGTGTTCACGATCTTGTAATCATACACCGCCCGCGCCGCCGTGACGTGGTAGGTCTGACCTTTTTCATCCGTGAAATCCACCACCACGTTTGTGTCCGCGAGGACGTGGTTCAGGTGCGAACCGGAATTCGGCAAATCAACCACCAGCCACGCGCAGGTTAGCTTCACGTCCGGGTCCTGGACGACGACGTGGCCGCGATAAATGCCCTGACGGATGTTCATGTCGAAATCCGCCGCGTCCGAGGTGATCACCGTCGGTGCGCGCGGCTTGGCCGGCGCGTTGGTGCCGGCCACCGCCGTCGTGGCGGGCACCGGTGACAATGCCGTTGGCAACTGCGCCGAGGCTGCGCTGCAAACTCCGAGCGCGAGGAACAAAAATAATTTTTTCATGTTGCGTTCATTTTTACCGCCGGCATTTCGATCACCGTCCGCACGCGGTTCGAAATGGTGAGAAACTTGTCGTTTTGCCGCCAAAGAAAGCCTTCGCCCTCGACGTGGAACTTGCCGTCGCCCGACTCCAGTTCCAGCCGGCCCGCCGAGTTCGCCACGCCGTCGAACGGCGCGAACGTGCATTGCGGCGCGCGCACCGTCATCTCCAGCGTGCCGTCCTCGTGGAACATCTCGAGGCGCATCAGCCGGATGTCCTGCAGGCTGCCGGGCAGCGACGTGACCTCCGCGCCGGACAGCCGCATCGAGACTTGCCGGTCATGTGGTGCCTCGAAATACGATTCCGTCGTGAAATCCCGGCCATGCCCGGTTGGCAGCTTCTGCGCCGCCTGTTGTGCGCGGACGGCCGGCGGCGCGAGGAGCAAAAGCATCGCGCCCGCCAGCCAGCAAAATGTTGCCGCGCCGATTTTCATGTCGAATATTTGTCCACGAACGGCTGCCATTTTTTCTGCGACCGCAAAATCAGTTCCACCGCCTCGCGCACCGCGCCCCGCCCGCCGGCGGCTTTGGTCGTGTAATGCGCCGCCGCCTTGGCCTCGGCCACCGCGTCGCCCACGGCCACGGCGAAACCGGCGCGCGTCAGCGGACCGAGGTCAATGATGTCATCTCCGACAAAGCAAACGTCGCTCCAGTTCAATTTTTGTTCCGCGAGCAACTGCTCGATCGCGCCGGTCTTGCTGATGTTGTCGCCTTGCTGGACGAGAAAATCAATCTTCAATTCGTCCGCGCGCATTTTGGTGGCGAGCGAGGGGCGGGCGGAAACCCAGCCAACTTTCAGCCCCGCGCGCCGCGCGACCACGAGGCCGAGACCGTCGCGGATGTTGAAGCGTTTGAACTCGCGTTTTCCGCCGATGAAGATCGAGCCGTCGGTCAAAACACCGTCCACGTCGCACAGGAAAAGCTTGATGCGTTTAAGCCGCGCAGCGAGGGACGGGAGACGGGTGGCGGGTGACGAAACGCGCCGTGCGTCTTTTATTTTCTTGTCACTTGTCATTCGTCACACGTCACTTTCCAACCGCTTTGAAAATTTTCAGGAGCTGCTTCAGCGTCGCGTTCATCTGCGCGAGCGGAATCATGTTCGGGCCGTCGCTCATGGCCTCGTCCGGCTTGGGATGCGTCTCGATGAACAGGCCGTTCGCGCCGACCGCGAGCGCCGCGCTGGCGAGCACCGGCGCAAACTCGCGCTGGCCGCCGGACTTGTCGCCGCCGCCGCCGGGCTGCTGCACGGAATGGGTGGCATCGAACACCACCGGAAAGCCGAAGCTCTTCATCACCGGAATCGAGCGCATGTCGGCCACGAGATTGTTGTAGCCGAACGTCGTGCCGCGCTCGGTGAGGAGAATGTGTTTACCGCCCGCGAGGCGCGCTTTCTCGGCGACCCGTCCCATTTCCTGCGGCGAGAGGAACTGGCCTTTTTTCAGGTTCACGATTTTGCCCGTGGCCACGGCGGCGTCAATCAAGTCAGTCTGGCGGCAGAGAAACGCGGGGATCTGCAAAATGTCCACAACCTCGCCGGCGAGCCTGGCTTGTTCTTCCGTGTGAACGTCCGTCAGCACCGGCACGCCAAATTCCGCGCGGATGTTGGCGAGCGTTTTCAATCCAGCTTCGATGCCCGGCCCGCGAAACGCCTTGCCGGAGGTGCGGTTAGCCTTGTCGAAGCTGGCTTTGAAAACGTAGGTGATGCCGAGCTGCCGGCAGGTCTTGACGAGCGACGCGGCGACGGTGCGGCAAAGTTTTTCGTTCTCGATGACGCACGGCCCGGCGATGAGAAACAGCCGGTTGGGCGAATTGAGATTTTTCCAGATGGCGGCGGAATCAGGCACGCGGCAGTTTAGCGGCGGAGCCGGGGAAAGTAAACCGAACAAGACAGCCGGTGGTGCCTAAATTTTGTGGAGCGCGGCTGTGTCGCAGACCAGCCGCAGCATTTTCGATGCGCTGCGGCTGGCGCTGCGCGCACAGCCGCGCTCCGGGAGTTTTAAATCACCGTGCCGCTCGGGATCACTGCGTCCTTCGGGATGATGACGATGCCGTCGCGGATGAAGTATTGCGCGTGGTCCACGTTCTCCGGCTTGCCGGCGGGCGAGATGGTGACGTTGTTGCCGATGCGCGAGTTCTTGTCAATGATGGCGTTCTCGATCTTGCAGTGCGCGCCGATGCCCACGCGCGGGAGACCCTGGTGCTCGTGGCGTTCCACGGATTCGGCGGATTCATAATAGTCGCTGCCGAGGATGACGACGCGGTTCAGCTCGGTGCCGTCGCCGATGATGGTGCGCAGGCCGACGATGGTGTTGCTGATGCGGGCGCGGTTGATGATGCAGCCGTCGGAAATGACGGCGTGGTCAATCTGCGCGCCGTTGATCTTGGAGCCGGGCAGGAAGCGCGGGCGCGAGAAAATCGGCGCGCTCATGTCGAAGAAATTGAAGCGGGGCAGTTCGCTGACGAGGTCGAGGTTGGCCTCGAAGAAATTGCGGATCGTGCCGATGTCCTCCCAGTAGCCCTGATAGACGTAGGAGAAAACGCGGTGCGTGTTGATGGCGTGCGGGATGATGTGCTTGCCGAAATCGGAGAGCGGGTTATCGAGCAATTCCGCGATGACCTGGCGGTTGAAGACATAGATGCCCATCGAGGCGAGGTAGGATTCGCGGCCGCCGGGGATGGCGAGCGCGGCATTCATCTCCGGCGCGATCTTGAGCGTGTCGAGCACGGCGTCTTCCTTGGGCTTTTCCACGAAGCGCGTGATGCGTTTTTCCCCGTCAATCTGCATGATGCCGAGCGCCGAGGCCTCGCCGCGCGCGACCGGCAGGGTGGCGATGGTGATGTCCGCGCCGGTGTCGTGATGCTGCTCGACGAGTTCCTGGAAATCCATGCGATACAACTGGTCGCCGCTCAGGATGAGCAGGTAATCCCAGTCGTGGTTCATGAAGTGCATGAGGTTTTTGCGCACGGCGTCGGCGGTGCCTTCATACCACGAGGTGTTGTTGAACGTCTGCTGCGCCGCGAGGATTTCCACGAAGCCGGCGGTGAACTGGTCGAACTTGTAGGTGCGCGAAATGTGGCTGTGCAGCGAGGTGGAATTGAACTGCGTCAGGATGTAGATGCGGCGGAAGCGGGAGTTGATGCAGTTGGAGATCGGGATGTCCACGATGCGGTATTTGCCGGCGAGCGGGACGGCGGGCTTGGCGCGGTCCTTGGTGAGCGGGAAGAGGCGCGAGCCCTGGCCGCCGCCCATGATGACGCAGAGAACCTTGCTGACGTTGAGTGATTGGCGGCCCGTTTGTGACATAGGTTTTTCCTTTTTTGAAGTACTGCGGGGATTAAACGCCGAATGTCGCCGCGACGCAAGCCGCAGTTGAAAAATTGTTCAACAATTTTTGGCGAGGCGGAAAAAGGCCGGCGCGGCAACGCGCTTTGGCTGGACAAAAAATCCGGGCGGGCGCAAAGTCCGGGTTATGAAAGAGGCTGCGCGCGCGGCTTTTCGGCTGCTGACCTTTCGCATCAGTGATGGGGAACTGCGCAACTTGAACCGCTGGCATCTCGGCTTCGGCCTGCTTTGCACCTGGCTGGTCGGCATGGGCCGCTGGTGGGAAGATCCCAAGGCGAATGGGTGGCAACATCTCGGAGTCGGCTCGGTCGCCTATGTTTTTCTGCTGGCAGGTTTCCTCTGGCTGGTGCTGTGGCCGCTTAAACCGGCGCACTGGTCGCTGCTGAATGTCCTCATTTTCGTGTCGCTGACTTCGCCGCCGGCCCTCCTTTACGCCCTGCCGGTGCGACACGGTCTGGCGTTGCCCACGGCGCAAGCCGTCCGGCTATGGCTGTTGGCCATCGTGGCCGGCTGGCGGGTGGCGCTGCTGGTTTTCTATCTGCGGCGCGGGGCCGGGCTGACGGGCGGACGCTGGTTGGTGGCGGCCCTGTTTCCATTGCTGCTGATTGTCTTTGTCCTCACCGCCTTGAATTTGGAACGCGTGGTGTTTGATTTCATGGGCGGCCTTCGCGCCTCCGACCGGACGGTCAATGACGGCGCTTACGGCGTGCTGGTTTTGATTTCAATGGTCTCCATGCTGGCGTTCCTGCCGCTGCTGGCAACCTATCTGGTGATGTCCGTCAGCTCCGTCATCGCCAAAGACGGTCCGCGCCGCAAACCGTTTTTTTATATGTTCGCCCTGGCGCTGGCGCTATTGGGAGTGGTGTTCAATTTTTATGGCCCATTATTTTTTGGCTGTGTGTTGATTGGTTCCGGCCTGATCATCGCCGCCGCGACAATGTTCAAGTTGCAAGCAGAAGTAGAAGTAACGGATTCCTAAAAGGCCGCCGCGCGCTTTGGCTGGACAAAAAATCTCGGCGGGCGCAAAGTCGAAGGCATGAAGCCGCGTATTTCCCATCGCAAGACCACCGCGCTGACGATGCTCGAGGCAATGGTGGTGGTGGCGGTGTTGGCGCTTTTGGTGGCAATATTCTTGCCTGCACTTATGTCACATGGAGGACGAGTTCAACTTATCAATTGCGTCAACAACCTGAAACAGGTTGGGCTTGCCTACCGAATCTGGGCCGGTGACCACAGTAATAAATATCCGATGGCGATGTCTGTCACCAACGGCGGAACGCTGGAACTAATGAGAAGCCCGGATGCTTGGAAGACTTATTTGGTGATGTCGAACGAATTATCCGCGCCAATAATTTTGTTCTGCCCGCAAGATGTGGAACGTAGGCGGGCTGCAACCAATTTTTCCGATGACCTAAAAAACCATATCAGTTATTTCATCGGTCAGGATGCAACTGTAGACAATCCCAATGCTTTGCTTTCTGGCGATGACCATTTTTTAATCAAAGGTTTGCCGGTCAGGCCTGGCGTGATAGAAGTGACATCCAACACCCCTATCGTTTGGAGTTCCTCACGCCATGTTGAGAAAGAAACCCATTTTTGGGTTTTCTCCACAAGGACCAGCTATGGATACATCGGGCTTGGTGATGGTAGTGTGCAAGCAATAAAAGATTCCAATCTTTCCATTCAAATTGCCCAAACCGGCATCGCCACCAACCGCCTCGCGATTCCGTAATCCGTGTTTCATCCCGCCTTCGTTTCACTTCGGCGTGGCAAGCCGTGTCCATCCGTGGTTGAAAAACTTTCCGCTTTTGCCTTGGCCCAGCAAAACCTAGACTGACCCCATGAATCTGCCTGGATTTCCCGTCGTCCGCCCGCGCCGCCTGCGCACCTCGCCCGCGCTGCGCCGCCTCGTCGCCGAAAACTCATTGAATGTCTCGCAGCTCGTCCTGCCGCTGTTCGCGCGCAGCGGCAAGAAGCTCCGCCGCCCCGTGGCCGCCATGCCCGGCGTGTTCCAGCTTTCGCCGGATGAAATTTTGATCGAGGCCACGAAGGCTTATGAACTCGGTGTTCCCGCCGTTTTGCTGTTTGGCATTCCCGACAAGAAAGATGACAAGGCTTCCGGCGCTTACGCGAAAAACGGAATTGTGCAGCAGGTCGTGCGGCTGCTGAAAAAGGAACTGCCGTCGCTGCTCGTCATCACCGATGTCTGCCTGTGCGAATACATGAGCCACGGCCATTGCGGCATCGTGCATGGCGGCAAAATCCTGAACGATCCATCGCTCAAGCTGCTCGCCCGCACCGCCGCCAGCCACGCCGAGGCCGGCGCGGACATCGTCGCGCCGAGCGACATGATGGACGGTCGCGTGCGCGCCATCCGCGCGGAACTGGACAACGAGGGGTTTTACGACACGCCGATCATGAGCTACGCGGCGAAGTTTGCGTCCGCGTTTTACGGCCCGTTCCGCGAGGTGGCGGAATCCGCGCCGTCGTTCGGCGACCGCCGGAGTTACCAAATGGACGCGGCGAACGGCGACGAGGCGATCCGCGAAGTGGCGCTCGACGTGCAGGAAGGCGCGGACATGGTGATGGTCAAACCGGGCATCGCCTACCTCGACATCGTGCATCGCGTAAAAAAGGAATTCGGCCTGCCCACGGCGGTCTATGCCGTGAGCGGCGAACACGCGATGATCAAGGCCGCCGCCGCGAACGGCTGGATTGACGAGCGCGCGGTGACGCTGGAAAGTTTGCTGGCGATGCGTCGCGCCGGCGCGGACATCCTCATCACCTACGCCGCGATGGACGTGGCGAAGTGGCTGAAATAAAAAGGCAGGTCTGAATTTGGAGTGCGCGGACATGTCCGCGCTGAGGAACTGGGAGACATGTCTCCCAGTCGGAAAGCGGCGACGTGTCGCCGCACTTCAAATTAGAACACGGTCAACCGTAATTTACGTTTGCCATGCAACTTCCCGCAAGCTAGGCTTCGCGTTCGCTTTTTATGATTGGATCAATTCGCAAACATTCTAGCTGGCTGTGGTGGATCATCGCCGGCCTCACAATCGTTTCCTTCGTTTTTTTCATGGGCTCCGGCCCGACGCGTAATGGTGGCGGCGGCCGCACCGTCGGCGATTTCGGCACGATTTACGGCCGCACCGTCACCGCGCAGGATTTCCAGCGGGCGCAGGCGGCCTTCTACCTTTATTTCTGGATGCGCAACCACCAGTGGCCGGACAAGAGCGCCGGCTTCAACCGCGACGACATGGACCGCGAGGTTTATATCCGCCTGCTGATTGACGGCAAGGCGCGCCAGCTCGGCATTCACGTCGGCGAGGACGCGGTGGTCGCCGCCGCGAACGACCTGCTGCGTTCGCTCGACCGTGGCGGCCAGCCGGTCGCGATGGACAAGTTCGTGGAACAAATCCTGAAGCCGGAAGGCCTCGGCGTGGCGGATCTGCAAAACTTTTTGCGCGATGAAATCGTCGTGCAGCAGTTGATTCAAGTCTATGGGCTGCCCGGCCTGCTGGTGACGCCGGCGGAGGCCGGCCAGCTTTACGACCGCGATCACCAGGAAGTCTCCGCGCAGGCGGTGTTCTTCACGGCGTCGAATTACCTTGCGCAGGTCGCGGTCACGCCCGCCGCCGTCGCGCAGTTCTATACGAACAACCTCGCCGCCTATCGCGAGCCGGACCGCGTGCAGATCAGCTACGTTTTCTTCAACGTGACGAACTACCTCGCGCAGGCGAAGACGGAATTGGAAAAGACCAACACGTTCGAGCAATACGTGGATTCGGCCTACCGCCAATATGGCGCGACGGAGTTCGCCGAGGCCAAGACGCCGGACGAGGCCAAGGCCAAGATTCGCGCCCTGCTTTACCGCAACCGGGCCCTTCAGGACGCGCGCCAGGTGGCGAATGATTTTGCGAACGCCGTGTTCGCCGTGACGCCGGCCAAGCCGGAAAACCTGGCGGCCTACGCGAAGCAAAAGGGGATTGGTTCCGGCGTCACCGCGCCGTTCGCGGCGAACTACGGCCCGGAAGAATTCAACGCGCCCGCAACCTTCACCAAGGCGGCGTTCGAGTTGAGCGCCGACGAACCGTTCGCCGGGCCGATTGTCGCCGCCGACGGCATCTACGTCATCGCGCTGGCGAACCAGTTGCCGAGCATGATTCCCACGCTCGACCAGATCCACGCCCGCGTGGTGCAGGATTTCCGCAGCTACTCGGCCGTGGCGCTTGCGCAGGCGGCGGGAACGAATTTTTATTATCAGGCGGCGGTGCAGATGGCCGCGGGCAATTCGTTTGCCAAGTCCGCCGTCACCGCCGGACAGTCGCCGCAGGTGCTGCCGGGTTTTTCGCTGGCCACGGAGGAGCTGCCTGAACTCGGCGAACGCGCCAGCCTCAACCAGCTCAAGCAGGCGGCATTCACCACGGCACCCGGCCACTTGAGCACATTCCAGGCGAACGGTGCCGGCGGCTTCGTGCTATTCGTCCAGCAGTTGCTGCCGCTGGACACGTCGAAAAAAACCGCGGAACTGCCGGTGTTCACGACGCAAGTGCGTCGCGCGCGGCAGAACGAGTCGTTCAACCTCTGGCTGCAGGGCGAGGCCAACCGCGAGCTGCGCAACACGCCGTTCTTCGCGAAGATGACGGCCGGCGCGGCGAAACAGCCGTGAGCGCGGCCATCAAACTCTCGTCGCCCGCGACCAAGGAATTTTGGGAAATCCCCGTGCTCTTTGAGGACGGGGATTTGCTGGCGCTCGACAAGCCCAGCGGACTGCTGACCTCACCCGACCGCCACGCCGCCGAGCGGCCCAATTTGATGAAGCTGCTCCATGACGGCATCGAATTGCAAAAGCCGTGGGCGAAGGAGCGCAACCTCACTTATCTCGCGAACGCGCACCGGCTGGATATTGAAACCAGCGGCGTGCTTTTGCTGGCGAAAAACAAACCGGCGCTCGTCGCGCTGGCAAATTTGTTCGGCTCGGAAAAGCCGCTGAAAAAATACATCGCGCTGGCGTGGGGCGCGCCGCCGGCACCGAACTTTGAAGTGGACGCCAAGCTGTCGCCGCATCCGGTGCGCCTCGGCCAGATGCGCGTGGACCCGCGCGGCGGCAAAAAATCCCAGACGCAGTTTGAGGTGCTGGAACAATTTTCCGACTGGTGCCTGCTGCGCTGCACGCCGCTGACCGAGCGCCCGCACCAGATCCGCGTTCATCTCAAGCACGCCGGTTTTACGGTGGTGGGCGACGAGCTTTACGGCGGGAAAAAATTGTGGCTTTCGCGCCTGAAAAAGGATTTTTACCTCAAGCCGGGCAAGGAGGAACGCCCGCTGCTGGCGCGCGTAGCGCTGCACGCCGAGGAACTGACCCTGCCGCATCCCATTACGAACGAGCCGGTGAACCTCAAGAGCGAGTGGCCGAAGGATTTGCGCGTGGCGTTGAAATATCTGCGGCAATATGCCACCGGCCCCAGCCGGCGCGGCCTTCAGGATGATGCGGCGGAATTTGAGGCGGAATAATTATCCGCGTCCCGCCGGGTGATTTAGAGCATTTCCATAAATCCTGTAGCGCGGCGGAATCAGATTTGAAAGCAGCGG
>CAYUGC010000125.1:0-10174 GCA_964444085.1 uncultured Bifidobacteriaceae bacterium | reverse complement strand
TTCCGTTCTGCCACACCGGCCAGCTCGTCAGCGGCATGGCCAGCGGCTGCCCGATCCACAACCTCATTCCTGAATGGAACGATCTGGTCTATCGCGGCCTGTGGCGCGAGGCGCTCGACCGCCTGCACAAGACGAATAATTTTCCCGAGTTCACCGGTCGCGTCTGTCCCGCGCCGTGCGAAGGCTCCTGCGTGCTGGGCATGAAGGAACCCGCCGTCACCATCAAGAACATCGAGGTCAGCATCATTGACCACGGCTGGGCCAACGGCTGGGTCACGCCCGAACCGCCGAAGAAACGCACGGGCAAAAAAGTCGCCGTCGTCGGCTCCGGGCCCGCCGGACTTTCCGCCGCCGCGCAGTTGAACAAGGCCGGCCACGAAGTCACCGTGTTCGAGCGCGCCGACCGCCCCGGCGGTTTGCTCATGTATGGCATCCCCAACATGAAGCTCGACAAGCAGGAAGTCGTGCTGCGCCGCATCGCCTTGCTGGAAAAAGAAGGCGTGAAATTTGTCTGCAACACCGAGGTCGGCAAGAATTATCCGACTGACAAGCTGTTGAAGGATTTTGACGGCGTGGTGCTCGCCACCGGCGCGACCAAGGGACGCGATTTGCCGATTCCCGGTCGCGAATTCAAGGGCGTCCATTTCGCAATGGAATTTCTCACGGCCAACACGAAAGCCGTCCTGGATCAGCACAAGAACGGGAATTTCATTTCTGCCGAGGGCAAGGATGTCGTCGTCATTGGTGGCGGCGACACTGGCACGGACTGTGTCGGCACCTCGCTGCGCCACGGCTGCAAGAGCATCGTGCAGGTGGAAATCCTGCCCAAGCCGCCGCTCGAACGCGCCAAGGATAATCCGTGGCCCGAATGGCCGAAGACGCTCAAGGTGGATTACGGCCAGGAAGAAGCCGCCGCGAAATTCGGCGCCGACCCGCGCATTTATCTGACCACCGCCACGAAGTTTGAAGCCGATGCCAATGGCCAGGTCAAAGCCGTTCACACCGTGCAAGTCGAGTGGACGAAGAATGACAAGGGCCAGTTCATCCCGAAGAACGTTCCCGGCACGGAAAAAGTATTGCCTGCGCAGCTGGTGCTGCTGGCGATGGGTTTCCTCGGACCGGAACAGCCGTTGCTCGAAGCCCTCAACATCGAGCGCGACGCGCGTTCCAACGCCAAGGCCGACTTCGAGAAATACACCACGAACCATCCGAAAGTTTTTGCCTGCGGCGATTGCCGTCGCGGTCAGAGCCTCGTCGTGTGGGCGTTCAACGAAGGCCGGGGCGCGGCGCGCGAATGTGATCGCTTCCTGATGGGACGCACCGACCTGCCGTAAGCGGCTTATGCAACCGCTCGCGATTGTCTTTTACGAACGACTCATGCCCGGCAGCCAGTTGGTGAACCGGTTGCAGGACTTGAGTTATCGCGTTCTCGCGGTCAACAATCCCGCCCTGCTGGCTGCCACGGCGAAACGCGAGACGCCGCTGCTCATGTTCGTGGATCTGGAGGCGCGCGGGGACATTTGCGGCGCCATCGGAAAAATCCGTTCTGATGCCGCCACCAATCACCTGCCGGTCGTCGCCTTCGCTCCGGACAACCGGACGGATTTGCTCACGGCCGCGCAAAACGCCGGTGCCGGCCTGACGGTCGGCGAAAGCACGCTGGCGAGCCACTTGCAGACGCTGCTGGAACAGGCGTTGCACGTTGATTGAGTCAAAACTTAACCTTGACGAGCAGATAAATTGTTTTCATAGTCGCAGCTCAACCAGCGCGCATGAAATTCCCGGTGAAGTGATGTTGCACGGACAAGACTGAACCAGCGTTGTCCGTTTCACGTTTCGCCCGGCGCGCCAATCAGGAAAGTGCAGCTATGGCCAGCGGCAAAGTGAAGTGGTTCGACAATCGAAAGGGTTTCGGGTTCATCTCGCAGGACTCCGGACCGGATGTTTTCGTGCATCACACGTCCATCCTCGGCGACGGCTACAAAACGCTCAACGAAGGCGAACCGGTCACGTTCGAGGCGACGCCCAGCGACAAGGGCTTGAAGGCCCAAAACGTCCAGCGCGCCAGCCCGGCCTGAACGCCGGCGATTTTCTTTTCCGTCCACGCGCGGCTTCGCTAACCTGAAGCCATGCTGGAAACTCCGTCGGCTCCCGTCACGAGCCTCTATGTCCACGTCCCGTTTTGCGCGCAGAAATGTGAATACTGCGCGTTCTATTCCGAGGCGTCCTCCGGCGAACTCATCAACCGCTACGTCGCCGCACTCGTGCGCGAACTGGAAATCGTCGCCGACGATCTGAAACCGGGAACTGTATTTTTCGGCGGCGGCACACCATCCATTTTGAATCTGCGACAGTGGGAAACGATTTTGCGGGCGATGGAAAAACTGAATCTCCTCGGGGCGGAAGAGTTCACCATCGAGAGCAATCCCGCCACCGTCTCCGCCGATAAATGTAAATTGCTCCGTGATTTCGGCGTCAATCGCATCTCGATGGGCGTGCAGTCGCTCGACGAAAAACTGCTCGACCGGCTGGGCCGCATCCACTCGCGCGAGCAGGTGTTCAAGTCCTTCGATATTTTGCGCGCTTCCGGCTTCGACAACGTGAACCTCGATCTGATGTTCGCCATCCCCACACAAACGATGGACATCTGGCGCGCGACCTTGAACGAGGCGATGGCGATGCAGAGCGAACACCTTTCCAGCTACGAGGTGATTTACGAGGACGACACGCCGCTGTTTGACCGGCTTCAGGCCGGCGAATTTTCCGTGGACGAAAACCTCGCCTGCGAAATGTATGAGGAACTGGTTTCGCATTCGGCGGCCGCCGGTTTCCGTCAATACGAAATTGCCAACTTTGGCCGCGACACGCGCTCAACCGTTTCTTCCCCGGACGCCAGTTCCCGGACGCCAGTTCCCACCTTCGCCTGCAAACACAACGTCAACTACTGGCGCGGCGGGGCATTTCACGGCCTCGGCCCCAGCGCCACCGGCTATGTGCGCGGTGTGCGGACGAAGAACTGGTCGAACACGCAGCTCTATTGCGAGCAGCTTGAGAAAGGCAAACGCGCCATCGAATCCAGCGAGGAACTCTCACCGTTGCGCCGTGCCGGGGAAATCGCCGCATTCGGCCTGCGCATGAACGCCGGCTGGCCATTCGCGGACTTCCAGCGCACCACCGGATTTGATTTACGCCGCGAATGGGAGGCGGAAATCCATCTGCTCGCCGAACGCGGCTGGGCCAAATGTGATGCCGATCGTTTTCACCTCACCCACCAGGGCCTCCGTTTCGCCGATGCGGCGGCGGAAATGTTTCTGCGGTAAAACCAAATCGGTGGGGCGAGCGTCCCCGCGAGTCGAAGCAATTCTTGGAACGGCTCGCGGGGACGCTCGCCCCACCAGTCATTACGTCAGCGGCAGCCGCACGGTGAAAGTCGTCCCGCGATTTTTCTCGCTCGCCACTTCGATGCTGCCGCCGTGCGCCGCGACGATGGCTTGGCAGATGGACAGTCCAAGCCCGGCGTTGCCCGCGCCGGTGCGCGATTGGTCCGCGCGATAAAACCGCTCGAACACGCGCGGCAGATCTTCCGGCGCAATCCCCTGCCCCGTGTCCGCGATTTCCAGAACCGCGAGACCATCTTGCGCCGCCAATTTCACCCGCACCTCGCCGTTGGCTTGATTGTATTGAATCGCGTTGCTCAGCAGGTTCGTGACGACCTGCGCCAGCCGCTCGGAATCGCCGGTGATTTCCAGCGGAGCTATTTTGGAAATGATTTTCACGTTCTGCTCCTCGGCCAGCGTCTGCACCATTTCAACACTGTCGGAAATGGTTTTGGAAAAATTAAACCGGAGCTGCTTCAAGACTTCCTGGCCGGCATCAAACCGCGCCAGCTCCAGCAGCGACTCGATGAGCTTGCGCATCCGCTGCGCCGCGCGCTGGCAGGCCTCGACGGTCTGCTTGTAACTGGCCGCGTCGCGCTCGCGGTTCAGCGCGGTCTGCGTCTGTGTGAGGATGACGGAAACGGGCGTCCGCAGTTCATGCGCGGCGTCGGCGGCAAATTGCTTCTGCTGCGCGAACGCGGTTTCCAGCCGCGCGAAGGTGGAATTCAAAACGGCAGCGAGCTGGCCGAGCTCGCTTTCCGCCTCGGCCACATTGATGCGCTGCGACAAATCGCCGGCGGAAATTTTCACCGCCGTCGCGCTGATTGCATCGATGGGGTTTAATGCACGGGTAACCAGCCACCAGCCGCCAGCCAAGCCGACGACTAAAATCAAACTACCAACTAACGTCAAATTTACGGCCGTGCGATGAAGTTCTTTCAATTCTGGCAAAATAGAACAACCGACCCAAATTTGTTCACCCGATGGCAGCACGTCGCCGGTTTCTCGATAATCATCAAAGCTGAACATCTGCGGTGGTTTTGCAATTCGAGCCGGAAACTCTGAGAAGACGTTGACTACTCTCAATGAGTTAACCGAAGTCGTTGTGATCTCATGATTGGGATAATTGGACGAGCGTGTGATTTCCTTGCCACCACTCCGAGGAAAAATAATGTAATAAAAACCGTGTACTTCGCTGGTGCCAAAAAGATGTGCGTCCCGTTCCGGCAGATGAAATTCAAGCGGCGGACGTCCGTTCAAGAAATTGTTACGCGGGCGCTCGGGCATCCCCTCCAGCGGATTGTCGCCCATTGGCGGCGGATTATCTTCCTGTCCATCAGGAGGCAGTCCCTGCCGCGGACGTTCCGCATTTTGCCCGCGCGGCGGTGGACGATGCAGGGCATTGGCCAATACCCCGATCCGCCGATGCAACTCTTCGTCAATCTGGCGGAACTGGCGGCTGCGATCAAGTTGATAAGCGGTGATGCCAAACCCCGCCAGCACGACGACGAGTATCAGCCCATACCAAAGTTGCAAGCGCCACTTGATGGATTTGAGGATTTTCATTGGGAAACATCGAACAATCGACATCCAACATCGAACATCCAATGAAGCGACCGCGCGCAACATCCGCTTTGGATGTTGGTTGTTCGATGTTGGATGTTGGATGTTTTCATTTATTCAATGCAATACCCGTGGCCGCGCCGCGTGGCGATGAATTCCGCGCCCAGTTTTTTGCGGACGTTGGAGACGTGAACGTCGAGCAGGTTGGACAGTGAGCTTTCGTTTTCGTCAAAGAGATGCTCGTAAAGCTGTGTGCGGGTGACGACTTCGCCGCGATGCAGCGCCATGAATTCCACCAGCGCGTATTCGCGCGCGGTCAGTTCCACCGGCTTGTTCTTGAGCAAAACATGGCGCGCGGCGGTGTCAATTTGCACGTTGCCGATTTCGATGACGTTTGTGGTCTTGTTCGCGCTGCGGCGGATGATGGCGCGGAGCCGCGCGAAAACTTCTTCGAGGTCGAACGGCTTCACGACGTAATCGTCCGCGCCGGTGTCGAGTCCCTTCACGCGGTCGCGGGTCTGGTCGCGCGCGGTGAGCATCAGCACGGGCGTCTTTTTGGTTTTGCGCAGGCGCTTGAGAATTTCCCATCCGTCCATGCCCGGCAGCATCACGTCGAGGACGATGGCGTCGTAGTCCGTTCCCTCGGCGTTGAAGAGGCCGTCGCTGCCATGGTCGGCGGTGTCCACGGCGTAACCCTCCTCGCGCAACGCCTGCGCGAGGCTTGCGAGCAAGTCCGGTTCGTCTTCAACGATGAGAATTCTCATGTTCGGGCTGGCGGAGTTTTAGCACGGACGCCGTGAAACCGCCAGCGCATGAATCTTCGCATCGCCAACCTTAAGGCAAGATGAAGACTAAATATTGCGCACATCTGCGCTATTAATAGTCTGCTTCATGTTTGCTTAAGGTTCGTCCGCGTAAAGTGGCGGCATGAAAATTCGAATTCACGCCCGGCCGGAAATGAACATCGCCGCCGTGCTGCTCGGCGTTCTTTTCACCCTCCAAACCGTCGCGCAGGCCGCCGACCCGCGCACGAACTCGTGGTTCACCACCTACTCCGGCCAATACGCGCGCATTTACACGAACGATGTTTCGCGCACCAACGGCTATTCGGTCACGACCTGGACGAACAGCACGGCGCAGGCGGTGCCGGCGTATTGCGGCGTGCAGGAGATATATTCTTCTACGAACTGGGTTTACATCCGCAGCACCGGGCTGGGCAGTTTTGTGATGGGGCCGTGGTATCTCAACGCTGCTCACACACAGCCTTTTCTCAACTGGCCCGTGAACCAAAAAACTTTTTATCGCATTCCGCGCTTTCCCACCGTGCCGTCCACCAAGACCGCGAACGGCGGCGGGCCGATTGGTTATTTTGTGGACGGCGCGGCGATGTTCAACAGTTGGGACGCCTATTCTTGGAGCACCGTTTCCAACACGGACGCGCAAAACATCACTGGCTATTGGAACCGCGACGCGTATGTGAACGAAGGCGTGAGCTTCGACCCGAATAACGCACATCAGGCGAACGGCCAGTATCATTATCACGCCAATCCGCCCGCGCTGCGCTACCAGCTCGGCGACCATGTGGATTTCAACCCAGGGACAAAGATATACACCGAGTCCACAAACCCACCGACGAAACATTCACCGATTCTCGCGTGGACGGCGGATGGCTATCCGGTCTATGGGCCTTACGGCTACAGCATTTCCAACAATGCCAGCAGCGGCATCCGCCGGATGATTTCCGGCTACGTCCTCCGCAATGGACAATATGGCACGAGCAATCTCACCGCGAACGGGCGCACGACAATTCCGCAATGGGCCGTGCGGCTGTTCAACGTCAGTTCCAACCAGACCGGCGCGCCGCTGACCGGCAACCACACGCTCGGTTGTTACATGGAGGACAATGATTACCTCGGCGACCACGGCTATGTGCCAGGCCCGAACACCTTTGACCTCGACGAATACAACGGCCGCTGGTGCGTCACGCCGGAATTTCCCGGCGGCACCTACGCTTACTTTGAGAGCATCAGCAGCAACGGCACGCCGGTGTTTCCCTACAACATCGGCCGCGGCTTTTACGGTAGTCCCACCGGCGGGGTCGTGAGTGCAATATCCGTCACCGAAAACGCCATCACTAATTTTCTTGGCGGCACAAATTTAACATCAACCATCAATTCCCCGACCGTGAAAAACGGAACCGTCACGCTCACTTGGAGCGCGGTTGAAGGTGGCACCTACGAAATTAACGCCACGACGAACCTCGCAAATTCTTCCGGCTGGACCACGCTCGCCGCCGGCGTACTACCGAATCAAACCGCCGGCGGCTACACGAACATCACCGCGTTGGGCCAAAGATTTTATCGCGTCGGGCGCGACTCCGTGGCGACTTTCGACAGCGCTGGCACGACGCTATTCGCGACGAACGGCGTCGCCCCCGGCGGCGCGGCGTTTCGCGGCCAGACCGTGCTGCTCACCATCACGCTCCCCAGCACTCCGCCGAATCCGCCGGCGGCCGCGCCCATCACCAGCGTCACCATGGGCAGCATCACCGCCATCACCTCGACCTGCACGGCCCAAGGCACGGTTACGGCGCTGTTCACGATCCCTTCGACCTACACGCCGACTGGTGCACAAACAATCGTGGTCACATTCACTTCCGGCCCGCCGCCCTACACGCTCACGGGCTATTTCACCATCAACTAATTTGCCGGCAGCATGAAAAACCTTTTGCTTTACGCAATTTATTGCGCGCTGACCGCGAAGGTTTTTGCCGCCACGCTGCAAATTGAAATCACGCCGAAGGTTTCCGGCGAAAATCTCCAACCTGCGTCGTTCCGTTATCAGACTTCGGCGGGCGAAACGTTTTCCATCACCCGCGCCAGCTATCTCGTCAGCGATTTCGCGCTGCAACGCAGCGACGGTTCGTGGCTCGAAATCTCCAATTCCGTCGCGTGGCTCGATTTCGAGGCAAACCGGAAATCCATCTGGCTCGAACACATCCCGGCGGGCGAATTTTGTTCCGTGCGCTTTCTGGTCGGGCTGAACACCAATTACAATCACGCCGATGTCGCCAAGTTTCCGGCAGGCCATCCGCTGAATCCGAACCTGAATGGCCTGCACTGGAGCTGGCAGGGCGGGTTTATTTTTCTCGCACTCGAAGGCTTGTGGCGTAACGCGGGCGGCCAACTCGACGGCTGGGCCTACCATCTTGCTCGCGACACGAACGCCACCCGCATTACGCTCGCCGCGCCGCTCACCATCACCAATGAAACGAAGGTGGAACTCGACTTTGATTTGGCGACGTTGCTGAATGCGCCGCATCCGCTATCATTCGGTAAAGACGGTTCCTCCACACACTCACGCGACGGCGACCCGGTCGCCGCCGCGCTCGTCGCCTACCTGGCCGGTGCATTCCGCGTTCACCGCATTGGCAATCTGACCGACACGGAGATTGCCAGGGCTCATCCCAAGCCGCTTTATCTGCCGGAGAAATTCACGCCGTATCCTTTTCAGATGAGCGCAACATTTCCGATCCCGGATTTGCCGCGCGACAATCCGCTGACGGTCGAGCGCGTAACGTTGGGAAAAACTTTGTTCTTCGACAAACAACTTTCCATCAACAACGCGCAGTCGTGCTCGGATTGCCACGCTCCGGAAAAAGCGTTCACCGACGGACGCAAAACCGCGCGCGGCGCGGAAGGCGGGTTTGGCCCGCGCAATTCCATGCCGCTGTTCAACCTCGCGTGGAAAAACGAATTCTTCTGGGATGGCCGCGCGAAAAGTTTGCGCGATCAGGTGTTGCGGCCGATCCAAAATGCCCTCGAGATGCACGAGACGCTGACGAACGTGGTGGTGAAATTGCAATCCACTCGTAGCAGCCGACGTGAGGAGGCTCTGACTGAAAAATTGGAAATTGGAATGAGCCTCCTCACGTCGGCTGCTACCAACGAAGATTACGCGTCACTTTTCACCGCCGCGTTCGGCTCGCCGGAGATCACGGCGGAAAAGATTTCGCTCGCGCTGGAGAATTATCTGCTCACGCTCACGTCGTTTGACGCCAGGTTCGACCGCGTGCTGCGCGGCGAGGGAAAATTCACCGCGGAGGAACAGCGCGGGTTTGAATTATTTTCCACCGAATACGATCCGCGGCGCGGGCAGTTCGGCGCGGACTGCTTTCACTGCCATGGCGGGCCGCTGTTCCAGAGCCAGAGCTTTGCGAACAACGGCACGGACGGCGCGTTCACCGACATCGGCCGCGAGCAAGTCACGGGCAAGGCTTCCGATCGCGGCAGGTTTGCCGTGCCGTCGCTGCGCAACCTCACGCTCACCGCGCCATATATGCACGACGGGCGTTTCGCCACGCTGGAAGAAGTCGTGGAGCATTACGCGACCGGCGTGAAGCGCAGCGCGACGCTGGATCCGAATCTCGCCAAGCATCCCGACGGCGGCGTACCGTTGAGCGCGGCGGACAAACGCGCGCTGGTGGCGTTTCTGCGCACGCTGACCGACGCGCAGTTCGCCGCGCAAAAATAATTTCAAAATCTTTCGCCTTCACGATTGCTTAAGGTTGGTTGCGGTAGAGTGGCAGCATGGAAAGTGAAACACCTCGCGGACCGCGCAGCTTGACCATCGGCTTGAGCCGGGAAGTCGCGCCGGCGTTCGCGGTGCGGATCACGCAAAACCCAACCAACCATTGCGCAAGATTCATGAACGCAACTTCGCTCTCAACCGCCGCCGCGCGCCCGGCCCGCTGGATGGTCGTGGACGACAACCCGGACTTGCTCGCGCTGATGCAGGCGATGCTGGCGCAAATCCACGACGGCTCCCTGGACTGTTTCAGTTCGCCGGCGGCTGCGCTCGCGGCCTTCGCCGCTGCGCCGGACCAATACGAACTCGTCATCACCGATTACGAGATGCCGGGGATGGATGGCATCGAGCTGTGCCGCCGCCTGCGCGAACGGGCGCGCGACCTGAAAATCTTTCTCGCCACCGGCAGCGGATTTTTCACCGGGCAGGCGGCGGTGCGCGCGGGCTTTCTCGGCCTGTTGAACAAGCCGTTTCATCTGGAAGAACTCCGCGCCATGCTGGCCGGGGCCGGCGTCCGGATCGGCGCAACCGTCGCCGCCTGAATTTTTGCACCCACAAACAACAACAAGAACATAACTATGAAAACCAAAACGACAATGACCCTGCTGGCCGTCCTCGGAGCCCTCGCGCTCACGGCCAGCGCCCAG
>CAYUGC010000124.1:0-10248 GCA_964444085.1 uncultured Bifidobacteriaceae bacterium | reverse complement strand
CGCCTGCCGGAATGGCTGCGCATCAAGCTGCCCACGTCGGACAGCTTCGCGCAGACCCGTAACCTGCTCGGCGAACTCAAGCTGCACACCGTCTGCGAAAGCGCCAAGTGTCCGAACCATTGGGAATGTTGGGAAAAAGGCACGGCTACGTTCATGATCGCCGGCGACCGCTGCACGCGCGCCTGCGGCTTTTGCGCCGTGGCCACCGCCAAGCCGCTGCCGCTGGAAGCCGACGAGCCGCTCCGTGTGGCCGAAGCGACGCGCCGGATGAAATTGAAGCACGTCGTCATCACCGCCGTCGCACGCGACGATATTGCGGACGGCGGCGCGGAACATTTCCGTCAGACGATTGAAAAAGTGCGCGAGTTGAATCCGAAAACGGTCATCGAGGTTTTGGTGCCGGATTTTCAGGACAGCGACGAGTCCATCGAAATGGTGCTGGCGGCGAACCCGAACATTTTCAATCACAACCTGGAAACCGTCCGCCGCCTGACGCCGGACGTGCGGCATCGCGCGACTTACGACCGTTCATTGAGCGTGCTGAAAAAGGTGAAGGACCGGCGCGGCCAAACCATGTTCACCAAGTCCGGCATGATGCTCGGCCTCGGCGAGCAGGATGAGGAAGTGCTGGCGGCGATGCGCGATTTGCGCGCGGCGGGCTGCGATATTCTTACGCTCGGCCAGTATTTGCAGCCGACGCTGAAGCATTTACCGATGGTGGAGTTTGTCCCGCCGGAAAAATTTGCGTTCTTCAAGCAGCAGGCGGAAGCGCTGGGCTTCATCCACGTCGCCAGCGGGCCGATGGTGCGCAGCTCTTACCACGCGGACGAGTTCAATGCATCGTCAGCGCAGTGCTGACGGCGGGGAGCGCCGACATCCTGCCGGCGAGTTGCCATGTAAATTTCAGAATCACGCCGGCAGGATGCCGGCGCTCCCGGTTTATCGCAATGTGATCGGCCGATGCAGCAGCAGATAGATCGCAATCGCGGCGCAGATGAAAAAAATCGCGAAGCCGGCGATGGTGATGGCCAGGCGAAGTTTGCGGGCGCGGTCGGCCACCTGCGCGGTCTGTTTTTTCTCGGCGTCCATGAAGCCGGCGAACTGATTTCCCAGCGCGGCATTGATGGCGTCCTCATTTTTTAATTCGAGCGTGAGCCAGCCGCCTGCGCTGCGCTGCGGCGCGCCCAGGCCGTCTTCGAGCCTTTTCCATTCCTTCGGCAGCCGTTCCAAAGTTTCTGCATTCGCCGGCTGAAAGCCCCAGCGCGTCCAGAACGGCGAGGTTTCCTGCGTCCACACGCGGAAGACGCCGTGGTGGGCGGCGAGCTTCTGGATGCGTGCCCAGAACAGTTCGCGCGCGGCATCGGCCACCGAAAAATCCGTGTAGTCCTCGCTGTGCAGCCGCGCGTGCTGGCGGACAATCTGCAAACCCAGCGCGCCGGCAAACTGGCCGTCCGCCTCGACGACTTGAAATTCCGTGAGCCGGTTCTCAAGTTCTGCCGCCGGCAGATTCGCAGCGAGCCAGAGCGACTTGAGCGCGGGCAGGTCGTCCACGGTGGCACGGCGGGTGAGCAGTTGTGGCATGGGTTAAGTTTGGAAGATTTTTTCCAGGATTAAAGCTTTGCCCGGCGCGCCCAGCGCAATTTAGCTGGTGCGGAACGCGGGTTGGAATGGCGTTCTTCCGCCGTTGGCCGGATGACTTCCTCGGAAATCTCTGAATAAAATCCGTTGCGCCGGCCTTCGGCAAACGCCTTTTTCACGCGCCGGTCTTCGCCGGAATGGAACGTCAAAATCGCCACACGCCCACCGGGCTTCAGGCACGCCGGCAGATTCCGCAGCAAGGTGTCCAGCGCGGAAAACTCGTCGTTTACCGCGATGCGCAATGCCTGAAACACGCGCCGCACCGTCAGGTCGGAATCGTCCTTGCCGAGGCGCGGCAGCGCGGCGCGGACGGCGTCGCCAAGCCCACGCGTCGTGGTAAAACTTTTTCCGGCGAGCGCCGGGGCGAGCGTCGCGGCGTTCGGCTCATCGGAAAAATCCGCCAGCATGCCGGCGAGCGCGTCCGGTTTGATTTTTTGCAGCAGGGCGGACGCCGGCTGGCCGCGCTGCGGATTCATGCGCATGTCCGGCGGCCCGTCGTGCTTCACCGAAAAGCCGCGCGCCGGGTCGTCAATCTGCATCGAAGACACGCCGAGGTCGGCGAGAATCACGTCCGCGCCGGCGATATCCTGCGCCGCCAGCGCCTGCGGCAGCCCGGCGAAATTGCTGCGGTGCGCGATGAAAACCGCTTCGTCAAACCCGAGCGAACGCAGCCGCGCCTCGGTCTTCGGCAGTTCCACCGGGTCCTGGTCGAGGCCGAGCAGCTTTCCGCCGGGCAATAGCTTCGGCAAAATTTCCTGCGCATGGCCGCCGTAGCCCAGCGTGCAGTCCACGGCGATTTCGCCGGGCTGCGGTGCAAGCGCCGCCAGAATTTCCGCGACCATGATGGGCCGGTGCGTGCCCACCGGCGTCTTGCCAGACGCGATGACCTTGGCGAGGGTGGCGGCATCGCCGCCGTGCTCCTTGTATTTGTCCTCGAAGCGGCGCGGGTTTTTGCCGCTGTAACGCGGGCGGCGTTTGTGCGGAACCGGCGGCACGGCTGGTAAATTTTCTTCGGACACGCCGGAAATTTTGCAATGCTTCGCGCGTGAGTTCGAGGCAAATCATTGTGATCGGCGGCGGCGCGGCGGGCTTCTTCGCGGCCATCGCGGCGGCGGAGGCCGGCGCGGACGTGACGCTGCTGGAAAAATCCGCGCGCTTCCTCGACAAGGTGCGCATCTCCGGCGGCGGCCGCTGCAACGTCACGCACGCGTGCTTCGAGCCGCGCGAATTTGTGGCGCGCTACCCGCGCGGCGGCAAGGCGCTGCTCGGGCCGTTCACAAAGTTTTCCGCGCGCGACACCGTGGCGTGGTTCGAGGCGCGCGGCGTGAAGCTGAAAACGGAAGCGGACGGACGGATGTTCCCCACGACGGATTCCTCGCAGACGATTGTGGACTGCCTGATGAACGCGGCGCAAAAAGCGGGCGTGAAACTGCGGTTGAATTGCGCGGTGGAATCGGTTGTTAAAAATGCGGAAGGGGAATTTGAGCTGACCTTGGCCGGTGGCGAAAAAATCTCCGGTGACAGATTGCTGCTCGCCACCGGCGGTTGCCGCGCGGCGGCGGCGGGACAAATGGCCGTTTCACTCGGCCACCAAATCGAATCACCAGTGCCGTCGCTGTTCACCTTTCAAATCGAAGCGCCATGGCTGCGCTCGCTGGCCGGCGTCTCGCTGGAGCTGGCGGAGGTTTCCGTGCCGTCGGCGAAGCTGCGCGAGCGCGGGCCGCTGCTGGTGACGCACTGGGGCTTGAGCGGTCCGGCGGTTTTGAAAATCTCCGCGTGGGGCGCGCGGGCATTGCACGATTTGAATTATCAGTTTCCGCTGCTGGTGAACTGGCTGCCCGGTTCAAATACGGAAAGAATCCTCCAGGAATTCCAGGCGCGCCGCGAATCCGCCGGCGCGAAGCTGCTGGTGAACGTGCCGCTGTTTCCGCTGACGGCGCGGCTGTGGGAGCAGCTGGTCCTCGCAGCGGGCATTGCGCGCGACACCCGCTGGTCGGCGCTCACGCGGGCGCAAGCGCAGGCGCTGGCGCAGCAGATTCTGCGTTCGGAATTCTCCGTCACCGGCAAAAGTTTGAACAAGGACGAGTTCGTGACCTGCGGTGGCGTGAAGCTGGGCGAGGTGAATTTTCAGACGATGGAGAGCAAGCTTTGCCCCGGACTTTTTTTCGCCGGTGAGTTGCTGGACATTGACGGTGTGACCGGCGGTTTCAATTTTCAAGCCGCGTGGACGACCGGTTTCATCGCCGGTCGCGCGCTGGCCGCATGAAAAATCCGCCGCCGGATTTCTCCGGCGGCGGATCGAGGTTCTTAAATTTCTTTTTTATTTCGTAATCGCCGCGCCCGCGATGCTCAACGACAGGTCAATCGTCGGGGAAACCTTGTCTTCATACTGGCCCTTGTTGATGTTGAAATCCTCGCGGTTGATGGCGAAGTTCGCGCGGATGACCAGCAGGTCGCCCTTCAGGTTCGGCACGCGGGAGCCGAGCTTGTCCTTCAGGTAGGTGAACTTCACCGGCACCGTGATTTCCTTCGCGACGCCGTGCAGCGAGAAAGTTCCGGTGACGTCGGCGGTGGTGACGTTGCTGTCGGTCTTCACGTTCGCGAGCGACTTTGTCTCGAACGAAATCTCCGGATACTTCGCCACGTCGAGCCAGTTGGCGCCGTGCAAATGTCCGTTCTGCATCGGATTCGGCACGGTCAACGACTCGCTGGCCACGACAATCTTGCCGGTGGTTGCCGCCGGATTTTCCGGGTCGAAGGAAACCGTGCCGCTGATGCCGCTGGCGCTGCCGTTGATGGATTCGAGCGGCGCGTCGAGCTTGAACACCGCGTTGTTGACGCCCTTCGGATCCTTGAAGTCGAAGGACTGCGGCGCGGCGTAAACCGCCGTGGCCAATGAGATGAGTGGGATGATATGTGTCAGTTTCATGTTGTATCTATTGAGTGATGGTGGGGCGAGCGTCCTCGCGAGCCGGGCGTGTTTGGGAGCGGCGGCTCGTTCGTAGCCTCGCCCCACCGGTTTGGTTTATTGTTGGTTGTTGGTTTTTGGTTTGCGAAAGAATAAGGATGCGCCGGCGAGCACTGCGGCACCGCCGAATCCCGCGCCGAGGAAATCCACGCCCGGCAGGAATTTTTTCTGGTAGCTGATGCCCTCGATGCCGGTGACTTCATCGAGCGTCTTGACCGCCTCGCTGGTCTTGGTCCAGCCGCGGTTCGCGCCGGTGGCCAGCCAGACGGTCGGTACACCGAGCGCTGCGACGAGCGCGAGGATTTGCAGGGCGCGTTTCATGTCAGGGTTATTTGTTCCAGCGCAAGGCCGCTTCCGCGACGCGTTTGCCGAGCACTTCGCCGGTGAGCTTGTCCGCCGCGTTGGGCGCGACGTCGGGTGATTCCTGGCCGGACTGCGCCGTCGCGCCGGCAAAGCTGCCAAGGCGATTGACGCCGTTGGGCTGCATCGGCATTTCACCGAGGCCAACCCAGATCATGCCATGCTGCATGGCCAGCGTGTGCAGATATTGCAGCGTGCTGAACTTGTCGCCCGCCGGGCTGTTCGAGACGGAAAAGCCGGAAGCGATTTTGTTGCGCCATTGCTGCCCGAACCAGCGTCCGCCGGTGGCGTCGGCAAACGCCTTGAACTGTCCCGCCGGCCCGCCCATGTAGGTCGGCGTGCCGAAGATGATGGCGTCGCTGGCATCGAGCTGCGCGAACACGGCGTCGTTGGCGTAACGGCCCTTGGCGATGTCGTCGCCGCTGATGGCAATGAGGTTGGTTTTGACGCCGCCGACGGATGCCGCGCCTTTTTGCACGGCTTCGGCCAGTTTGGTGGTGTGGCCGGAGCCGCTGAAGTAGATGACGGATACAGTTGGCATTTTATTTCTTTCTTGGTTTGGTTTTAGTTTAGATCGAACAACAAAACTTGCGACGGCTTGGTCGCGGCAATCTCTAGCACACTTTCTTCGCTCACGCCAATGGCGTCGCCGCCGACGAGCTTCGTGCCGTTGAGGCTTACTTCGCCTTCCGCAACGTGAACCCAGGCGTGGCGGTCTTTCGCCAGCGGATGTTTTACCGACTGCCCCGCGTCCAGTTTGGCGAGGAGCACATCCGCGTCCTGATGGATTTCAAACGAGTCATCGCGCCCGGTTTTGCTGGCGACGAGATGCAGCTTGCCGGTTTCCGCTTTCGCCATATTTCTTTCGGCGTAGCGCGGCGGCACGCCTTTGGTATCCGGCTTGATCCAGATCTGCAGCAGGCGCGTGGCCTCGGTTTTCGACGGATTGAATTCGCTGTGTTCCACGCCGGAGCCGGCGGCCATGTATTGGAATTCGCCGGGCTTGATGACGCGGCCGTTGCCCATCGAATCGCGGTGCTGCAATGCTCCGCTCAAAACGTAGCTGATGATCTCCATGTCGCGGTGCGGATGCGTGCCGAAGCCCATGCCGGGCAGGATGAGGTCGTCGTTGATGACGCGCAGCGTGCGGAACCCGAGCCATTGCGGGTCGTAGTAATCCGCGAAACTGAACGTGAAATAACTGTCCAGCCAGCCGTGGTTGACGTGCCCCCGTTCATTTGATTTACGAATCGTTTTCATGGCTCAACCTTACGCGGGGTTTCCGATTTGGTGAAATACCATGTTGCTTGCCTGACCATAACTTTTAGGCATACTGAAAATCGCATGGAATTACGCCATCTCCGTTACTTCGTCGCCGTGGCCGAGGCGGAAAACGTTTCGCGCGCGGCGCTGAAGCTGCACGTCTCGCAGCCGGGCATCAGCCGCCAGATCCGCGACCTCGAGGACGAAATCGGTTTTCAACTGCTGGAGCGCAGCGCGAAATCCGTGCGGCTGACGGCGGCCGGAAAAGTTTTTCTGGCCGAAGCGCGGGAGGTTTTAGCGCACGTTGAGGCGGCGGTGAAAAAAGCGCGCGAGGTCGCCCAGGGCGGGAGCGGCGAGATTCACGTCGGCTACGCGCCGTCGCTCACGGTGCAGATTTTGCCGGCGGCGCTGCGGAAATTTTCGGAGCAGTTTCCGCAGGTGCGCGTGGCGCTGCACGATTTGTCCACGGAAGAAATGCTGGCGCAGCTTGGCGAAAAGAAACTGCACATCGCCATCACCGTGCGCCCGCCGGCGAAGCAGTTGCGGGGATTGCACTGCGTGGAACTGGCGCGCTACGCGATGTGCGTGGCCGTCGCACCCCGGCATCCGCTGGCGGAATTAAAATCCATTTCGCTGAAGCAGGTGGCCGGCGAACCGCTCGTCGTCTACAGCCGCAAGGATTATCCCGAATACCATGAGATGCTCGACCGGTTGTTTGCGGGCGGGCGCAAGCCGCGCATCGCGGGCGAGCATGACAGCGGCACCAGCCTCATCGCCGCCGTGGAATCCGGGCAGGGGCTGGCGCTGGTGCCGAGCTGCCTGGCGTGCATGGTCGGGGCGCGGCTGAAACTCCTGCCGCTGCGGCCCGCGTCGCCGCCGATTCTGGTGGTGGCCATCTGGCGGCGGGAAGCGGACGGCGCGCTGGCGGAAAAATTCATGGCTTGCCTGCGACCGGAGCCAGCGGGTATTTGATTTCAAATCCATGGGCCGGACGTATCACTTTGAATGTCCGTATTGTCACTACCGCGCGAAAGTTTCGGGCGGGGCGGACAGCGGCGTGCATTGCGAGGTGCAGACGGTGGTGTGCCGCGACTGCCGGGAACTGCTGGATGTCTTCGTTAAAGTGCGCCGGCGCGAGGGGGTGGCGGAGAAGATCAAGTTTCCCGCATTTTTCCGGCCGGAAATTCCACCGGTGGTTTTGCGGGACGGTTCCACCGGCCAGCGATTGGTCTGGCAAAAATTTCCGCCGAGCTGCCCGGTGGCGGCCAAACATTTTGTCGAGCCGTGGCGCGATCCAGGCCGCTGCCCGCGCTGCGGAAACTTCATGGAGAAAGACGGCCTGCCTTACCGGCTCTGGGACTGAAGTGGGCCGAACCGCCTGCCGGTGATTATTATTTACTCCGGCGGCTGGGGTTGAACCGGGCCGTTGGTGGCGTCGGGAAAAATTTCACCTTCAACGGGAACCATTGTCGCGCCGCCGAAATCCGGGTTCTGGAGAAACCTGGCCCACGGCCAGGGAGTTTTTCGCGGCTGCATGATCGCGGGCGGCAAATCCACGCGGTTGAGCCATTCCCAGACGGCGAACGGTCCGGCTTTCGGCCACAGCCGGGCCATCACCAAGTTGCGCCCGACTCCGTCCGGCAGGGATTCAGCCAGCACCAGCGCGGCGGAAACATCCGTTTTGGCGAGTTCATCAATGCACATTACCAGCGCTTTGTTCCGGCCCTCGGAGTCTGGCAACTGGCAAACCCAGTTGCCGGCGCCGGGCAAATCGGTCTTCATCCAGTTGTCCAGCACGGCGAGTTGAAAGTAGCTGACGGAATCATCCTGCCCGTCATCGTTCACAATCTTTCCCGCGATGGCGCTGGCGTTGGTCATGGCGGAAACGGGATTCACCCGGCCCAGCCGGATCAGCAGCGACTTTTGAAAATGGCTGCGTTGCTGGTCGTTCACCATGACTGCGGAGGCCGACAGCGCTTCGGAAATTTCCGCGTCCGGAATCCCGGCCGCCAGTTCCTCCAGGCTGCGCCGCCGGTTTTCCGCCAGCTCCGTGCCGTCAATTTTCTGCAGCACCTGCCGGACCGGTTCCGACCCGCCGGGTGCCCGCGCAAATTTTCCAGCCGCCTCCGCCGTCGCCGTCGCCAACGCCTGGCCGGTGGCCCGGCGTTGTCGCAGGGCCTGGCCGGCGGCCAGCAGGGCCAGCACCGCCAGAAGCGCAAAAATCCGGGTGAGCCGGCGCGCGTTCCGTTTTTGGTTTTGGAGTTTTTGAACCTCATCCTGCGCGGCTTTAATCTGGCTTTGAACATCCCGCGTCCGGTTCTGAATTTCCTGGACTTGGTCCAGCGCGGCGCGGGCTTGTTCATGCGCCGTCAGGACCTGGTCTTGTGCCTCGCGCGCTTGCTGGCGGGCGGACTCCAGTTGACCTTGAGCGGCGCTGGCCTGCTCCTGAAGTTCCTGAACCTGGCGTTGCGCGACCGCAAATTTTTCCCCGGCGTCCTGGGCTTGCCGGCGGGTTTCTTCGAGCTGGCTTTGGAGGTTCTGCACTTCTCCGGCCTGGCTGGGAACGGCGGGCGGCAGATTTTGTATTTCCTGAATTTTGTTTTCCGCCGCGCGGGTCTGCTGGCGGGCCTCCTCAAGCTGGCTCGAGGCTTCCCGCGCCTGGGCCTGCGCTTCCAGAACCTTGCCTTCGGCGGCGAGCGCCCGCTGGCGGGCGTCGGCCAGTTGGGATTGCGTGTCCCGGACTTTGGTTTGAAATTCCTGAAGCTGCTTTTGGGCTTCGTGCGCCTGGGTCTGCGCTTCCCGGGCCTGGCTTTGCGCTGCCTGAATCTGGCCCTCGACATCGCGCGGCAGGTTTTGATTTTCCAGCGCCTGCTGCTGCGCCGCCTGCAATTGCCGCCGGGCATTCTCGGCTTGAGCCTGGGCTTCCCGCGCCTGATGTTGGGCCTCGGCCAGTTCAAGGAAATGGCGCTTTTGTTCGCGCCACCACAACCCGTTGAACCCAACCCCGAGCAGCAGGGCGATCAGTTGGATCTTGGCCATCTCCAAATCGGCTTCGGCGTGGCGATGGTCGGCGGCCAGAATCTCCCGTTTGTCCGCGCCGTGCCGGGCATCCACAAAAACGGATTTGCCCGCCCGCCGCGAGGTGTCCAGCGTGCCATCCGGCAACACCGGGTGACGCAGCGCCGGCACAAAACATTCGTCGGCCGGCCCACTGCCCGCCTTGTTTCCCTCGCTGGCCTGGGGTTCCCCGGCGATCACGATGGGCAAAATCTGGCGGTCGCGCCCGAGCTGCTTGAAATAACGCACCACTTCATTCACCTGGCGGCTTTGGGCCGAACGGGGCGAGCAGACGACAATCAGGCAGATGGACTGTTCCAGCGCCTGGCGAATCTCCGCGTTCAGGGTGGCCTCCTCGGGCAATTCCGATTCATCCCGGAAAATGGGGTCAATGCGTTCGGGAATGATTTCCCCGCGACCATTGATCTGGCCCGCGAATTCCGCCGGAATGGCAAACGTCGTCAGCGCCTCGTGTAACCAGTCGCCCCAGCACCGGTGACCCGCCGCCGGTGACCCGGAACGCTGCGCGCCATTGTCCTCGGGGCGGTAGCTGAGGAAAGCCCAAAATTTAGTTTTGCTGTCGGTCATGCCAAGCGGGCCAGAATAAATTGTTCAGGCCGGGGAATCAATTCTTCGCCGCAGGGATTATCTGCCGGCCAATCCCGTTGGCAGCTTCTCCGCAGACGCGGGAATGCTGCGCTTTCTTGAGCAAAGCACTTCCCCCTCAGCGCCTTGCAGCGTGCCCGTTTTTGTGCCGGCCAGCCTTTGCCACCGCCACGCTTGAAAATAATTTAAAAAGTTTGTCGGTTTTTGGCGGATGCGTAAATGTAATGGGTAAATGAACCAAGACGACATGGCGCTGGTTAGGGAATTTGCCGCCACGCAATCCGAGGCGGCCTTTGCCGCGCTGGTGGAGCGGCACGTTGGACTGGTCTATTCCGCCGCGCTCCGGCAAACCGGCG
>CAYUGC010000123.1:0-10345 GCA_964444085.1 uncultured Bifidobacteriaceae bacterium | reverse complement strand
GGGGGCAGCGTTCGAGGGTGATGCGGATTGATTCGAGAATGCTCGAAAGCGGTTCTTGCAAGGCTTCGCGGATCTCCTCAGAACGGATGGTCAATGTCTTCGGCAGGCCGGAACCGAGGTCGCGGCCTTTGACATCCATCGTCAATTCCTGTTCCAGCGGAAAGGCGGAGCCAATTCTAATCTTGATTTCTTCAGCGGTGCGTTCACCAATCATCAGGTTGTAGGCGCGCTTCATGTGCGCGATGATCGTGCTGTCGAGCTCGTCCCCGCCCACCCGCAGGCTGCGGCTGAAGACGATGCCGGCGAGGGAGATGATTGCGATTTCGCAAGTCCCGCCGCCGATGTCCACGATCATGTTGCCCGCCGGTTCATGCACCGGCAGACCAACGCCAATGGCGCTCGCCATCGGTTGCTCGATCAAATACACCTCGCGCGCGCCGGCGTGGGTGGCGGAATCTTTCACGGCCCGTTTTTCCACCTCAGTGATGCCGGAGGGCACCGCGACCACGACGCGTGGGGCGATGAGTTTCCGGTGATGCACCTTTTGGATGAAATGCCGCAGCATGGCCTCGGTGATTTCGAAGTCGGCAATCACGCCGTCTTTCATCGGGCGGATGGCCACGATGTTGCCGGGCGTTCTGCCCAGCATGCGTTTTGCTTCGTCACCGACGGCGAGGACGTTGGTCGTTCCCGCCTGGATGGCCACCACGGACGGTTCGCGCAGGACGATTCCACGATCCCGCACATAGACGAGGGAGTTTGCGGTTCCCAAATCTATTCCAATGTCATTGGAAAACAGGCTTTTGAATTGCTCGAGCATGAATACGCCTAATCGCGGACAGTTAAAACCCTGCCCCGCCAAAGGTCAAGCGGCGAATGTGAATAACCAGCTTGGTCGGTGCCTGGAGCAAGCGTCAGCCGGATGCACGATTGCTGCACTTTCGCATTTTAATTTTTCGCGCTTCGACTAACTTCTCCGCCGCGCAAATTCATATGGCTGAAAAACCGACACCTGTTTACGACGAGAGCAAAATCAAAACGCTGTCGTCGCTCGAACACATCCGCCTCCGCACCGGCATGTATATCGGGCGCATCGGCAGCGGCGCGCATCCGGACGACGGCTGCTACGTTTTGCTCAAGGAGGTCGTGGACAATGCCATTGATGAATTCATCATGGGCAACGGCAAGGAAGTCCACATCGGCCTCGACGGCAATCGCGTGACGGTGCGCGATTTCGGGCGCGGCATTCCGCTCGGCAAGGTTGTGGACTGTGTTTCTAAAATAAATACCGGCGCGAAATACAACGACGAGGTGTTCCAGTTCAGTGTGGGCCTCAACGGTGTCGGCACGAAGGCGGTCAATGCGCTGTCAAAAAACTTTTTCGTGCGCAGCCATCGCGACGGTGAATTTGCCGAGGCGAGCTTCAAGATTGGAAAATTAAAAAAGGAAGACGCCGGTAAAACGAAGGAGCCGAACGGCACGTTCATTGAATTTGAGCCGGACGAGGAGATTTTTAAGAATAGCGAATTCAAATTGGAGTTCATCGAGCGCCGTCTGCGTCATTACAGCTATCTGAACACCGGCCTGAAGCTCGTATTGAATGTCAAAGGCGCGGAGCCGAAGGCGTTTCAATCGCGCCACGGCCTGATGGATTTGGTGATGGAAGAACTCGGCGTGGACGGCAGCGAGCCGCTTTATGCGCCGCTGCATTACGCGGGCAAGACGCTGGAGTTTTGTTTCACGCACAGCAATTCGCGCTACGGCGAGACGTTTTTCTCCTTCGTCAACGGCCAGTTCACCAGCGACGGCGGCACGCATTTGAGCGCCTTTCGCGAAGGTTTGCTGAAAGCGGTGAACGAATATTGCAACGGCAAATTCGAGGGCGACGACGTGCGCGAGGCGATGGTCGGCGCGGTGGCGATCCGGCTGAAAGAGCCGATGTTCGAGTCGCAGACAAAGAACAAGCTGGGCAACACGGAAATCCGCACCGAGCTGGTCAATAACGTGCGCGAGGAGCTGCTGCACTTTTTTCAGCGCAATAAAACCATTGCCGAGACGATCATCGCGAAGGTCAAGGACACGCAGGAGTTGCGGAAGGAATTGCAGAACGTGAAGAAGCTCGCGCGCGAACGCGCGAAGGCGATTACGCTGCGCATCCCGCAGTTGAAGGATTGCAAAAATCATTTCGACCAGAAGAAGGAAAAAGGCAAAGGCACGATGGTCTTCATCTGCGAAGGTCAGTCCGCCGCCGGCTCCATCACGAGCTGCCGCGATGTGAATAACCAGGCGGTTTTCGTCCTGAAGGGCAAGCCGCTCAATGTTTGGGATCTCAAGCGCGACGTGATGTATAAAAACGACGAGATGTATAACCTCATGCAGTCGCTCAACGTCGAGGACAACACCGAGGGCTTGCGCTATGACAAGGTGATTCTCGCCACCGACGCGGACGTGGACGGTTTGCACATCCGCAACCTGATGATCACTTACTTCTTCAAGTTCTTCGAGCAGCTTGTCCACGATGGGCACGTTTACATTTTGGAAACGCCATTGTTCCGTGTCCGTAATAAGTCCGAAACGATTTATTGCTACAGCGAAGCCGAACGCGCCGCGGCGGTGACGAAATTGGGCGGCAAGCCGGAGATCACGCGGTTCAAGGGTCTCGGAGAAATTTCGCCGAAAGAGTTTCAGCAATTCATCGGCAAGGAAATGCGGACCAGCAAGGTGGAATACGCGCCGCGTGCCGAGTCCGCGCCCATCTTCGATTTCTACATGGGCAAGAACACGCCGGAGCGCAAAGATTACATCATGGACAGCCTCGTCGTGCCGGTGGAGGAGTAATTATTCTGGCGGACCAGCCAAAAGTTAATTCGAGCGCCATCATTTCTCCGGGTTCAGCGGCAGCCAGAACGTGAAGATGTTGCCGCCGCCATCTGCGCCCTGCACCTCGATGGTGCCGCCGTGGTGGTGGACGATGAAGAGGCAGATCATCAGGTTGATGCCGTATTCCGAGGGCTTGCCCTTGGTGGCAAACGGGTCGAGCACCAGATTGAGCGTGTCCTGCGGCAGCGCCGGGCCGTTGTCGGTGACGGTGATGGTGAGACCGGGTTTGCCGCCCACGGTGGTCGCCCCGGCGGCAAGTCGGATGTGGCTGCCGGCCGGCAGCATCGCCAGTTCATCCTTGAACAGCAGCTCGAAAAGCCGCTTGAACTTGGGCAAATCCGTGTGCAGTTCCGGCAGGGCGTCGGGAATCTGGTTGTCCACTTCGATGCGCCGCGCGGCGAAGGCCGGCTGCATCCCGGCCAGAATTTCCGCGATGGCCGGGCGCAGTTTGACTTCATCGGCGAACGGCGTGCCGGCTTGATTGGCGGAGACGAGGCGCAAGTCAGCAAGCAGGCTGACGATTTTCTCGATGTCCGCCCGGACGCTGCGCAGCAAATCCGGGTCGCGCAGGCTGCTGGAGCCGTCGTGTTCCTCGATGAGGTCGAGAAAGGTTTTCACCGCAACCATCGAGTTGCGGATGTGCTGGCTCAAGCCGGCGGCGACGAGGCCGAGGCTGCCGATGCGGTTGGCGATCATCCGTTCGCGGAGCAGCGCGCTGCGTTCCTTGAGCAGTTCCTCGCGCTCCTTCTGGAGCATGAAATATTCCAGGCCCTGCTGCAACGTGAGCTTGAGTTCCAGCGGATTCCACGGCTTGGTGATGTATTTGTAGATCGCGCCGCTGTTGATCGCCTCGATGACGTTGCGCATTTCGGGATACGCGGTGACGAGGATGCGCAGGATGCGCGGCTGGAATTCGCGGGCTTTTTCGAGCAGCCAGAGGCCTTTCTCGCCGGGCATCTGCTGGTCAGTGATGAGCAGGCCGATGTCGTCGCCGTGCTGCTGGATGAGCTTCAGGCCTTCCTGCGCGTTGGGCGCGGTCAGGATGCGGAAGCGATCCTCGTAGCCGACCACAAAAGTTTCGCGCGCCATGTCCTCGTCGTCCACGTAAACGATGGCGTATTTTTTGTATTCGTTTGGCTCGTTCATGATGCTGGCGTGGAACTGGCGGCGGCCGCGGCACCATCGACCGGCAGGCTGATCACAAATTCACAGAATTGCCCCAGCTCCGTGTTCACGGACAAATCGCCGCCGGCTTTCTGGATGTTAGTATAGCAGATGTTCAGGCCAAGCCCAAGTCCAACCCCCGGCTTTTTGGTGGTGGCGAAAGCCTTGAACAGCCGGTCGCGCTGGTCGGGCGCGATGCCGGAGCCGTTGTCGCGAATGGCGATGAAGCTGCGCCGGCCGTCCATCCAGCCGGTGATGCGGATGACGGGGGATTCGCCGGCGGAAAATTTTTTCTGATCCAGCGCGTGAATGGCGTTTTCAACCAGGTTGATGAGGACGGAAATGAACTGGTTGCGGTTGGCAAAAACCGTCTGCCCCGGCGTGACGTGCTGTTCGAAGAGAATGTTTTTGTCCTTCAATTCATACGAGACAAAAACGTGCGCCGTCGTCAGCACGTCCGCCAGATCCAGCAGTTCCGCCGCGTGGCTGGCGCTGTGGCTGAAGGAATACAGCGGCGTGATGATGCCCTCCACGCGCTCGATGCCGCGCTCGATGGCGGTGAGCTGCTTCTGCACCGCCGGGGTAAGTTCCGCCGGCGACTTGTTCTGCAGGTTGAACAGCGCCTGCTTGGCGAAGGTGAGCGGATTGCGGATGTCATGCAGCAGCGAGACGCTCAAGCGACCGAGCGTGGCCATGCGTTCGGACTGGATGAGTTGCGCCTCGGCCTCGCGGATTTCGTGGTTGGCCCTTTCCAGTGCGGTGTTCTGCTCGGAGAGCTTGACGTTGGTGGCTTCAAGATTGCGCTTGTTTTGGTCCAACTGGTAATTGAGAGCGTATTCGCGGAAGCGCAGGTTTTGGTGGATCCAGCCGCTGATGGTAACGATGATGGCCGTGAGCGACAGGAAATACAGATTATTAGCCAGCACGCCGGAGTGGAAGGCCTGTTTCATGGAACCGTGCAGATAACACGCGCCAAGATACATGAGAATTACGAGCACAGAGGCCGAAGCGCTCAAATCAGCGGACCAGCGCATGACCAGGGCAACGGAAAGCAGGACCAGATTCAGCCCTGCGTAGTAGGTTGAGGCCGCCCCATCCACCTCATAAATCATCCAGCAAATGAACAAGGCGGGGGAAAGCGCCAGTACAAGGCTCACATGGCGGTTCAAGTTGTTCCGCAAGCGGGTTTGCAACGTGATCCAGATGCAGCCGCCCACCATCGTGGACAGCAGGCGCAGGGCGAAAAAATGGGCGCAATGCCGGGGATAAACAAAATAGTCCAGCACCACGCCGGCGGGCATGAGCACCATCACCAAATAGGAACCCACCTCCAGATGCCGGGCGTAGATGCGCCGTTCGTAATCGGCGTAAGCTCTCTGGATTTCGCTGCTGTTGGACAGTCTATTTTCCACCTTCGGGTTTCCTGACTTCGAGAAATAAGTTCACGCCTGTTGGGTCCCTTTTGATGGCAACATCCTGCGGGCGGGCGGCCGCTGGCGCTATCGCGCGCATTTCCTCGTTGCCCCGGTGGACGAGGTGCCATTCCAGGAAACATTCCATTTGGTGTTGCGCCGGGTGGTCATCCACGTTGGTTGCCACCAACAGGCCGCCGGGCGCGAGCATCCCATAAAAAACTTTTAGCAACTGCTCGCAAACATTGTCCGTGAGGTAATCAAACAGCCCGGCGCAATAAATGAAATCATAATGGTCGAGGCGGGTGATGCCATCTCCGCGCGTGGCGGCCTTGAGCAGCATATTGACCGATTTTTTAACCGTCTGGATTCCTGTGCGGCGGGAATGCTGGCTCTTCAACTCGTTGAGGATTCCGGACGTGCGAGCCAGAGTTTCATCATTGAAATCCACCAGCGTGAAGTTGGCTCGGTTGGCCAGTTCGCTGCCGGCCAGAAACCGCTGCACCTCGACAGCCGGGCCGCAACCCATGTTGAACACGCGCAGGCTGCGGGGTTGCCCCGTCATCCGCAGCACCTCGCTTTGCAGTTTCAGCTCCAGATAATCGATGCGGTTGCGGTGCGCGATAATGGGCGGCAGTTGGAGTGCATAAACATTAACCATCTTGCCGAACAACGATCCACCTTCAAAAGGATCGCGGAACATCATTGCCACCATTTCGTGGTCGCCGGCGTAGCCCAGCGGTTTGGTCAGCGTGCGGTGGACAAACGGCGACGCCATCAGAATGGGCTGCACCAGCCGCTTGCCGAATGCCTGATGTGCTGCCAGATCATCTTGAGGAACCTGGCTGGAAACATCCTCAAAGCGCTGGAACAGGTGACTGACGGCGAACACGGCGGCGGGTTGCACCTGTTTCAGTATTTCCTGATGGATTTGCTGTTGCTTTGCTGCCGGCAGGTGGCGGAAACCCACCTCCACCTTTTCTGCCCACAGCCGCACGTCGGTGAGGAACGTGTGCATATCGGCGATGATAATCTTGTATTCGGGGAGAATTTTGTAGCTTTTCTGCCAGTTCGCGAGAAAAGCCTTGAACTCGTCCAGCATCCGGCCGTTGGAGTAGGCGTCCACAATCGCGCTCAAGTCGGTCCAGAACGGCTCTTTCAATTCAGCCTCGCACATCACTGTCAGCCCGCTGCTGAATAGGTTGCTGATGGTGGCATTGCCGGAGTAAATCGTCTGGCCTTGGAATATAATCTGGAAATTGGTGACCACTTCCGACAGGCACGGCATGCTGGCGGGATTATGCAGTTCAAAATAGACCGCCGCGCGCGTCATCCGCAAAAGCGCGCCCTGCAATTCCACGCCTTCGGACGTCTTCAACCGCACGGCGTTTTGGCTGCCGCCTGAAGCCGGTGGCGGTGGTGGAGCGGGGGGCGCAGGCTTGATGATCGTCTGTGTCTTGACAGTGGGCTTGTCACTCCAATTCGAAAGCATGCCGCATGGATAAAACATTTTTCCGGGCAACACAAAATTTTTCGCGCGCCATTTTGTCCGCCCGCCGCCGCCGGTTTGGCTTGCATTGGTCGCCAATCCCGCTAAAACAACCGCAACCAATCCTGATCCTTATGCCAAATATCACCCCTCGCAAAATCACGAACCGCGTCGCGCTGTTTGCCGGCCTCGCGCTCGGCCTCGCCGCCGGCGCCCACGCCGAAGGCTTTCGCAACTCCACCATCGGTGCGGAAGACCTGGGCCGCTCCGGCGGGCGCATCGCGCAGGTGGACGACGCCACGGCCATCCAGCACAACCCCGCCAACCTCGTCGGCCTCACCAACGCGATGGCGGAATTCGATCCGTCCATCATTTACATCAGCGCGGATTTCAAAGCGCCAAACGGCCAGACCGCCCGCACCAAGGATCCGTGGAAGGCGCTGCCGAATATTTTCATTTCCATGCCCCTGAAAAACGACCGTTTGGTCGTCGGCCTTGGCATCACCATGCCGTATGGCCTCGGCAATGAATGGAACACCGGCTCGTCCGCCTTTGCGCAGCCCGGCGGCGTGCTGACGTATGCCGCGCCGCATTCCTCCAAGCTCGTCACGTTCAATTTCAATCCCACGCTCGCCGCCAAGATCACCGACAGTCTTTGGGTCGGCGCCGGCCTTGACGTGATGTGGTCGGACCTGCAGTTCTCGCAATATCTCTCGCCGCTCGCGCCCGGCATGGAGGCGCACGCGGAAGGCGACGGCTTCGGCTACGGCGGCAACCTCGGCCTGACTTGGAAAATCACCGACAAGCAGCGCCTCGCGTTCGCGTATCGCTCCACGATGACCGTGGATTACCGGGGCAGCACCACGTTCAGCAGCGCGCTCGGCGTGCCCGGCACTTCGTTCGGCAGCAAAATTCTTTTTCCGAACATCCTGAGCGTCGGCTACGGCATTGACCTCACCGACACCATCCGGTTGGAATCGGATTTTGAATGGGTGCAGTTCTCGCAGTTCAAAAGCCTGCCCGTCAACATCGGTCCGAACTTCCTCGGCGTGCCGTCGCAGACCATCCCCGAAAACTGGCACAACACCTTCACCGCCGGCCTCGGCGGCGACTGGCGCTTCGCCGACCACTGGACGCTGCGTGCGGGCTACCAGTTTTTTGAAAGCCCCGTCCCGAACTCCACTTTCTCGCCGACGATTCCCGACGCGAACCAAAACGTCCTCACGCTCGGCGTCGGCTGGCAGTCCGGCCACCACTCGCTCGAAGCCGCCTACGGTCTGGATTTTTACGACGACCGCAACATCGCCGGCAACCTCGTTTCCGCCTACAACGGCAAATACACGTTCAACGTCCACCTCTTTTCGTTCGCCTACCGCTATGCGTTCTAAAATCTGAAAACAAAAATCCCCGCCGTGATTTTCGCGGCGGGGATTTTTTTGTTTAAGCTGGTAGGGCGGCGCTGCTGCGCCGCCGGTTAGTCCTGCGGATTGAAATTATTTCGCCAGCATTTCGTGGCCCCAGCGCAGCATCCGCTCCGTGGCTTCCCAGCCGATGCACGAATCCGTGATGCTCACGCCGTAGCGCAGCTCGGAAATGTTTTTCGGGATCGGCTGGTTGCCTTCGCTCAAATGGCTTTCCACCATCAGGCCGATGAGTGATTTCGTGCCATTCACGCGTTGCTCGATGACGCTGCGCCAGACATCCTCCTGCTTCGCGAATTTCTTTTCCGAGTTCGCGTGGCTGCAATCCACCATCAGCACCGGCGGCAGTTTTTCTGCGCTTAATTTTTGTTCCGCCGCCGCGATGCTCGCCGCGTCGTAATTCGTCATCGCGCGGCCGCCGCGCAGCACAACGTGGGCGTGCGGGTTGCCGTTGGTGCGGACGATGGCCGTCATGCCGTCCTCGTTCATGCCCAGAAAACTGTGCGGATGCCGCGTCGCGCCCATCGCATCAATCGCCACCTGCAGGCTGCCGTCCGTCGCGTTCTTCAGGCCGACCGGCATGGACAAGCCGCTCGCCATCTCGCGGTGCGTCTGCGATTCCGTGGTGCGCGCGCCGATGGCCGCCCAGGTGATGAGGTCGGCGATGTATTGCGGCACGATGGGGTCGAGAAATTCCGTCGCCGCCGGCAGGCCCAGGCCGTTGATCTGCAACAGCAGCTTGCGCGCGATTTTCAAGCCCGTCTCGATGTCCTGCGAACCGTCGAGGTGCGGGTCGTTGACCAGGCCCTTCCAGCCGATGGTCGTGCGCGGCTTCTCAAAATAAACGCGCATCACGATTTCCATCTTGTCCGCGAACTCCTTCTGCAATTTCGCCAGGCGCGTCGCGTATTCCAGCGCCGATTTTTCGTCGTGGATGGAGCACGGCCCGATGACCACGAGCAGGCGCTCGTCTTCGCGGTTGAGGATGCGGACGACGCGCTCGCGCGACTGCGCCACGAAGTCGTTCAACGCCTCGGGCGCGGGCGATAGCGCCCTCAATGCGCGCGGCGAAAGCAGCGGCACAATTTCTTTTACATGCAGATCCTGCGTGCGATACATGGAATGCAGTGTACCAAACTTTTATGGGAGCAAAAGTCTAATGTCCATGCCGGTAAAATAAAAACGCTGCGTTCAAGCGAATGCGGCTCGTGAACTGTAGATTTCGCGTTGGATGGTTTTGCCACCGTTGCCGGTGTGGGAGCCGGCAGGGGCGATCACGGCATCGGCTCCAGCGTCATCGGCTGGTCGTGATTCAAAAATTCTTCGCACACGCGCCAGAAATCCGCCGTCGTCGCCACCCGCCGGATGTCGTGCAGGAATTTCCCCTCGATGCCTTCGCCGATGAAGTTCGTGAATTTCTTCATCCGCATCACCTGTGCCGATTCTTTGATGCCCGGAGTAATCTCGTTGTCCCACAACTCGTGGACGTAGGCCAGCACGTCGCGGCCCGCCGGCAACTTTGCTTTTTCACCGCGCAACTCCGCGCGGATCTGGTCGAATAGCCACGGGTTGCGGATCGCGCCGCGCCCGATCATCAGGCCGCGCACTTTCGTTTCCGCGAGCAGTTGTTTCGCCTGCGCCGCGCTGAATACATTTCCGTTCAGCAGCACCGGGCAGTTCATTTCCTTCGCCGCGTGCGCGATCAAATCGTAGCGCACGCCAGGCCGATACATCTGCGTGACGGTGCGGGCGTGGACGGTGAGCAGATCAATCGGATGCTTCGCGAACAGCGGCAGCAGCGCGTCGAATTCCGCCGCCGATTCGAAGCCGATGCGCGTCTTCACCGTGAACGGAATCGTCACCGCGTCGCGCAGCGCGCCGAGAATGGCGTCAATTCGCGCCGGCTCGCGCAGCAGTCCGCCGCCGGCGCATTTGCGATAGACGATGGGCGCGGGACAGCCGAGGTTCAGGTCAATCGC
>CAYUGC010000122.1:0-10458 GCA_964444085.1 uncultured Bifidobacteriaceae bacterium | reverse complement strand
ATGTTAGAACCCAGATATTCTTCGGGGCGAAATAGAACAGCGTAGGCGCAACGGTCCCAACCGACATCTGATGCTGTGGGGCAGTGGCCATGTCGGACCAATTGGTAAAGGTCATCATGCCCCCGCCCCAATTCCCTGCGCTGTCGCCTGTCGTAAAGTAAACGATGAACTGGCCGTTGTAGTGGACGCAAGTGAAGTCCTTCATGGAGGATGACCCGTTCTGTGCCGTAGCGAGTGGACCCGTCGAGGTCCATTTGAATGTCGTGGGCAGCACGCTATTCTGGGCTCCGGCTGAAGAAGGCGTGGCGCTGACCTGGCTGGAGTTGGCGCTTTCACCCCCGGCGTTCACCGCACTGACGACGTAGTAGTAAGTCGTGCCGTTGACGAGTCCGGTGTCAGTGAAGCTTGTCGCCGCCACGCCGCTCGCGAGGTTGGTGTAACCGCTGCCGCTGGTGGTGCTGCGTTTGACGATGTAGCTGTCCGCGCCGCTGGCAGCGTTCCAACTCAACGCCACTTGCGCGTTGCCGGGCGTCGCCGCCAAACCGGTGGGCGCGGCCGGGGCCAGAGGCGTGCCGTTGGTTCCCCAGAATTCCACTTCCGCCACGTTGCAGAATGCGTTCGCCGGTCCAACGTAGCGCAGATAGCGGAAACTGGTCGCGTTGGTCACGGCTTGCACGGTCATGGTTCCCTCGGGCGGCGTGCTGGCCACGGTGAACAAAGTCGTCACACCACTGCTGAAATCGGCCACGTTTGCCCCCTGAAATTGTCCGCCTACCATCCGGCTTGCCCAGCCCACGCGCGGGCAATATTTTAACTGCCCCACAATCGCGGCGGCACCGCTGCCCAAATCAAGTCCGGCCCAGTCGCCGGTGGCGTTCACGGCGTCGTAGAAAGTGTTGGTGTTGCCGTCAAAGGCGTTGGTGATGGTGTTGCCGGAGTTGCCCCACGAACCAGACGAACCGATGACCGCGCCGGTCAAATTGGTCAGCGTGTAAGCATTCGCAGAAATGACTGCGAGGGAAAACAAGATGGCGGTGGCGAGGGAAGTTTTTTGATGACTTGATTTCATTTAATTAATGGTTCAAGGCTAGGTAAGGTGCGATCAAAGCAATGCTAGGAAAGTCGAGGGCAGCGCGCCATTCTGCGCGAAACAGACGGATGGTGAACACCAGAAAAGCCATAGGAGTGAAGCGACCGTAAAAACGCCTTTTCCCATTTTTGCAAATGAGCTGCGCAACGTCAAAGAGGTCAATTTAATTTGATTCATAGTTTCAATTCGATTCAGTCAGCTTGTTAAGCCGGTCGGAATAAATCTGCATATCGCCGTGGCGCGCGCCGCCAACGCGGGCAATAGCATGGCTCCGGAGGGACAGGAATTTCATTATCTTAAATATAGCCCAAACTCGCCCGGAAAGCTTGTCGATGATTTGTATGATGGTAGCCGCAGCAGCATGGTCGATTTCAAACTCCTTTCGAAGTGCTCCACCCGCCAACGCTGCGCCTTGGTGGTCGGTTGGTGACCATTGGGCCAACAGATTTTCCACTGCCGCGGCGCGCAGCGCCCCTTCGGGAAATTGTTCCACCCAAGCGGTCGCACCATCCATGTCTCGTTGCGCCCAGCGCTGGACAATGGAAACGACCGTGTCATCCAAAAGGCGTCCCGGCGGGAGTTCTTTCAAAGCCCAATTGGCGGCGTCCACCGGGGCGCTGGCCGACCAAACAATCGCCACCCCGCTCAAGGTCTGGTTGCGCAAGTCGCCTTGGGGAATCTGGCTCACCCAAGCCGCCGCGCTGGCGGCGTCTTCGGATGCCCACTGCATGGCTCCGCGCTGGATCAAATCGTCGCGTTGCTGGCCGGCCGGCAGGTCGAGGGCAATCTGCAACGCCATCAGCGGCTGCGAACGAACCGCTTCCCCGGCCACCGCCGCCAATGCCTGGCCGCGCGCGGCATTGTCCGACAATGATCCGGCCCAATTCATGGCGTTGGTTGGGTCGTGGTTGGCCCAGACAATCGCCACGTCGTCAAGCATGGCCGTTTGTTTCTCCGGCGGCAGTGGTGATGTAACTGCCGGTTTTATTGGTCAGCGTCACTTGCGCATCCGCAGGATTGAATTCCGTCAACGAGGCGTTATTCCAAAGCAAGCCGTAGCCGTAACTCGACACGATCATCGGCACGGAAATCTGGGTGTTCAATTGTCGAAGTTGCTGCGGCATCCCGCGCCAGTTCCAGATGCCTTCCTGAAACTGACCGAGGCCATAGATAAATTCATCGGCCGGGCTGGCGAAACTTTGCTCCGGTTGAAAAGACATTTCGCCGTTCACCGTCGCGGCGGGCATTTTCTTGCCGCCCGTGGCGGGTTCCGCAAGCAGCAGCTTCCCCGACACATCGTAAAACGCCACTGCCCCGGTCGCCTTGTCCACGGCTGCCTTCAGCTTGCGCGTCATGACCGTGACTTTGCCGCCGGCCTCAGCCACCTTGAATGCGGTGGACGGCCAGGAGTGATTGGTCACCGCGAAGCCCTGTCCCGCCGGCAACGTCGTGGTGGGCGAATACATCACGCGCACGATGCGGTCGGAGCAGACCGTCAATTTCATCGTTCCCGGCGACATCGCCAGCGTCACGCCGTCGGCGTCTTTATGAAAGGATTGAACGGAAATGGAAGCGGCGGGCGTGGAAAACGTCGCTAGGTTAGCGGCAATAAAAAAGGCGAGGACAAACTGTCTGGACTTGCCTGAAATGTTTTGAAAAGGATTCATATCGGGCTGGCGGGTAAGTCCGCCAATTAAAAACGACCTTCACGAAATTTGGGGTATTTCCTCTTTTAATGGGATTGTCCACCGGGGGATTGAGGCAAAAATTTGTTTGAGCGGAAAATTTCTGTGGTTTCAGTTCAGCGGAGTATGCTGCGCCAACCAGACCAGATCCGGATCGCTGGAGGCAATGGAGACGCCGATGGTATAGTTATATGTGACCGGTCGGCTTGAAAAATTGCCCTTCCACTTGTGGATTTCCGAATGACCATCGGCAAAGGTGATGCCGCAAGCTCCGGCGTGCTGACATCCTGGAATCTCGAGCAGCGAGGTGATGCCCGTAGTGTAGTTCGGCGTGTAAAAAGTCTCATCGTCAATGGAGTCCGGATGCTCGTCGAGAAACAGCCACACATCACTTGGCCCAGGCGTGTGAAATTCCGTGGATTTCTTTACGATATGAATATTGGCCCAGCCAGGATTGAATTTATTCCCATCGCCCACCGAGCCATTCATGGCCACAGACCGCACACGATGATCCCAACCGAGCAAACGCTGTGAGCCACTGACAAAATTTGCCGCCGGACACGCAAAGACCTTGTAATTACGGCCCAGATAGCTTCCCAGCAAAGAACTGCTGTCATTAACCAGTTTAGCCGTGTTGGTGTTATCCGAGCCGGTGTTCCAGTCCATTATGCTAGTAACCCACGAAGGGGTTCCATTTGGTAAAGACCCGCACCAGTCAGCGTTGACCGGCAGAGATTCCTTGTTGTCACCCGCATACATCACCCAAGCCAGGCCCAGTTGTTTGCTGTTGCCCATGCATTGGGCTGCCACCGCCCTGATCTTGGCCTTGTTCAAAGCCGGCAGCAGCATTGCCGCCAGAATGGCGATGATGGCGATGACCACCAGCAGTTCAATCAACGTGAACCCGCGATACGACCGGTTTTTCTTTAATTTCATTTTACAACTCTTACTTTTTAATGGTGGGGCCGGCCTGCTTGGACCAGCCCCCGCTTGTTTCAATTATTAAACAAATTATGTCGCGTTCTTTTTCGTTTTTCGGCTATACAAACAGCCAAACATAATCGTGTTCGCAACTAGCACATGGAATTATATTAGTAGAATACCTGCCCGCCCTAAACCTGTCATGTCCATGAAACCATGTATGGCGGGAAACCGGGGAAGTGCGCGGCTGACGAAATGCCCGCAATCTCGCGCAAATCGAGGTGCTTTTTAACGAGCCGGTTATGAAAAGCCTGTATCTGTGAGCTGCTCGGTCACCGCGGGGCACGAGTAGAAGACACCGGCAATCGCGGCGGAAAGGAGGAAAATCTGGCCGTTCCGGTTCCCGTCGCAGGCGGGTTGGTGACAGCCGAAGTTTCCTTGGTAATTACCGGAACGGGGCTGGTGACTGCCACCAAGGTTTTGGTGATTACTACAGCAGCTTTGGTGACTACCAAAATGATTTTGGGAGTCATCCCGACGCTGGATTAGGGCATAAAAGCGGTCAAAACCATCAAAAATGGGTTGGGTTGGCTCAAAACCGCTCAAACCCCAATCATTTAGTGCTTCGGGACATTCTAAAGCCCGCAGCCTCTAATCCACCGAAAACAGCGGGGAACCATTTCGCCCGATTGGTGGCTACCGGACATGAATTTAGCTCGGTGATGCGTTCGCCGTCTTGAACCTTCTTGAGCCGAAGTGACTTTTTGGCAATTAACCTTAACCCTACCTTACACCGGAATCCTTTTGCGGATAACCAGCCAGAGCATGGCACCGCCCAACAGCGCCACCGAGATGGTTCCAGGCTCCGGCACGGTCATGATGGTCAGGACAACCGAATTGAGCGTCGGGCTGCCGCCGCCTGCCGCTAGGTCTGCGATAAATAGCGTCCATGTCCCGTTCATGTTGCCGCCGATCAAGCCGTTATAAAGATTCAACCCCGCCGTCGGCGACGTGCTGGCAAACACACTCCCCGCCGATTGCGGGTCAATGTTCCGCCCGTCCGCCGCCCACGTCCCCGTCACCTGCCCCAGCCCGTTCGTGCTGTAGCCGCTGCCGTAGCCGTGGATGTTTGCGCTACTGCTGTCCAACGTGATGTTGAAACCCGCGTCGCTGTAGCCGAACGGATTGCTGCCATCCACGCCCGACCGGTTCAACAGCACCACCATCTGTCCCGCCGGATCCAACAAGTAAGCATAGAGGTCGCCGTTGAACCCGCCGGTAATGTCCAACTGCACCTGCACGTTCGTCACCGTGCCGCCCACGCCGCCCACGGTGAACTGTTCCGTCACGCCGACCGGATTGCCGTCGGGGATGCCGGCCACCATGCCGTTGGTGAAGCTGGTGCTCAAGGTCTGCGCCCAGACGGGCGCGCCGGCCAGCAGCAGGGCTGTCAAAATTGCTTTGCGTTTCATGTGTTGGTTGTTTTGGTCGTTCGTGTTTCTGACTTTCAAAATTTGAAGTGGGGGTGCCAACCCAATAGCACCCCCACTTCCCCCCACGGTAGCGGAACCCAAACCGCCACCGAAGCTTTTGCTCACGGCTGCCATTTCAGCCGGTAATACGCCGAGGCCGGCGGCACGCCGCCCAGGTTGCCAAACGAATCGGTGACGCTGATCACGCCGTTGATCCCAGCGCTGTTCGTAACCACGTCCACCCAGTCGGTCAGGTTGGTCGAACGCTCGGTGATATAGCTGTAGTTCGGGATGCCGTGGAACGTCAGGTTCGCCACCCCGCCGGTGAAGGAGGTGAACTGGCCCGTGATTTGGCCCGTCGCCGCGTTGCTGACCACGATGCTGACGACGCCGGTGTTCGTGCCGCCGAAGCCGTCGGTGATGGTGTAGCTGAACTGGTCGGCGACGTTGTTCGTGTTGTAATAGCCAATCAACCCGCCACTCACGGTCGGAATGATGCCGTTGCTGCTGGTGCCCACGGACACCAGCGTGATGGTGTCACTGTCCGCGTCCGTCACGTTGGTCAGCAGGTTGCTGATGGTGATGCGCAACAAATTGATGCCTGCGTTGCGAACGTAACTGACATTCCCCGCCACCGGCGGATGGTTCACGGTCAAATAAAGTTCGCCGTTCGAGAGACTCAAGGAACCGCTGGCCGTGCCGATGCCATTAACCGTCACCGAGGAAGGCAGGGTGACGGAAACCAAGCCACCGGAGTTGGTGGAAATGAGTTTGTAGATGCCGTGCGGCAACGAGCCGGCGACGTTCACCGTGACGGCGTTACCGGCGAAGGTCAACGTGCCGTTGGTCAAGCTCAAGGACGGCGTGCCGTTCGTGTAGTTCAACGCGAGCGCGCCAGATGCCAGATTAATGTTGCCAGCAACAAGACCGGTGCCGCTGATGTTGGTCATCGTCTGGCCGGAGCCGAGCGCGAAGGCGGTGGACAGGCCGGACACGTCGTATTTCGCACCGTTTGCGAGAATGATCTTGGGCGTGGCCAATGAACCACTTCCACTCAACGCCAGCGTGCCCGCATTGATCGTCGTATTGCCGGTATAGGTGTTCGCACCGGCAAGAAGCAGGGTGCCAGCGCCTTCCTTGATGACCGTAGTAGGACCGTCCCCGCCGCCGTCGCCAATGAAGCCGGTAAAATTGAGCGTCTTTCCGGAAGCAACCTCAATGGTGGCACCGGCGGTAAAAGCAACGTGACCCGCCGAGGCAGTTGAGTTCGAGGTGACAAGCAGATTTTTGACAGAGGCTCGACCGAAGTGCCACGAACCCCAAAAACCATCGGGATTGACACTGGCCAGAGTGCCACCGGCGAGGGTAACTAGCCCGATGTTTTGATCGCCATTTTCCGCCGTTGCCGTGCCTCCGGCGTTGACCGTAATCGGCTTCGCCTGCGAACCATCCCAGCCAAACAAACTGTTGCCAGTGGCCCGAAGGGTGGCATTGCTGTTGACCGTGATGCTGCTGGCAAAACTAAAACTCCGATTATTTGGCCCGCTTCCGGCGTTTGCGTAGAGCGTGCCGCCATTCACCACCACGGGGCCGGTGAAGGTGTTTGCGCCGCCTATCTCCAACTGGCCGTTGCCATTCTTGGTCAAGCCGCCATCCGTGATATTTGTGCCTGTCAACAATGCCTGCCCGAAATAGTTGTCAAACCCGGCGGTATCAATGATGGCTCCGCCCGCCTGCACATAGGCGGCGGTAAAAGATCTGCCGTCAGCCAAATAATTCGGATTACCGCCAAAAAACGAATCCCAAGGCGCGTTCCTCGAACCACTCGCCTTGAGCGTGCCGCCGTTGAAATTGAAGAATGATGTTCCGGTGGTGCCTTCGTGAAGAACATGGGTGGTCGTCAGGGTTCCGCCATTGAGGTTAAACGTCCCCGTTCCACCACAACCAATCCACACACCGTCATCCCACCAATCAGGGCCATGCGTCGCCATTGTGCCGCCATTAAGGTTCACAGTGCCGACTAGATTGGTATAAGAAGTCTGACCCGGGTCGCCGCCAACCTGGATTCCATAATTGGAATCAACGGAACCGCCGGCTTGATTCAACGTGCCGGAAGTCGTGGTGTTGGTGTTATTACCCGCTCCCCTTGGAATCCGAATCCAGCCCCAGCCATTGGTGCTTCTGAAGGCGCCCGCATCCAGATTCACGGTGGCATTCCAGCCGCTGATGCCCAAAATAATATCCCCCTTGATGGTTAATGCTCCGGTGGTATTGATGTTCAATGTGGAAATGCCGGTGCCATCACCACCGCCGCCAGGTTCACCCATGAATAAGTTGTCCACAATGTTCAGCGTTCCTGAACCGGTGCCGTATCCGGTGAACGTGCCGCCGGTGGTAGTGGTGTCGGCCAAATTATAGGTCGCGTTGCCATTACCGGAAAATCCAAGAAGCATCCATCCTGGCGGCCATCCAGGGTTCTGCGTGCCGAGTGTGCCAGCCCGATGATCAACACGAGCGGTCGAACCAAATCCGCCCATGACGATTTCAGACGGCCTTCCGGTAACGTCATTCGTGATGGTCGCAGTGAAGGTGGTTGAGCCATTGCCAACCATAAAAATGCCAGCACCGAAAGCATCAGGCACTACAGACCCTTGCCAGTTAAGCGGGTCATTCCAACTCGGGCTGCTTGTGCCGAGCCAATCTGCGGCGCTGGCGTTCACAATGCCGCCAACAAGTAAGACAGCGGCAATGCCCGATGTGATCGAGAGGAGTCTTTTCATGGTTTTTCTTGGGTCAGTTTAGTGAATGAGTTTAGTGGCTCAATCTGGATTGTATCTTCTGCAATTGTGTCGCGTTCTTTTTTGTTTGTCGGCCATACAAACAGGCAAACATGATCGTGTTCGCGCACTCTTAGATGGATAACGATGATACAATAACTCCCATCCCCAAACCTGTCATGTCCATGAAATCATTTATGGTGGGAAACCGGGGAAGTGTGCGGCTGACGAAATGCCCGCAATCTCGCGCAAATCGAGGTGCTTTTTAATGAGCCGGTTATGAAAAGCCTGTATCTGTGAGCTACTCGGTCACCGCGGGACACGAGTAGAAGACACCGGCAATCGCGGCGGAAAAGAGGAAAATTTGGCCACCGCTTCGCCGCGGGAACGCACGTGCAGTTTTTCGTAGATGCGGTGGATGTGAGTGTTCACCGTGGGAATGCCGATCGCCAGCGCGCTGCAAATCTCTTTATAAGCATAACCCCGTGAAAGCAGTTCGAGCACTTCCCATTCCCTCGGCGAAAGTTCGTTCACTTCCGGCTTCTCGGATTGCTGGCGCTGAAAGGCCTGGACAACTTTTCGCGCGATGTAACTCGTCATCGGCGCGCCGCCTTCATGGACTTGTTTGATGGCGGCGAGTAATTCGGCGCGCGGCGTGCGCTTCAGCAGATAACCGCTCGCGCCCGCCGCCAGCGCTTCAAAAATATGATCGGAATCCTCATACACCGTCAGCATCAGAAATTGCGCCGTGGGCAGAGCAGCCTTGAGCCGGCGCACGCATTGAATGCCGTTCACTCCGGGTAGATTGATGTCCGTGAGCACCACGTCGGGCTTTTGCCCGGGTAGTTTCTTAAACGCGTCCTCGGCATCGGCATGCTGGCTGACGCATCGGAAGTTTTTGGCGCGACTGACCCAGGTCGCGAGAATCTTTCGCACCGACGCGTCGTCTTCAATGATGGAAACGGAAAGGTTCACTCTGTTATCTTACCACGCCCAATGAAGCACACATAGTCATTCATTCCTATGAGGGAACTTGAGCAAAAACTGAAACTTGACCTTGGTTCCCCGGCCCGGCTCGCTGTCAATCTGACATTCGCCGCCAATCTCCCGCACGCGGCGATTCATGTTTTCCAATCCGTTGCCGCCCGCAGTGCGTCCGTGTTCCCGTGGACCTTTGTTCGTGCCATCGTTAAGGCTAAACCCGCGGCCATTGTCTTCGACGACGAGTTCAAGCGTATTCGCCTCGAAAGCAATGGCAATACGCACTTCCGTAGCACCCGCATGTTTCACCGCGTTGTGCAACGCCTCCTTGTAAGCGAGAAACAAATTGTGCCGCACTTCCGTGGTCAACCGGTGCGGCGGCAGTTTTGCCGGCAGATCGAGTCGGCAACGGATGCCCACGGCGTCGAGATAGTCGAATCCATATTTTTCCAGGTAGGTCGCGAGACTTTCGATCGTGTCATGCTTGGGATTCACGGCCCAGACAATTTCATCCATCGCGCGCGTTGCGTCACGAGCCGTGTCGTAAATCTGATTCAAGTCGTCCGTCAGCTGTGTTGGATCAGTCAGTTCGTCGCGTGCGGAATCGCTTAACATCGTGATGCGCGTGAGTTGCGCGCCCAGATCATCATGAATGTCATGCGCGATGCGCGAACGTTCGCGTTCGACGGCCTGCTCGCGCTCCAGTTTTTCCAGCCGCCGGCGCATCCGCCGCCGCGTGTCAAACCAGGCGATGCCGCCCGCCAGCGCCGCCGTGGCCACCCCGCCGAGCACCCGGAACCACCACGTCTGCCAGAAATGCGGCAGGAGGGTGAACGGCAACGAGACGCCGGTTTCGTTCCAAATGCCGTCATTGTTGCACGCGATGACGCGAAACGTGTAGTCGCCCGGCGGAAGAAAGCTGTAATTCGCCACACGCTTGGCATCGGCGTCAATCCAATCCTTTTCCAAACCTTCAATGCGATATTTAAATTGAACTTTTTCGGGCGTGACAAAGCTAAGCGCCGTGTAGTGAAATTCAAACCGGCTGCCGCCGGGTGGAATTTTTGGATGCGCCCCCAAGTTTGTGACCGGTTGACCATTCACTAAAAATTCTTCCAATGCCATCAGCGGCGGCAGTTGGTTGATGCGGATCTCGCTTGGATTGACGACCACCAGCCCTTTGCTTGTCGGAAACCACAGGCGTCCGTCGGCGGTTTTGCAGCCAGCAGGCTGCAGCCCTTCGGAGCATTCAATCGTCGGCATTCCGTCGTCGATGCCATATGCCAAAAAGTGAACGGACTTGATTTTTCCATCCGCACAATCGTTCAATTCCTTTTTCGACACGCGCAGAATGCCGCCGTGCGAACTCATCCAGAAAATCCCGTTGCCATCGTCCTCGATATGACCGATGACGTTGTTCGGCAGGCCTTGCGCCGAATCAATCACGGAAAATTTTCCGTCCTTGAGCTGGTTCAGACCGCCGCCGAACGTGCCGATCCATAGCGTGCCGTCGTCCGCAAAATGCAGGCACT
>CAYUGC010000121.1:0-10516 GCA_964444085.1 uncultured Bifidobacteriaceae bacterium | reverse complement strand
GGCCGGAGAAGATCACCGTGTCCATCGGGAATTTCTCGATGCGGAAATGCGTGTTAAAAAAGTGGATCGTGAAAATGAATCCCGCCGCCAGCAACGCCTCGTCGGAGTGCAGGATAAGCGCGATGTTAATGACCCAGCCGGGCAGGAAGCGCGTGGCGATCTCCGGGAACCACATCACCAGGCCGGACAGGCCGATGATGGCCACGCCCCAGAACACGGCGAAGTAATCGAACTTCTCCCAATACGTCCAGCGGTCGAACTGCGGCTTCGGGCCTTTGCCGAAGAACCATTTATTGTGATCCACCAAGTCGCGCCAGTCCTGCAACGTCGGGATCATCGAGTCCGGGCCGAACAGCACGCCAATAAGGCGCTTGAGTTCCACCTTGCCGGTTTCAGGATTGCGCAAATTCTTTTTGCCGCGCCAGGTCTTCGCAACGAGCGAACCCAGGTGCAGCGTGAAATAAATGAACGTGATGACCGCGCCAAAACGATGCAGCATCCGCGCCGTCTGCGGCCCGCCGATGACGCTGAAGATGAATTTCGCCCAGTCGGTGTAATAGAATTTCAACGGCATGCCGGTCAGCACCAGCGTCAGGAAGCTCGTCACCACGAGGAAATGCAGGAAGCGCTCATACGGCACGAACCGCGTGAACCATTCGTCGCCGTTTTGCGTCTCGAACTTCGCCTCGCGGAACGTTTTCGAGTCATGCAGATACAACCACACCGCGCGGAACAGCCATGCGAGCGTGTGGATGCCGAAGAAGCTGAACGTGCCGATGAGCAGCCCGGTCATCGCCAGAAACACGACGTGCAGCAGCGGATAATTCTTCTTGTCCAGCGGGTTCGCGTGCGGCCGGTATTCGGTGAATTTGGCCGTCGCGCCCGGATGACATTTCTGGCAGGTGGCGAGGACATTATTGGTGGACAGATGCGACGCCGGGTTCGACGGTGGCAGGATGTCGTGGAAACCGTGACAATCGTAACACGCGGCGACTTCCGGCGCGGCGTTCGGCTTGCCCAGCATCATCGCCTTGCCGTGATAAGTGTCGCGATAACCTTCCAACCGGTCCTCGTGGCATTTACCGCAACGCTCGTCGCTCAAGGCCTTGAAATTATTCCCCGTCGGGTTGACGATCTGATGTGCGCTATGGCAGTCAATGCACACCGGCCCGCGCGCGTCGCCTTTCGCGAGCAACTGGCCGTGGACACTTTTATTGTAAGTCTCCTCGATGCCGACGTGGCACTTGCCGCAGGTCTTCGCAATGTTCGCGTGGTTGATGGGCGAATCGCGGTCAATGTTGCGCTTGATCTTGTGCGCACCATGGCAGTCGTTGCACGACGGCGCAACAATCAATCCCATCTGCAGCAGCGCCTTGCCGTGGATGCTGTCCATGTATTGATTCGCGGCCTGCGGAAATTCAATCTGATATTCCTTGGTTAGATTCGTGTTGCTGTGGCACTTCGCGCAGGTCGCCGGCAGGTTCATTTTATACACCGGCGAATCGGTGTGCTTCACCGGCACAATCTCGTGATTGCCGTGGCAGTCCCAGCACTGCGCCGCGCCAGAGGCGCCCATCTTGTGGCTCATGCCGTGGATGCTCGTCGCGTAATCCTTGCCTTCCTGATCGTGACAGCCGATGCAGTTCGGCGGCGGCACATTTTTGTCGTGCTGCATTTCCTTGATGCCGTCGTGACAGTCAATGCAGTCCAGCCCGCTGTGAACCGATTTTGCGAAGCCATTCGTCGGGAACAGCGCCATCGCCTCGGCATGGCCGTTGACCACGCGCTTGTTGGCCGGGTCGGTATGGCAGTCGAGGCAGTCGGCGTTCTTAAGCTTCTCCGCCGCGAACAGCGCCGGCCCGGAGAGCAGCAGCAACAACGAGAATACGAAAAACTTAATCAAGGAACCGCGTTTCATGCTTATTACTTTTGCACCAATGCGCCAGCCCGACTTTCCACTCCTTGTGGATTGCTTGGCATTTTTTGGCTGGTGGAGCCGTTGTAACCCCATCGGGTGACAGGCAAAAAAGCTGGAACCGGGTATGCTTGTTTTGTTGGAAGCAGTGTTCCAACGGAAAACAAAGTGTGTTGCAGGAGGCCGGAGTAGGGTCCGGCTTCTTTTCTTTTCTGGAATCAGCCCAAGCGCACGGGCAGCCGCCGGTTACCCCAGCAGCCCGGCCGTTCTGCGAAGTGCCCGGCGATCTTGCAGCCGCAGCGGGCGCAGCAACCATTCTTCAATTGCCATTCCCCCAGTTCGTAGCCGTCGCGTTCGATCAGCCGCCGGCCGCAGCCGGGACACCAGGTGCTGCTGCCGTCGGGATCGTGGACGTTGCCGGTATAACATAGTGCAGACCGCGCGAACGGGCGATGGCCCGGGCGCGGGTGAGCGTGGCGGACGGCGTGCGCGGTTTGTCGAGCAGCTTGTAATCGGGATGAAACGCGGTGAAATGCCACGGCACGTCCGGGCCGAGGTTGGCGGCGAACCAGTCGGCGGCCGCGCTGATTTCTTTTTCGCTGTCGTTCTCGCCGGGAATCAGCAGCGTGGTCACCTCCAACCAGACGGACGTTTCGTGCCGCAGGTATTTCAAGGTGTCGAGCACCGGCGCGAGTTCACCGAAACATTGCTTGTGGTAAAAGTTTTCCGTGAAACCCTTCAGGTCCACGTTGGCCGCGTCCATCTTCGCGTAGAACTCGCGGCGGGGCTCGGGCGAGATGTAGCCCGCGGTCACCGCGACGGTGAGGATGCCGGCCTCGCGGCACGCGTCGGCCACGTCCATCGCGTATTCGGCGAAGATCACCGGGTCGTTGTAGGTGAAGGCGACGGAACGGCAACCCAGTTTCTGCGCGGCGGCGGCGATGGTTTCCGGCGAAGCTGCATCGGCGAGCCGGTCAAATTCCCGCGCCTTGCTGATGTCCCAGTTCTGGCAGAAACGGCAGCCGAGGTTGCAGCCCGCCGTGCCGAAGGAAAGCACGCTGGTGCCGGGATAAAAATGGTTCAGCGGTTTTTTCTCGATGGGGTCCACGCAGAAGCCACTGCTGCGGCCGTAAGTGGTCAGCACCATCCGACCGCCGACATTCTGCCGCACAAAACAAAACCCCCGCTGGCCCGCGTGCAGTTTGCACAAGCGCGGACATGCGCGGCATTCAATCCGCCCATCCGGCAGCAGCGTCCACCAACGGGCCGGGTAATTTGATGGCGTGATGGCGGCAACCATAAGTTTTCAGTCCGGTTCCTTAAAGTGATCCACCTCAAAACGCTGGAGAGTCACGGGTTCGTCCGGGCTGATCCAGCCCTTTTCCCGCGCGATGCGCAACTGTTCGGCCACCGTCTCAATGCCCGCGATATCCGGCAGCAACAAGCCACGCCGGCCGTCACTGGCGGAAACAATCACGCCGTAGCGCTCCGGATCCAATTCGCGCTCCGACGAAACTTTCTCCGGCGGATGCAGCACACTGACCTCGAAGCGCAGGTCGGCCAGTTCCGCCGCCTGGACGGGCGCAAAACGACGATCCTGCAACGCCGCCTGCCGCGAGTTGCGCCAGGTTTCCGCGACCATATTCGCGCACGTCGGCGCGATTGTCCCGATGCAACCGCGCAACGCTCCGCCGCGCTGGCGGAGGGTGACGAAGACGCCCCGGCGCTGGCGGAGATATTCATTCTCCGGTGCCGGCGGCGGCACGGAAGCGCAGTGCAAGGCGGCCGCCACCGAACGCCGCGCCACCTCGGGAAGAACCGTTCCGTCGTTTTTTTCGCGATGGGCCTTGGCGATTTCCGCCGCCGTTGAATTGGATTTCTCCGCGAATAAAACGGCCACGCCGTAACCGACGCCAAAGGGGCCTTCGTAATTGAACACGCGATGCCCGGTGCTTTGCCAGTCCACCGCCGCCGCCGCGATCACGGTGGAATCCACCGCATCCTCCGCCGCGAGTTCGCGCAGGTCGGGATCAATTTTTTCAATCCCGCGATAATCGCCGGCGCGCACCAGCCGGATGAAGCTCTCGTCGAACCGGTGCGCCTGCGGCTGAAAACCGCACGGGGCATTTTCGGTCAAACGATGGCTCATGTCGCCGCTCGCGATGACGGCGATCCGGCGGGATGATTTTTGCGCGGCCGCCGCGATGGCCGCACCCAAGACCGCCAGCCCGTTTTCACCGGGATAATTGAGACCGAGAACCACCGTCGGCCCGGACCAGCCGGCTTCCGCCAGAAACCACAGCGGCACCAGCGCACCGTGATCCAGCGGGGAACGGTGAATCGCCCAAGTTTGCAGATTGCGCGCGGCCATCTCCGTCGCGATGGCCTGCGCCAAGGATTTATCCAGCGGCAAAGCGAGCGCTGCGTGCGGCGCGTTGAACTGGGCAAACGAACCGCGCAACGGATCGTCCGACCACAGACCGAAAGCGCCCGGCTGGCGCGGCGAATGCGGCGAAATCAACACCAGCGAATCCGGATGCCGACGCATCACGTCATTAGCCGCAGCGCGCATCGCCCGCTGGCTGGCCGCCGCTGCGCCGGCTCTTTCGCCGCCGACTTCCGGCACCAAGATCGGCGCGTGGGGCATCAACACCGCGCACGCCACACCGGCCGGATGAGCGGTCGGCTTTGGTGTTTCCGGTCCGGATATGAGATTGGTTTTCATGCTGCCTCCACTTCCGGTTTTCAGGCACCCACCGCTCCCCTCCTCCGCTTTTCCTTGCTCGCGGAGGAAGGCGAGCCGCAACCTCCCCATCCGCCCGACCGCGCGCGTTTTACGCCGCGAAGCCAAACCGGTAATGCTCCTCTTCCTTGGAAATACCAAGCGTGAAGCAGATGGTCTTGGCGGCCATCATGCCGGCGGCGGTCTTGATCATCTTGTCAAAGTCCGGCGTGGGCAAATCCAACCCCTCGTGCCGGATGGCTTTGATGTGATAACCGCGTTCCATGAGTTCCTGCAGGAATTCCTCGCAGGCCACGGGATCATCGCTCCGATAGTGATACGTCTCCCGGGCGCGCTTGAACGGCATCGTGTATTCGATGTTGTATTTGGGCATCATAATGGCCTCCGTTTCTGGCTGACCGAACGTTCTTTGGTTTGTGTTTCGTCAGGCGCGGGAAGACTGCGGGCGTTTGGCTTTCCGGCCTTGCCGCCGGCCTGACAAACGTCAAAAACCCGCCGCGTGGCAAAGCGGCGGGGGCGGGAATAATTGCAATGCGAACAGTAAGCGTCCGCAACGGGGGGCAGGCCTCCGCCACCGATGAAATCAAATGGCATTGCCGGGCGCATAATCACTCCGGCCTTTCGGCTCAAGGATACCCTACACCCCCAACCCCGGTTTGTCACCTTGACCGGCAAACACCCGCGCCTATTTGCCCTTTGCCTGCGCCTTGATGAATTGTTTGATCACCGCGATCTTCTGCCGGAAAATCTGTTCCCGGATCTGGCCGTTGGACTGGTCGCCGCCATAGGGAATTTCGCAGACGAACTGCGCGCAGTCCGCCGTGACCACCGCCATGTTGGGGGCGAACCCGCCCTCCTCCGGGCCGTTAAACCCCTGCTTCACGGCGTCCGGCACCAAACCCAGTTCGCTCTCGTGCCGCACAAACACCAGCACCAGATGGTTGTTGAACACGTCGTAAAAATGCGCCAGCCCGGCGTTGCTGCCGCGCTTCATCGGCTGGGACGGGACGAAAAACCCGTCCCATTCCATGATGAATCCCAGCAGCTTCTTTTCCGCCTTCGCCTTTTGCTGGGCCGCCGCCAACTGGTCCAGCGAGAAGGCCAGGTTCTTAGTCAACATGACGGGCCGGTTCTGCCGGGCATAGGCCAAGGCCATCTCATAGGGATCGTAATGGTGGTTCTCCTTCACCTCATACGACAGGTTCGCGTAAGGCACCGTCACGCCTTTCATGGACGCGCCCGTGCCGACGACGAAGAACAGACCGCCGGGCTTCAAGCTAACGTCCCGGATATTCGCATACGTCTGCCCGTCCAACGTGGTGATGTCCTCCGCCGGCAGGGCCGGGGCCAATAGTTGCCCGACACACAGAAGGCCGAACAACATCCATGACTTTGGTCTTTGCATAGTTTTAGTTTTTGCCGCAATCATTGCCCGTGCGCGCCGAAGGCATGGATCAGGCGCAGGACAAAGATGGCAAACAAGATTCCCGCCAGCCCGGAAAAAACATGCCCGTGCCCGGCCATGGCCTGGGCTGGTGTCGGCCGGGGAAAATCCGGCGTCACTCCCGCCGCCAGAATCCGATCGTAGAGATGCGGATGGGTCGCCCGATCCTTCGCCGTGACCGCCGGGATCAGGTTGTCCGCATACAGCTTCGTCAAGGCGCGGGCGTAGGTCCCGGCATCCTGCTCCTGGGCCTGCGCCATCCGATCCGCCCGCGACTCCAGCTTGCGACTGAGCTTCCGGTAAAAATACGGCACGGCGATGGTGTTGATCAGCATCGCGTAAAACATCAGGAAACCAAACGTATGAATCATCGGATTGAAGAACAGCCAAGGCAGATAGGCCAGCAGCACGATGGAGCGCGAGTATTGCGTCGCCTTCGATTCCGAGAGGTGCGCCAGCTCATGGGCGCAGACGGCAGCCACCTCGTCGTCGGACAACAATTCCAGCAGGCGCTCCGAGAACAGCAACTGGCGGCGGCCCGGAATGGCGCAAGCCTGCGCCACCGGCGAGCGCATCAACCACACTTCCCGGAAGGGAATGTTCATTTTAGCGGAAGCGGCGGCGACAATGTTTTGCAACCGTTCTGTGGGTGGCCGGAACCAGCCGAGCTTGCGCCCCAGCCAGATCATGCCGCCCCGTGACCACAGCACCCAGAGGGCGATGGCCAATCCGCCGATGGCGATGGTCAGCTCGCCAAACTCGTTTGGCATCCCGACCGCCGCCCCGAGAAATACCAGCCAGATCAGGAAGCGCAGCAGGAGGCCGATGCCCGCCTGACGCCATAATTCGCGGCGCGGAATGCGTGGAAAGACTTCCCGATCCATCGGAATGGTGCCGACATAGGTGCCCAGCAGCGCCGCGACGCCCGTAAAAAACCAGAGCGGCGAGGAATCCGGCCAGAGGAGCAACACCGACAAGACAAATATGCTTGGAACCAATAAGAAACCGGACCGGGCCGCCACCGTGACCGGAAAGAGCACCCGCGCCTGTTCCGACCAATGCTCGCCCCGGCGGCGACGCCACGGCCCCAAGGCCAGCCAGTTCGCGGCAAAGGTCACACCGGCCGCCAGCACTCCAGCGCCAAAGACGATGAATTCATTCATTTATAAAATAATTTCCAGAGGCAGAGAATGGTAAATACCGCCGTTGCTCTTTGCATAAAACACCTTTTAATTTTCATAAACTTCCCGGACGGAATTGCGCGACAGGACGACGATGGTGAACACGCCCAGCACTGTGCCCAGCGGGATGTGCAGGCAGTTGACGCCCGCCACCACCTGCGAAAACGTCCGGCCTTTCCGGGCGCGGAGACACAGGCCGGAAATCAGGTTCAGCACCCCCGAGGTCACAAACCAGACGGCCCCGGCCAGATAAAACCATTTCAATACGGCGAAAATCTGGGCGGGCGGCGGGCCGCCCTTTTGGTTCTCCATGAATTTGGGATTGGTGAACACCGCGTGCATCAGGGCGTAATGCCCCACCAGAAGCAAAATGCCCAGCACCGCCAAGCCGGCCCCGACGAAATGGAAGATGGCGAGCAGGTTCAGGTGATCCGCATCAATCTTGCGCTGATCGCGGGGTATTGGGGGTAATGAGTTTGTCATAAAATATTCAGGCCGGCTCACACCGGATTGTCCTCGACGAGAATTTTCTGCGCCGCGGCTTCGTCGTCCGGGTTCACGAAGATTTCCATCAACGCCGCCGTGCCACCATAGCCGCCGGTCACGGCCGTGATCGGCATCATCTCCTGCATGGCCGAATCATCCTGGCTGAACCGGCATTGGATGCCCGCATGCGCCAGTTGCCCGATCAATCTTTCCGCGTCCATGACGGTGAACTTGCCGAGGCTGCATGGCGGCAACCCCTCCACATCCTCCAGTTCAGCGGGCGAAAGCCGGGATTTGTCGAACCACGGTTCCGTGGGGCCGCCGGCGGGATCCACCTTGAGATCCTCCGTCATAAATTCGGCACACCAAAAACCGGCCAACCGGGGCAGGGTCAAAACCGAACGGTCTGGCAGCGGAATCCGGAAGGGCTGCATGATCCAAGTGCCCTGCACCCGGTTCGCATCCAGAAAATTGCCCAGATACAGGATTGGCCGTGAAGGCAGTTCCCGTTTGCACTCATGCCCACCTTCAATCAAATATTCGCGCAAGGTGATCCGGGTGCCATCTTCCTTGATGACATACCCCACCGGCATCTGTTTGGTGAACTCGATAGAGGGATGCTCAAAAAAACCGTCCACGGTGCCGGTACCCGGTGTGCCTGACGGGGCATCCTCGGTGACCGCGCCGGTGAAATGCGTTGTCAACCAACCCTGTTTCAGCTTGAGCGTGAATGCCACCGGCCCGAAGCCCGGCGCTTTCTCCCGCGGCCCGTAGCCATAAACCCCGCGCCAGACCCCGGTGACCTTTTTCCGGTCGGCAGCCGGACAATCCAGCAGCTCGCCGTCAATCAGACAAGCCGTCGTCTCGTCCGAATATTCCTTGCCGCAATAAGGACACTTTTTCATGGTGTAACTTTCTCCAAAGGTGTCTTCAAGGAGTTGAGAGCCGGAAAAAGCCCATGCTGTTGGACATCGGCAGGCTCAATTGATATTGCAGGTTGGAGAGATTCAGCGTGGGTTCGTTGGTCAACGTCAGCCAGCCGGTCGCCGCCGGATCAGAGCTTTGTTGCACGATAAAATTGGTGCCCGGCATCGTCCACGTTAGACCGGCCTGATTGGCCGAGGCCGTGAGATTCAAGCTCGGTTTGGGAGGGTTATACAACGTGTATATCTGGCTCTTGGGCTGACCTGGCCCCGACAACGCCGCCGCCACCAGCCGGCTACCATCCGCCGAGATGGCGACTGAAACCCAGGACGAAACCGGGATACTGTTGGACACCCAGGTCACGCCCGCATCGGTCGAGGTATAAACCGGCCCGTTGGTGACCGCCGCAATCATGGTTCCGCCATCGGCGGAACAGGCCACCGTCGTCCACTGGAAGTTGGGCGCGCTGCTGGCCGTCCAATTCGTTCCCGCGTCCGAAGACAGGTAGATCGGCCCGCCGTTGACCACCGCCACCAACCGGCTTTTGTCGGCCGAACAGGCGACTGCCTGCCAGTTTGTATTGGGGGCGCCGTTGCCAATTTTGGGGGCAATTCTCCGGACCTGCGACTGCGTCAAATTTGAACTGTTGGGGTTGTTCGTCGTCCATGAATCGCCGCCATCGGTGGAAACACATAGCAAACCATTGGTCGAAACCACCGCCAGTTGGCTGCCATCCGCCGACATGGAAATTGAAACCCATTTCTTGGCCGGCACGCTGCTGGTCGCCCAAGTTTGTCCAGTATTCGTCGAGATGTAAACCGCACCGTTGGTGGCCGAGGCCACCAGTTTTTTACCGTCGGCCGAACAAGCGATGGAGGTCCAATACAGCAAGGGAGCCGTGGTTGCCGGCCAGGTCGCGCCCGAATCCGTGGAAACATAGATTTTCCCTGGCGTCCGATACCCTGTGACCGCAGCCAGCACATCTCCGTTTGGCGAAGAGGCCAGCCCGGTCGTATAATAAAAATTCCCCCAATTGACGGGCTTCCAACATGCGCCGGAATTGGTGGAATGAAAGATGGGGCCATTCGTGAGCGCCGCCCATACCTGCTTGCCATTGGCCGATGAGGTCACCGCCGTCCACGGATAAATATTGTTGGTGGATTGAGACCAACTCTGGGCCAAGGCTGACTGGGTTACCAAAAGCAGCGTCAGGATGCCTAAAACCGTTACCGCCGTGGATCGTTGCATGAAGTGCATAATTGTTCCTTTTTGTTTTGTTCCTAAAAATGATGAGCCGCAGCCAGCATGCACTGGTTCGCGGAGCGAGATATCTAATGCCGGTGGCATATTCATAATCAAGCAATCGGTTTCTAGTGTTTCGCCTGCATCCGTTGCTGTTCCTGAAAACTCAGGAGGTTCTTCAAAAGTCCGGCGTATTGCTCATTTTCCGGCGCGAGTTTCAGGGCCGTTTGCGCGATCTGAACGGCATCGGCAAACCGGCTCTCACTCAGCAGAAAATTGATGTAGCGATACACCGCCTCCGGGCTGGTGGGACACAACGCGAACGCCTGCCGGAACGCCTGGTCCGCCGCCGCCCGCAACCGCGCCCGGTCCGCTCCCGGCTTGTTCGTCAGCCGCCATTGATACAGCCCGGCCTGGGAACTGCGCAGCTTCGAGAACGCCTTCATCGCGTAATCATTCGTCACAAACTCCCGGTCGCCGGCGAAATGGACAAAATCCTTACGGCCATACACCGCCGCCGCAAACACGCACACGTTGCTCACCGACGTCTCCGGCTTCAGCCAGCCGCCCAGCATCGCGTC
>CAYUGC010000120.1:0-10622 GCA_964444085.1 uncultured Bifidobacteriaceae bacterium | reverse complement strand
GGAAAGGACCCTATGCACGACGAGAACACCGGCCAACGAATGAAATCCCGGCGGACGAATACCAGGAACAGATGCCGGACTGGCAGGCGTAGGGGTGGTAGGGCGGCGCGGCTGCGTGGTCCTTCTCCGCTCTGGGGAGACGTTCGCAATTTGGGAAGTTGCGAACGGACTTCGGACGCAGGACGGAGGCCCGCAGGGCCGAGTGCGCGGGAGCAAACGAGTCAACGTGTCGGAACGACGGATGAGGTGTGCCCCTTCGTCCGGACCTTTACCTTCCAAAAAAATTAATTTGGTAAAGAAAAGGTAAAGAAAAGGTAAAGCGGATCGGTGGGGCGATTGCGAGTGGCGTTGCCACCGTCCCCGCGAGCCATCTTGGCCCGGGCAGCGCGATCAGGCCTGCGCCGAAATGCCGGCGCACACAAAAAGCCGGTGACAAAAACGCCAAAACGCGCCAAATCGTGCCAAAACGCGACAAAGCACACAAAAAACGAACTATGACAATTTCATCAACCTTGTCACCAGGCGGATCGGGGCGCGTGTATATTTAGCGCACAATCACTTCGGAGCAGACTGTGAGCTAAATGGGTTGCTGCCAGACACCGTTGGATAAGTGAGTGCCGGCGCTGCGACAATGCCCAAAAACTTTGCCGGATTTGCTGTCAGGCTGACACCTATATAATTCACGATGCAATACAAGCATCGTTTTAAGGAGTGTTCGGCTGCAAACAAAAAGCACAGCTCCTGACCCCCGCCGCCGACTTTGGATTCTAACAAAAAATTTATGACAAGAATTAGCAGGATGAAAGGCAATTTATGTTTAGCTCCCTTAACCGCGCTTTGAAAGAGTGTGCTTGTAGTCCAACAGATGTGTTCAGCCGGTGGCAGAATCGTTGTCGTCATTGCGGGCGGCGGCGGCCAAACACAGACATGAGATTATACGTTTTCGAAACAAACCATGTGGCGATTCGCTTTGAAAAAATATTGTCGTTTTCAAGTGTCGGCGCTGGGCGGCAGCGTCGCCACCGTCGGCAGCCGGACATTCCCAGGTTGCGCGAGCCTGATCAACGTGGTCGTGGAAGCCTGCTCGAATTTTGCCCGCCCGGTGTGGTTGCCGCTCCCAGCCGGCGTGCTGACCAGCGGCTCGGTTTATTTTGCCGATCCGCAGTGGACCAATTATCCCGGTCGATTTTATCGCCTGCGCTCGCCGTGAACCGGATGGCCCGACCAGAAAAAATTTCAATCGCCAGCAAAACCAAAACCAAAACCAAAAAACACAAAAACCACCATGAGAAATATTAAAATCATCCTGCCCGCCATCTTCGGATTGGTCGTGGCAGCCGTTTCCGCCCAGGCGGCAATTACCGGAACCCCGCACGACTTGTCCGGAAGGGGCTGGGGGACGACGGAACTCTGCAAATTCTGCCACACCCCCCACCTTGCCCAAAGCGTGATTGGCGCGCCCTTGTGGAATCACGCGAGCACGTCACGCGCTTACACGCTTTACAGCAGCGCCACCTTCGACCCCAATGGCGGCCTCACCATCGGGCAGCCTGGACCGCAATCCAAACTTTGCCTGAGCTGCCATGATGGCACGGTGGCGGTGGATTCGTATGCCAACGGCGGCATCCTCCAGACCGGCACACATTTTATGACGTCAACCAACACGGTTGGCGGCAGCGGCAGCCTGGCTTTCGACCATCCGATTGCCTTTACCTACAACGGCGGGCTGGCCACGTCGGCCAAACATCTGAACACGCCGGTTTCGGTGAGTTGGGTGGATGCGGGCCAGACGCTGCCGCTTTATGCCGGCAAACTGGAATGTGCGACCTGCCACTCGGTGCATGACAACACCTACACCAAGTTCATGCGTGTCTCCAACGCCGGCAGCGCCATGTGCCTGACGTGCCATACTTATTGAACCTCCGTGTTGCGCTGTAAATCTTGCGCCATGACCCGTGTCTTGGATTGTCTCAAATCAGCCCGCCGTTTCCGGTGGGCCGGTTATGCGCTGGCGGCGGCGGGCATGATGCTGTTGTCCGGTGGTTGCTCAACGGGACCCGCCAACGGCGGCACGCGGAAATATGTTTTTTTTCCGCCGCCGCCGGTGGCACCCCGGGTGCAGTATCTCACCGGTTTCACCTGCGGCAAAGACCCGGAGGCGGTTTCCGGAAAATTTGCCGAGTTCATCGTCGGCCAGGAAATCTCGGCGGTCCCGATTCTCAAACCCTACGGCGTGGCCATCAGCAGCAACCAGCTGCTCATCTGTGACACCGGCACGCGGGCCGTGGATGTTCTGGATCTGGCGCAGGGGACGATGCAGCTGTTTTCGCCGGCCGGCATGGGCAAACTGGGCGTGCCGATCAACATCGCCTTGGATGCCGATGGTTCGCGCTATGTGACGGACACCGGTCGCAACCAGGTTTTGTGCTATGACCCGGCCGGGCAATTCACCGGCATGCTGGATGACACCAATGCGCTGCGACCGACCGGTCTCGCCGTGACGGCGGAACGGATTTACATCTCGGACATCAACACCCACTGCGTCCGCGTTTATGCCAAGGCGACGCGCCAGCTTTTGTTCACCATCCCGCGGAACCCGAAGGCGGATGAAGACACCGAGCCGGGCAAGCTTTACATGCCGGTGAACCTGGCCTTGGACACCCAGGGCCGCATCTATGTCTCCGACCTGTCCGTGTGCCGGGTGAAAGTATTTGATGCGGAAGGAAAATTCCTGCGCGCCTTTGGCGGCCAGGGGGATTTGCCGGGACAGTTTGCGCGGCCCAAGGGCATCACCGTGGATCGCGCCGGCCGCATCTTTGTGGTGGATGCCGCCTCGCAGACCTGCCAGATCTTCGACCCGGAAGGCAAACTGCTTTTGCCTTTTGGCGAGCCGGGGGGCGGCTCTGCGGATGGCACGGGCACGTTGAACCTGCCGGCGGCGGTGTGCGTGGACTATGACCAGGTAGGCACATTCCAGAAGTTCGCCGCCCCCGGCTTTGTCATCGAAGAATTGATCATCATCTCCAACCAACTGGGCACGCAAAAGGTGAGCGTATTTGGTCTGGGCCATAAAAACTGATTTGAATGCGCGCCCAGGTTTCATTTCGCACGTCTTCCGGTGCCAGCGTGACGGCGGTGGCTGGCGGTAAAAGCGGTTGATGGTATCCCACTCGTCCCGGCATGCATTATCGCCGCCACATTTTCCGCTATGGCTTGCTGGCATTGCTCGGAGCGATGGGGCGCAGCGCGCCCGCCGCCCCGGCCGGCAGCCCGCAGCCGCTCAAGCTGGAATGGGGTGAGGTCTATCTGCAAACCGAAGTGGAATATCAAAACGAGCGCCAGTCCGCCGGTTCGCCCGCCGCCGTGTTTACCCACACCCAGACAAGGGTGGAACCGGTGGTGGGCTTCGGGCTGGACGGCTCGGTGTATCATCCCAACCTGGTGCAATTCCACCTCGATGCGGAATTGGGCATGGACTGGGAAGACACGGAGGTGAACCCCGGCGGTTCGGCCAGCTCCGTGAAATTTCTCCAGCGCTACCACGGCGCGGTGGATTTTCTCGAGCAAAAGGCCTACGCCACCTCGTTTTTCGCCGACAAGGACATGACCTATCGCGACTACGATTTTTTTTCGCGGGTGCGGATTGAAAGCGAGCAATACGGCGGGCGGACGGGCTACACGGCCGGCCCGCTGCCGGTGATTGTTTCCGTGCAGCATTATGACGAGGTGGAGGAAAATCCGTCCCGCCCGCGGGATTTCCGGCAGGACACGGTTTCGTTTAATACGCAAAACAAGCGCGAACTGTTCGACGGCAACACGCGGTTGACCTACAGCCTGAATGACTTTACCCGGCACGACGACGGCTTCAACACCACGCACGGCGTCTCGCACAATCTGAATCTTTGCGACACCGAGGTGCTGGGGGCGCGCAAGCAGGCGCGGCTCACCTCGCTCCTGAATTACAGCTGCCTCACCGAGACGGTGCTTCCCACCGACCAGTTGCTGGCCCAGGAAGACCTGCGCCTGCAGCACACGCCCAAGCTAGATAGCTATTACACTTATCTGTTCAACACCTCCGCGGCGGGCAGTTCCGAGGCCAACACGCATGACGCCCATGCTGGAATCAATTATCAGTGGCTTTCGGATCTCGCTGCCGGCCTGGATGCCCAGGGCGATACCACGCACTCCGCCTCGCCCGGCAGCTCATTGGAAGCCGACATGATTGGTGCCGGCCTTAACACCCAATACACCCCGACGCTTTCTACTTGGTCGCAATTGACCGTCAGCGACGATGTCCATTTTGATCATGAGGACCGGAATGCCAGCGGCCTCACGCAAAACATCCTTTCCGAATCCCACACGCTCACCGACGGCAATGTCACCTTGCTTTCGCAGCCGGACGTCACCGCCGGCACCGTCCACGTCTGGGGGGATGTCGCGCACAGCCTCGCCTATTTTGAGGGCGTGGATTACCTGGTCATTTCCGCGGGCGTTTACACCCAGATCCAGCGGGTGCCGGGCGGCACCATTCCCAACGGCTCCGTGGTGTATGTGGATTATACGGCCAAGCTGCAGGGGAAAGCGGCTTATGACACGCTCGCCAATACCGCCATGATCCGGCTCGATTTATGGCGCGGACTGCTGGGCATCTATGGCCGCTGGGCTTATCAAACGTATAATGGCGGTGCCAACTTGCAGCTCCGCCAATTGGACGACAAGACCATCGGGATTGACAGCGCCTGGCGCTGGTTCCGTGCCGGCGCGGAATATGAAACGGTGGATTCCAACCTTGCGCCCTACAACCGGGCGCGGTTCATCCAGTCCGCACATTTCCAACCCGGTGAAAAAACCGACCTCAGCTTGAACGCCGACGAGGGCTGGACGGATTTTCTCGACAGCCATATCCGCCAGACTTCCTACGGTTTCATCACGCGGCTTCAGCAGCGGCTCACGTCCCGCCTGACCGGCGGTGCCGAAGGCGGCATCCGCATCGAACGGGGCGACACGTTTGACCGCGACCTCGCCACCTGCCGGTTGTGGCTGGACTGGGCTATCGGAAAAGTGACCGTGAAAGTCAGCTACGAATTCAACGACGAAAACCACCGCGTTGACAATCAGAACCGGCACTATGTTTTTGTGCGCATCCGGAGGGATTTTCGATGAGCCGAAAATTATCCAATCGAGCGGCACGTTTATTTTCCCCAATGACATTGCCGGCCGGAGGGTTGTTGCTTCTAACCGTCTGGCTGGTGGGTGCCGCTGTGGCTGATGCCGCCGTTGGCGGCGCGGGCTTTGTCCAATCCCGGCACAACTTCTCTGTTTCCAGCACCGCCAAAATCCGGGCCAAAGCGGTCGCCGGCGATGCGAAAGACAGCGAAATGTGCGTCTTTTGTCACACGCCGCATTCCGCCAGCGCCCAGCGCGCCCTCTGGAACCATTTTGAATCCGACGTCATCTACACGCCTTACCGCAGTTCCACGGCAAAGGCCAGCATCGGCCAACCCACCGGCGCGTCGCGGCTTTGTTTGAGCTGCCACGACGGCACCGTGGCGCTGGGCATGGTGAAAAGCCGCCGCCAATCCATCGCGCTGCAAGGGGCGGTGAACGTCATGCCCAAGACCCGGAGCAACCTCGGCACCGATCTTTCGGATGACCATCCGGTTTCCTTCCCCTACAACTCCATGCTCGCTGCCAAGGATGGTGATTTGCTGCCGCCGCCCCGCAGCGGGCCGGTTCAACTGGATGCCAACGGCGAGATGCAATGCACGACCTGCCACGATCCGCACAACGACAGCAACGACAAATTCCTCGTGCTGAACAACGCCGGTTCCGCACTGTGCCTCACATGCCACAATTTCAACGGCTGGCCGCAGAGCGTCCACAGCCTTTCGCCGAATCGCTGGAACAGCCTTCCGCCCAACCCGTGGCCGCACACGCCGGAAAAGACCGTGGCCGCCAGCGCCTGCGAAAACTGCCACAGCCCGCACAGCGCCGGCGGCCGGCAGCGCCTGCTGAATTATCAGGCCGAGGAACAGAATTGTTATCCCTGCCACAACGGCAATGTCGCCCAGAAAAACATCGAGTCGGAATTCAACAAAGCCAGCGTGCATCCGGTCATCGCCACCACCGGCGTGCATGATCCGGCGGAAACCACGCTCGTCTCCGCTGGCGCCAAACGCCACGTCGAATGTGACGACTGCCACAATCCCCATGCGGCGAACCGGCTGGGCCGGACGACGCCGACCAGCGTGTCCGGCGCGTTGAACGGGGTTCGCGGCGTCACGCGCTCCGGCGCGGGCACGCAGCAAATCACCTATGAATACGAGCTTTGTTTGCGCTGCCACGGCGACACCGCCAAAGGCCCGGCGCGGGTCAGCCGCCAGTTTCCGCAGCTCAACACGCGGCTGGAATTTCAGGATGCCAACGGCCAGAACTCATTCCATCCCGTCATGGTGCCCGGACGAAATCCGCTGGTGCCCAGCTTGAAAGCGCCGTGGACCACCGCGAGCCAGATGACCTGCGGCGACTGCCACAACAACGACGGCGGCCCCGGCGCGGGCGGCACCGGTCCCGCCGGCCCGCACGGCTCGGCGTATGCGCCATTGCTGGAACGCCCGTTGAGTTTTGCCGACAGCGCGGCCACCTATGCCAACTCCGCGCTCTGTTACAAATGCCACAGTTTTGTCAACACGGCCTGGCGCGACCATGTGCGGCACATCGGCTACACCTCGTGCGAAACATGCCACGATGCGCACGGCTCGCCCATCGCGCACCTGATGAATTTTGATCCAACCGTCGTCACCGGCGCGCGAAATTACAAAACCGGAACCATCGGACATGGCACCTGCACCTTGTCGTGCCACGGAAAAGAACACAACGGCACGAGCTATTGACGATGAAAAATTTCCAACCATTTTTTCCTCGTTTCGCGGTGGCGCTGGTTGTCGCCGTATTTTGGGTCACGTCGGTTTTAGCCATTGACCCGCCGCACCAGACCGCCGCCGTTTGCGGTGCCTGCCATTTTCCGCATTTCGCGGCGGGGGCGGATTTGACCACCGTGGCCGGCAACGCCAATTTGTGCATCAGCTGCCATTCCGCCGGCGGCACCGCCAGCGGCAAGGCCTTTGTGGCCGCCGACCAGGCGTTGCCGTGGCCCGGTCTGCCCGGCGGCACGAATGCCGCCGGCTCGTCGCACCGCTGGGATGCCAGCGCGGCCGGTCATCTGCAATTTCTGGGCGGCGCGGTGACGCCTTCGACGGGCGTCATCATTCCCACCGGCGTTTACACCGGCGTTTACCCGAAGACCTACACAATTCAAATCGCGACCGCCGGCGCGGTCGGCACCGCGCGGTTCAACTGGACGGCCACCACGCCGGGCGGCGGCAGTGGTGCCAGCATTCTGACCGCGGCTAATTCGGCGCTGGACGCCGGCGTGGGCTTGAATTTTTCCGGCGGCACCAACGCTTTGTTTCAGGTCGGCGACCGCTGGAATTTGTTTGTCCGTTCCGACTTGCGCAACCCGACCAACGCCGAGCTGTTGCTGCATATGACCAATGGCGTGGCCACCTGCTCCGCCTGCCATAACGAACATACCGAGCTGCTCCCGCCGTTTGACCCGGCCGCGCAAGCTTACATCACCAATGGCACCGGCCTCATCAGCGGCACCAACCGGCATTTCATGCGCATCGCCAACAATCTTCACCAGTTGTGTAACGACTGCCATGCCGTGCGCAACGTCACCAACGCCGCCGCCGGCTCGCATCCGGTGGAAATCAGGTTCGTCGCCGACGCAAAACACAAGCTGCCGTCCACCCTGCCGCTGGAGGTTGGCTCGACGAACCTGGGCTGCCTGACGTGCCACAAAATCCACCACAGCCCGGATGTGGATGGAAAAATCCTGTGGCTGACGAACACCCTGTCCTTGTGCAACGACTGTCACACCTTGTCCGACACCACGTCGTCGCATTTTTCCACGACGAACAGCGCGACGCTTTGGCCCGGCGGCAAGTTTGGTTCGCTCCTGCCGGCGCGCACCGATCCCAACGATCAGGGCACCTGCCTCAATTGCCACGCCGTTCACGGTTGGCCCACGAACTCGGCCAGCGCCACGATTCATTACGAGCACCTGCTGAATGATTATCAGGAAAATTTCTGCTATACCTGCCATGGCACCAACGGTCCGGCGGCAAAGCTGGTTTACGCTGACTTCCAAAAGGCCTATCGCCATCCAGTCGTGAACTCGGATGCGCTCCGCCACACCGGCCGTTCGGTCGAGTGCGATGACTGCCACAACCCGCACAAGGCCAAGGCCGGCTCGCATGTTTACACCAATACGGCCACGGCCTTCCGCAACAACGTCACCAACGCACCGTCGCTGATCGGTGTCAGCGGCGTGGCGGTGAATTACAGCAGCCTGACCAATTTCCAAGCCCCGGCCTACTAGATGACCACGCGAACCACATATTGCCGCAAGGGAACCCCCGTTATGAACCCTGTGAACATTTGCGGTCGGAATCGGGATGAAGCGTTTCCGGCCATTCTGCCAGCTTTCGCACGGAGCCGGGCCGCCATCTTCGTGGCTTTCGCAACCTTGCTTGGATGCTTCCTGTTTGTGTCCGCCTCGCCCGCCTTGGCGCAGACCTTTGTGGATTACGGCACCACGCCACCCGCAGCCGGAGCCTACGACATCTCCCAGTTAAGCACCAACGGCGACGTGGGCAGCGTTGAAGGCATGAATTACTATGTGGATAATTCAGCCCCTCCCGGCCAGACGTTCACCACGGGCAATAATTCAGGCGGGTATGTTTTGTCCGGAGTCTATGTCAAGGTGGGGCCGACGGGCACATTCAGCAGCGGGGCGACCAGTTATACGTTGAGGCTTTATTCGGTTTCCGGGACCACGGCAACTTTGATCAACACCTTTACCAGCCAAAACACCCCGCCCACGATTAGTTCGGCCTCCATCGGCCATTGGCTCCAGTTTGGCGGCTTGGTTGCCACCAACGTTTTGAATCCCAACACGACCTATGCCTACAGCCTGGCGCGCAGCGGCAGCGGTTGGTGGCATCCGTCCGTTGCCTCCGGGTCCCCCTACGCCGGCGGCGAAGCCTGTTTGATCCCGACTGGTGGCGGGAGCCTTACCACCGGTGCTACTCATAATTATGACGCCACCTTCCTGGTTAATCTGGCCGGCCCGAAGCTGGCGGTCACCTCGGTCAACGGCGGAGTCAATCCTGCCGCTGGCGCGGCTTTCAGCGTTGTGGTGCAGGCGCAGGGTGCCAACGGCACTCCGGTCAATGTGTCGGCGAACACCGCCGTGACGCTCAGCCGGACGACCGGCACCGGCACTTTGGGCGGCACGCTGACCGGAACAATTCTGGCCGGCAACAATTCCGTGACCATCAGCGGCGTCACCTACACCAAGGCGGAAAGTGGCGTGGTGCTCACCGCCACGCGCACCAGCGGCGACACCCTGGCGGTTGGGAACAGCGCGGCCTTCACGGTCAATGCCGGCGCGGCGACCACGCTGGCGTTGACCTCGGGCAACAACCAGAGCGGAGGCGTGGGAATGGCGCTGGCGAGTCCATTTGTAGTGACGGTGACCGATGGCAGCGGGAATCCGGTCAGCGGCACCAGTGTGACGTTCGCGATTGCGACCATGCCGAGTGGCGCGACCGGGCAATCGTTGAGCGCAACCAGCACGACGACCGCCGCCAATGGTCAGGCGTCGAGCATCCTGACTTTGGGAAATGCACCGGGGACTTACACGGTGACGGCGACCTCGTCCGGCCTCGGCGGCAGTCCGGCGACCTTCACCGCCACCGCCGCGTTGAAATTGGCGGTCACCTCGGTCAACGGCGGAGTAAATCCTACCGCCGGCGCGGCCTTCAGTGTCGTGGTGCAGGCGCAGGATGCCAGCGGCACTCCGGTCAATGTGTCGGCGAACACCGCCGTGACGCTCAGCCGGACGACCGGCACCGGCACTTTGGGCGGCACGCTGACCGGAACAATTCTGGTTGGCAATAATTCCGTGACCATCAGCAGCGTCACCTACACCAAGGCGGAAAGTGGCGTGGTGCTGACCGCCACGCGTACCAGCGGCGACACCCTGGCGGCCGGGAACAGCACGGCCTTCACGGTCAATGCCGGCGTGGCCTCCATATTGGCGTTAACTTCGGGCAACAACCAGAGCGGGAGAAAATCAACGCTGCTGGCGAGTCCATTTGTGGTGACGGTGACGGATGGCAGCGGAAATCCGATCAGCGGTATCGGTGTGACGTTTGCGATTGCGACCGTGCCTGCCGGAGCGACGGGGCAAACATTGAGCACCACCAGCATGACCACGCCGGCCAGCGGCCAGGCGTCCAGCTCGCTGACTTTTGGAAACACGGCCGGGACTTACACGGTGACGGCGACTTCGTCCGGCCTCGGCGGCAGCCCGGCGACCTTCACCGCCACCGCCACTACGGGCAACTACACGGCCATCACCGCCGCCACCAACGATTACCAGATTTGTTTCAAATGCCACACCGCCTACGCCTGGGGTGCGGGCACCGTGCCGAACGGTAATTCGCCCAACGGCACCGCCACCAGCCCGGTCATGACCGATGTCGCGCAGGAAT
>CAYUGC010000119.1:0-10704 GCA_964444085.1 uncultured Bifidobacteriaceae bacterium | reverse complement strand
ATACGCTCATATTGACTCTCGGTTATCTCCATTAACCACAACTTGCTCACTTTCCTCCCAAAAGTCAATTAGTGTTAACACTCTCTAACAAAAGACAACGTCCCGCACCGCCGGCTATTCCAGATGAACAATCCCGTGCCGCAGGGCGCTGACCACCGCCTCGGTGCGGTCTTGCACTCCAAGTTTTATGAAAAGTTCCCGAAGACGGAATTTGACCGTCGCCTCCGTCAATGACAAAGCGTCGGCGATTTCTTTGTTGGTGTGCCCCTTGATGAGCAATTCCAAAAGCGCCATCTCGTTCAGGTTCAAATTTTCGCGCCCCATCCGCTCCGACAAACGCTCGGCCATCTTCGATGGCAGATGAACGCCGCCCGCGTAAACGGCCCGGATTGTTTTTATAATTTCATCCGCGCTGGAATCCTTGAGCAAATACGACTGCGCCCCGGCGTGGATGGCGCGGTAAATATCCTCATCCGTGTCATACGTGGTCACAATGATGAATCGCGCCGCCGGAAATTCCTTCCGAATTTCCATGATCGCCTCGACACCGCTGAAACCCGGCAGACGCAAATCCATGAGCACAACATCCGGTCGCACCCCGCGGTATTGTTCCACCGCCTCGCGCCCGTCGCCGGTTTCGGCAGCGACCGCCATGCCCGGCTCGCTTTGAACCAGCGCCGCCAGCCCCTTGCGCAGCGCCGGATGATCGTCCACCAGCATGACGCGAATGATCGATTTGGTTTTCATGTGATTGATAATGGCATGGTGAGTTTGACGATGCTGCCCTTGCCCGGAGCGCTGCTCACGTTCAGTTCTCCGTTCAATTCGGCCACCCGCTCCCGCATGCCCACCAATCCAAACCCGCCCTCGCTAGCCGGCGGATGCGACGGATCGAACCCGCACCCGTCGTCGCTCACGCATAATTCAAACTGCCGCTCGGCAAATTTCAAGACCACCTCAATCCGCTTCGCCTGGGCGTATTTTATCGCATTGGCAATGGCCTCCTGGCCGATCCGCAACAGGTTGTTTTCCACCACGGGCGCGAACCGTTTCGGCTCGCCGATGACTTTCAGTTCGGCTTGCAGCTGGTTGCGGTCCGCCAACGCCTGCAAAACCCCGTTGAGCGCGGACGCAAGATCGCCGGTTTCCAGCACCTGCGAGCGCATGTTCCAGATCGCGTTGCGAACCTCGTTCAGGCTCGCACGGGTCTGGGCGCCCGCCTCGCCCAAGGGTTTTTGCGCGCCGGCATCCGCCGGCAACTGGCGCTTCGCCACTTCCAATTGCAACGAAATCGCCCCCAGACCCTGGGCCAGCGTGTCATGGAACTCGCGGGCCATACGATTGCGCTCATTCATCACCGCCGAAAATTCCGCCTCCGATTTCATCCGTTCGATGGCCTGCTCCCGCAGGTGGCGGCGGCCAATCCCCACAATGATGGCGACCGCCAGCAACAGCATCAAAGCGGCGCCCCCCAACAGCCACGCCACATGCCTGGAGGTCCACCACGACGGGGGTTGCAGCACCACCACGTCCGCCGGCGAACGCAGGAGAATTTGAAAATGCTGGGGTTCCAGCGTGCCGGGATCGAGCGGTTTCGTGAGGAAGCTGACGGCACAGATGCCGGCAACCCGGACGCGCGCGCCCGGAAGCCAGTGCGGCGGAAACTCATTGTGATTCGTGAGGCGAAGCACGGCGGAAAATTCGGTTATCCCATCCGATAGTTTCAACCGGCAGCCATCCAGGGCCGACCACTGTTCTTGGACGACCGCCTTGCACTCCACCAAATCCGAATCGTGATCAAGCGCCTCGGCGGCTTTGAGCAAATGAATGGGCGGCGCGGGCAGGGTCTTCCCGGTCTTCCGAAAAACCGCATCCTCCACCATCGGCCCGTATTCACCGCGGCTCAAAAAGCCGAACACATCCACTTCGGCCCCGACCGCGAGCAGCTCCGGCCCGTCGCAAACGACATGGATCCCGCGTCCGCCATCACGAATCCAGAAATCCTCGCCCGGCTGCGAATGAATCACCGCCCCCCGCACCCGCACCCGATGGACATAGGATTGAACGGGACTGAACTGCATCAAGCTTTCAACCGAACGCACCGGCAGGGTATCCAGATTAGTCGTGGCCCAATCGTTCACGAAAGCCAGATTAGCGGTGGGAATGGACAGGTACGGACTTAACGCCTGACGGGTTTTGTTGAATTGGTAAAAGCACACGCCGCGCAACCGGACGGTCGAATCAACCGTCAGGTTGAGTCTATTGCCATCCGGAATATGCACCAGCATGCGTCCGGCTCCGTTTTCCAAATCCACCTCCAGGTCCAGGGCATGCCATCCCGGTTTGGCACGGCGAACCACGCCCGCAACCTCGACCCATTGGGCATCCATTTGCCCGCTTAACAGATCATCCCGGTTTACCACCCGAGGTTCGGGAATCTTTCCTTTTCCAAGATTCCGCACCGCGTGGGCATCCAGGTAGGGGGCAAACTTGCCCGGGTTGCTGACGCCCTCCACTTCAATCAAGTCACCGCGGCCAAAGTTGGCGGCCAAACCAGCCGACATCTCGCAATAAATACCCACGTTGTCATCCACAATGGAAAAAAACGAGGAGCGCACCCCACCCTCTTTATTAATCACGACTCCCCTGATCCGGACCGGGAGTCGCTGGGATGCCTCAACCGGCGTCAGCGCCCTGACTTGCGCGGCGTTCGTCAATATCACCGGAGCGACCGCGGCTGGCGATTGGGCCGGCGCTGGCTCCGAATGCGCCCAGAAAGCCAGGAGCAAGACCTGGCAGAATAGAATGTGGTTGAAACGGGAACTCATGGATCGAGCGCGCCATGACTTTAGAACGCGCTTTATCGGTTGGCAACTCTTCCAAAAAAAACAAGCCGGCAACAAGCCCTATAATCTTCAGGCTCCTCCCCGGCGAAAGCCCGCCACAATTCGTGCGCCCCTCCCGAAACCCCCTATTTAGTATCAACGATAATTTCAGCTCTTGCGTCCACCCGCAGATTCATGCCGATTGATGTTCCTTCCGCAGCGAATGGCGTCACCAAGCCGGCGCGCTATTCTTCAATCCCGCTGACCCGCCAGCCCACATTGGCGAGGGGCCGGCCTTTTTCATCGGTCACCTCTGTCCGCTGACTGACTCTGGCGACACGCTTTGCGCCTCCTACTTTTGCACGAGCTTGTAGCGAATCTTCACGCATTGCGGAACGCGGGGCGGGTTGTCGGAGAAAAAAATAATTTGCACAATACCCATGCCGCCTTCGCGGGTCTGGAACGCATAGGTGGCTGGCGTGCCGGGTTTCATTGGCTGAGAAAACCGGCGGTGCGTGGCGGCGAGTCGTTGCTGGACTTCTACGGCGGTCAGATTTTCCCACGCCTCAGTGTCCAGCGCCTCGACCTTCATTCCGAGGCCGAGGAATGAATCTGGACTTGAAACAGGACTTGATACCGCATCTATACCTGATTCCTCCCACCAAGCAACGTTCTGCAAGACTGCCTCCGCGATGAACGGGATGGCGTTGCCGTTGGTCTGAAGCGGGCGGGCGGGAAAGTTCGTGAGTCCCGTGTCAAAATCAATCGCATCCGTCATCATCCGCTCCACCACCGGGCCGAAGGCCAGCGCGGGCGCGGCTTCTTGCTGCCTCAACTGCTGCAATCGGTCCAGCACTTGTTGGGTTGCCCGGTCTGGAACATCGTTGGTGGCTTCGCGTTCCCTCAATTGCTGCAGCCGTTCGATTACCGGCTGTTCTTGGGAGACGACGCCGTTCTGCACGAGCTTGTAGCGCACCTTCACGCCGCGCGGGTTCTCGGTGAAGCCGATGATTTGCAGCACGCCCCAAGTGTCGTCCCGCGTGCGGAAGTAGTAAGTGTCCGTTCCGTTGGTGGGTGGCTTGACCAAAGTAGTTCGTGCCTTCGGCTCGTTGACCATCAGGTTCCAGTTATACCAGATGTCGGCGGGCGCAGCGTGGTCCAGCCCGTTGGCGATAGCCGGCACGGTGGCCATGCCAAAGGCGATCAGCACGGGAATTTTCTCTTCTACCGCTGCAGCCACGTCGGCCCCGCTGGCGCGCTGCCAGTCGTGAAGCGCCCGCGATTCAAGATCGGAGATGGAGGTGGTGAGCAGCCGGTGGGCGCGGAGGTTTAGAAATGTGTAGTTACCATTGAGCGGCGGCAGGATGCTTTCCTGTTCCGGGCCGAACCGCAAGTCCACCACGGGATTGTTCATCTGGTTAAGGCCGTTCATCGTCCGCTCCAAATCTTTCATGTCCCAATTGACGGGGACGTCGAGCGTGCGCGAGGCGATGGCCGCCTGAATGTTGGGCGCGAACAGCACCCGGCCTTGGAAAATATAGGCGATTCGATGATTGAGGTTCGCCGCCGTCACGGCGGCAAACTGGCGGCTGCCTTCCTCGGTCAGGCCGATGATGAAGTTGGTCCGCCCTTGGGCGGCGCTCCAGCCCGCGCTTTCGACGGCCTTGCCATCCAACAAAACGCCCGGCAGCAGACGCAACGACTCGACGTGATTTGCCTCGAGGAAATTCGTCACGGTCTCGGTGGCCGCAGAATCTTCGTCATCGTCAGCCACCCGACGGATTTGGAAGGCGCTGGTCGGCAACTTTGACTCGGTCGAGACAGCGGACGGTTTGGCCAAGGAGACACTTCTGCCCACCTCATCGGAAGCGTCGTTGGGCGGGATGAAGGCGGATCGCGGGAGGTCTTCGTTCACGATGATGTTTTCAAAGTTTTCAATGAAGGTCAGATCATGGTCTGGCCCGGAGCCGCGCTTGGGGTTGGGGGATTTTTTCCGCGCTTCGAGGCTGGCGGCCTTGGAAATGAAATTCCGATAGCGCCGGACCAGAAAATCCTTTTTGCCCACCCACAACGTCCAGCCGGAGTCCGCTTGTTCCAAAACGTAGCAGTCCACGCCGCCGATGGCCTCGTCTTTTACGCGCACCAGTTCCGTTGCGGAAGCATACGCCATGTTGTTGAGAATGTTGCCCCAGCTGAGATTGTAAAACAGCGCCGGCACGAAGGAATCCTGGTTCACCAGCGAAATGTTGCAGGCTTCGGTGCCCGGATGGGAATACCTGGAAAGCGTTCCATAGTCTGGCTTCCAGAACTCCGTTTCTCCGTCGGACCACCACTGGTTCGTGTGGGAGAAGGGATTCTGCGCCGTGACAACGCGGATGCGATAAAGTTTACGGCGGTCGAGCAGCTGCGTGAACTTGTTCGTGGAGACATCCCCGCCGGAATGCGTCACCGTCCAGCCGGAATCGCGATAAGAATAAATGGCGGCATAGGCCAGCTTGACCAGCCCCACGATGTTCGAGGCGGCAAGCTCCCGGCCACTCTGCGACAACACCTCGGCTTGAAACTTCTTCTTGGCGATGGCCAGTTCATTCACGGCAATCTCCCGCTTGAGCCGGGCCAGGTCGTCCTCAACCGACGGAACTTCGGCGGCGGCGATCGGCACGAGCTTCTTCACCACCACCACATCGTTGCCGTCGCGGTTTTCAATGGTCTCGACGAAATGGAAGCGACGGTCCAGCTCCGCCTGCAAACGGTCCGGCCAGCGGGCATCCCCGGCGACGATGAAATCATATCGGTCGTCCGGCAAATCGGCGGGGAAGATGATTTTCAGTGAGGAGTTTTTCTGCGACCAGACGGTGGTGATCAAATCCTTCAAGGTCTCTCTCCATGCCACGTAACGGCCGTTGCCAAACATGCCGCTCGGAACCCAGTTCGTGGGCATGGCCGACGAACGCAGGAGAAACATGGGCGGCACGCGGGCGAGGGTCGAGGAGTTCGGCTCCCAGATCCAGTCGCCAGGATAGGTGGCGTCGGGCGCGGTGGGTGTTGACGCTGCCCCACTAAAATCTTTCACCATCACCGTCGTCGCGTGGCCGGGTTGCAGCGAGACGTTGCGGAACTCGGCCCATTGATACTTGCGCCGCTGCAACTCAAAACCCCTGATGTGATCAAAGACACTGGACGAGACCAGCAGCAGTCCGCCGGTCGTCGGGAGCGCGTTCGCGTGTGATGAATTCTCCGGGATCACGGTGGTCTGGCCGTTGGCATCCACGCAGACCATCCGCGACTCCCAATCGGCGTGCTTGGTGTAGTTGCAATTGATCGCCACCTCGCCGCTTTTGCCGGCCACGGCTTCGTAAGACGCGCACCAATCACCTGACGATGATGCCCCGCCCCCCAAACCGGGAACCAATGTGCAGGCGAGTTCCCACGCGCCGTTGGCGATGCCCACGGAAACATTCATCGTCGCGGTGTTGCTCGGACAGGCGATGAGCTGGCCAAAGTAACCGTTGGGCGTCCGCTGGTCCGGGGCATCCCAGCCGGAACTGGCGGGCTGCGCGCCCGATTCCTTGCTGACGCGGCAGACCGGAATGGAAATGCCTTCCGCGCTTTCATTGCGGACGTAAAACGCGACTTTTCTGATTTCGTCGTCCGCCGACCATTGGCTCATGTTGAAGTTTCTGGTTGGGAACGGTGCGGCGGCAGGCCGGCCATCGGGCAGCCAGCAAGCCGGGTTCGTCCATGGCAGATTGCCAACGGCCACCAGTTCCACTTCCGCCTGATTCAACCGCGCCACGAACGGCGGGTTTGTCACGGTTCGCAGGGCTGATTGTCCCTTCGTTCGCGCTGCATCTTCCTTGAGACTGGCCGTCAAATCCGAAACACCGCTCAAGTGCATCACCGCTTTGTCCATGCCGTAGGCCAACAGGAGGGCCACGCCCGCAAAGGCCAGCACGCGCCACAGATTAATGCGGGAGAAGGCGAACAGTTTGATGCCGGCCGCGTCATAGCCCTGCGCCCTGGCCCAAGCCGAGGAATAGAGGAAGCGGCGTTGCATCCGGAACCACGGCGGCAGGCTGGCGAGAAACAGCAGCGTGATCACGGCGGCCACGATCCAGCAACCGGGCGCGGGAAAAGACCGGATGATCCACATATTGCCGAAGGTGACCGTCACCACCCAGAGTCCCCACAGCAGTCCGTGGAGCGCGGATTCGCTGCGTTCCTCCTTGGTCAGGTGCGCGGAAATCTCGCGCACCTCGGGCGAGGACAAGGGGGACGTCAGCCACGACTTGTTTATGGTTTTTCCAATTTGCGAATTTTCAGTTTGAACCTCCTCACGTCCGCTGCTACCCGGCGGCGTGGCCACGATGGTCTCCACCATCGTCTTCACGTCGCTGACTTGCTGGTAGCGGAGTTCGGGGTTCTTTTCCAGCGCGCGCAGAACAATTTCATCCAGACGCACGTCCATCTGCACTTTCTTCGACGGCGCTTCGAGCTTCTTGCCCGGCAGTTCGCCCGTGAGCATCTGGTAAAACACCACCCCCAGCGCGTAGATGTCCGCCCGGTGATCCACCTCGCCCGGCGCGTGGATTTGCTCCGGCGACATGTATTGCGGCGTGCCCATCACCTTGCCCGCGTCCGTCAAGTCCTGTAGCGCAGGCTTCCCAGCCTGCGGGTTCACGGAGCATCCTTGCTCCGTGTCCCCCACACTGGCGGCAGGGACGCCGCCAGAACCCGCAGGCGCGGACGCCTGCGCCACATTGCCCACAATCTTCGCCAGCCCGAAATCCGCCACCTTCACCCGGCCCCGCCGGTCCATGAGGATGTTCTCCGGCTTGATGTCGCGGTGCACGATGCCTTGGTCGTGCGCGAATTGCAGCGCGTCGCAAATCTGCGGCACGATGGCCAGCGCCTCGCGCGCAGAGATGCGGTTGCCGTGCATCAACTGCCGCAGGTTCACGCCGTCCACGTATTCCATGAGGAAGAAATAGAGCTTGGCGGCAGGGGCGCTCCCGACACATTCCGGCGACGGGAGCGTCGCAGCCACGCTGCCAAACTCGTGGATGGTGACGATGCCCGGGTGATTCAGCCTGGCGAGCGCCTTGGCTTCGCGGGCGAAGCGTTCCGCAAACGCCGCGTCCTGGCCGATGTCCGGCGGCAGGATTTTCAGCGCCACCACACGATCCAGTTCCTTTTGCCGCGCCTTATAGACCGCGCCCATGCCGCCGTGGCCGATGAGTTCCAGGATTTCCAGCTGCGGGAACCTGGCCTGCAGTTCTGCCACGGTGGGCGGAATGAAGCCCTTGGGTTCATCGCCTGCGACCGTGCCGGTGGCCAGCGCCACTTTCATCAAACAGGCCGGGCACATCCCTTGCGGGGCATCCGCTGCCATCAGTGTTCCGCAATCCTCGCAAATTTTCTGGGTATGCATCATTGTCCTTCATCCGTTTCTGAAAGTGTTCCCGAAAATTGTTACAGAATATTTTCAACCCGCCGTCAGCACCTGAAAAAGATGCCGCATTTCCGCCTCCACCTCGTCCGGCGAGGCGACCGTGTTAGCCACCTCCGCCTGGATCAGCCGGCGGTAATGCTGGCGCAGGCGATGCACGGCCACGCGGGCGGCGGCTTCGGTCATTCCCAGCTTTTGGGCAATGTCCGCGCAGCCGATGGCATCCCGGTTCGCCGTCAGCGCCGGCCGCATCACTTCCATCCACGCGCTTTTTCCTGCGCGGCGATATTCCTCCTCCAGCCGGCGCAGGACATCGTTCAACAACGACAGCGCCCAGCCGCGTTCAAACAAGGTTTCCGGCGTGTGTTTTTCGGCGGGTTCCAACAGGTAACGCTGCTCGGCGGAATCGTCGTTGAGCGAAAGGACGGGCTGCGTGCCGCCGCGTTTCTGCGCGTGGGCCTTGTTCCACTCGTTGGCCATGAAATGTTGCATGGCCGAGAGAAGGAACGTGCGGAAGCGGCCGCGCTGCTGGTCGGCCTGGGCGATCCAGTTGCCGTGCAACAGCCGGGCAAAGAATTCCTGGGTCAAGTCCTGCGCGTTGTGCGGCGACTGGCCGCGCCGGCGGGCGTAGGCGTAAAGCGGATACCAGTAGCTCCGGCACAGATGCGCCAGGGCATCGTGGGCATGGGAAGTGTCACTGTGGCCCGCCGCCAGCACCACCGACCAACGGGTGGTGGCGAAGACGGGCTGGGGCCGCGATGGGGCGGAACTGCCGGTTTCGAGGGCTGCCATTCATCTGCATATTAAAGAATTTCAGATTTCTGTTACAGGCAAATGGCACGAATGGGAACTGGCGCGTTGTCCGAAGACTCCCGTGCCGCGCGCAGCGTCTTGGAGTGCGCCAGTCCTCAGGCGCTTTCGTGGGAAGCGGTGCTGTGTGGCGCATCGGGCGCGATTGTGAAAGTCGAATCAGTGGACGGGTGTATTGTTCGTGGAAGTCATGCGCACGTTCGTCGCCTTCATAGTATTTGTGCCAAAGAATTCGACGCGATCCGCAGTCAGCGTTACACCTTTTGTATCGACAACCACTTTGCCGCCTGCGGACAAGCTCATGCTGGAGGGAATCTGTGTTGATTGACTCCTGGATCCGGGTTGTGGGTCTTGTGTGCCCGTGTCTGGCATCCGCTGCACCAGCTTGTAGCGAACCTTCACGCCGCGCGGGTTCAAAGGATCGCCCACCTTGCCAGCCATTCGCCAGGCGCCCAGCCTGTTTTCACGGGTTCGAAAGGCAACGGCAACACCACTATTATCAAAGTAGTTGGTTAGTTTGTCGCCAAAACGGCCCGACCCCGGCAGTTTTCCAGAGACTAACGCCCGCTTGATTCGGTCCGGCTTCAAACTTTGCCAGCCGTCGGTGAGGTAAAGCAGATGCGTGGGCATGTCAAAAAATGCAAATTCGAATTCGTTGGTGGTGAATCGGGCCAGGGCATCCACTCCATTTTCCCGCGCCCAACGATTCAGCCCCTCTTTGTTGTGGAGTGATTTGATGTCATCTTCAGGCTTTCCGGCAATTTCTTTCGGAACACGCATCATCTTCCCGTTGTCGAAATCAATCCCGAACAAAGACCAGTCAACATCGTCTGGACGGAGAACGGCCAGTTCGCCATCGGGTTCAAAAGTGTCTCCACCGGGCAAAGCACTATATTCGGTCTGCAGTCGCGCGCAGTCCGCAGGCAGCACGGAAACAGGATACCACCATTTCAAACCTTGTGAGTTCCCCAGTAGGGAACCTTCAAATCGCCCCGAATCATCGGCGTTCAAGACAACATCCTGCCGGCCGATTTCGGGATCATCCAGGACGAGGACAGCCTTGCGCTTGTCGTCTGCCAGATACACCGAACGCACGCTGGCTCCCTTGCACCAGACCACCGGCTCGTAATCCAGCCCGGTCCGAATCTGCTGCTCAAGGTCTGCTGATTCCCTTGCCGCTTGCGGCAAAGTTTGATTTTTCTGCACCAGCTTGTAGCGAATCTTCACGCCGCGCGGGTTCTCGGTGAAGCCGGTGATTTGCAGGAGACCAATTTTCCCAGCGACGGACTTGAACAGAAAAGTTTGTGGCGGGTTGCCATGCATCACTGCGCCCAGCATCCCGCCATGGCTCATGTAATTTTTACGGATGGTGTCCAGTGCTTGCTGGTTGGTGATTTTGTCCCACTGGTCGGCGCTGGATTCCTGCGCCAACACGCCATTCATGCCCATCAGCACGGTTTCGTTCTTTTGCTCGTCGCGGCTGATGACCAATCCGGCCTTGGACAACAAAGCCAGGCCTTGCGCGGCATCCGGCGGATGGGGTGAGGCGGTAAGCGCCCCGGTATCCGGGTCGATCAAATCCGTCAAACCCTTCTCATCCATCGGCAGGGTCAATTCGAT
>CAYUGC010000118.1:0-10812 GCA_964444085.1 uncultured Bifidobacteriaceae bacterium | reverse complement strand
GACGACGTGCCGATTTTGGCACTGACGATTCACAGTCCGCATTACGATCACCTCACCTTGCGGCGGCTGGCTGCGCAAGTGGATGATGCGGTGAAGCAAGTGCCGTTGGTGGCTGAAACCACCATCATCGGCGGCGCGCAACGACAGGTGCGCGTGCTGCTCGACCCGGTGCGGTTGGCGGCGCGCAATCTGTCGCCCGCCGGACTGGTACCGATGCTGCAACAGGCGAACAAGCAGTATTCCGCCGGCAACCTGACGAGCGACAACCACGAAATCATCGTGGAAACCGGCGCGTTTTTGCAAACCGCCGATGACGTGGGCAACGTGGTGATGGGCGCGTATTCCGGCAAACCGATTTATCTGCGTGATGTGGCGGATATCAAGGACGGCGCGGAAGAACCGAGCCAATATATTTTCTTCGGCAGTGGTGGCGCAGGCGTCTCGCCTGCGAGTTCTGGCGGTGTCCGCGCCGCCAGTGGAAACACGGAGCCGGGAGACTCCATGAATCCGCAGGCGGGACGCCGGCGCTACATTGATGAACCGGCCGTGACGATCTCCATCGCCAAGCGGCCCGGCGCGAATGCCATTTCCGTCGCACGTCAGGTTTTGAAAAAAGTGGACACGCTCAAGGGCTACATCATTCCAGCGGATGTCCAGGTGAGCGTCACACGCAACTACGGCGTCACGGCGGAGGACAAGTCCAACGAACTGCTCTGGCACATGCTGCTCGCGGTGGTGAGCGTGTCGTTTTTAATCCTGCTCGTGCTGGGCTGGCGCGAATCCCTCATCGTGGCGCTGGCGATACCCGCGACGCTCGCGCTGACGCTGCTGGTGTTTTATCTCCACGGCTTCACACTGAATCGCATCACGCTGTTCGCGCTGATTTTCTCCATCGGCATTTTGGTGGATGACGCCATCGTCGTCGTCGAAAACATCGTCCGCCATTTTCATCTGCCGGAAAGCAAGGGGCGCAGCCGGGCGGTCGTTGCCATCGAAGCTGTGGGCGAAGTCGGCAACCCGACGATTCTCGCGACATTCGCGGTGATTGCCGCCGTGCTGCCGATGGCTTTCGTTGGTGGCTTGATGGGGCCGTATATGCGGCCGATCCCGATCGGGGCAAGTGCGGCGATGTTTTTCTCGCTGGCAATCTCCTTCATCGTGACGCCGTGGGCGGCCATCCGTGTTTTACAATGGCGGAAGAAAATCAATGCGGCCGACAGCCACACGCCGGATCACGGATCGGCCAGTGAAAAATTCTTTGGCCGGATGTATCGCGGACTGATGACGCCGCTGATTGCCAGCGCGAAACGGCGTTATCAATTTCTCGCCGCGCTCGTCGTGCTGCTGCTCATCTCAATGGCACTCGTCTATGTCGGCTGGGTGAAGGTGAAAATGCTGCCGTTCGACAACAAGAGCGAGTTTCAAATCATCCTGAACATGCCGGAAGGCAGTTCGCTCGAACGCACCGCGCAGGCCGCGCGGGAAATCGCCGCGACTGTCCGCACCGAACCAGAGGTGACGGATTACGAGATTTATGCGGGGGTGGCGTCGCCGTTCAATTTCAACGGCCTCGTGCGCCACTACTTCATGCGGCGCAGCGCGAACGTGGCGGATTTGCAAATCAACCTCGTTCCCAAAAATGAGCGCAAAGCGCAGAGCCACGACATCGCCAAGCGGGTGCGTCCGCACGTGGCGGAGATCGCCGCAAAATTCGGCGCGCGCGTGGCCGTGGCCGAAGTGCCGCCCGGCCCGCCGGTGCTACAAACCTTGGTGGCCGAAATCTACGGGCCAACCGAGGAAAACCGATTGAAGCTGGCGCAAAAGGTAATTGATATTTTCCACAACACGCCCGGCGTTGTGGACACGGATTGGTATATCAAAGCCGACCAGCCGAAAGTGGAATTCGTGATTGATAAGGAAAAAGCGGCATTGCACGGCATCAGCGCGGAGACGATTTCGCAGACGCTCAAAATCGCCGTGAGCGGCGAGTCGGTGGATTTGCTGCACGTCCCGCGCGAGAAGGAGGACGTGAACATCGTCCTGCAACTGCCGCTGGCCAGCCGGAGCAACCCGGAGGAACTGCTCGCGCTGCGCGTCCGTTCCGGCGACGCCAATGCCCTGCCCGAACCGGGTTTGATTGCCAATGGTGGCCAACCGCAAGGTTCGCCGCTTGTGCCATTGCGCGAACTGGTGACGGTGAAACAGACCATCACGGACAAAAGCATTTATCACAAGAATCTCATGCCGGTCACTTACGTCATCGGCGACGTGGCGGGCGTGGTGGAAAGCCCGGTGTATGCCATTTTGAAAATGAATGACGCCCTGACGAAACTTGATACGCGCGAATTTGGCGGCGACGGCTCGCCGCTGAAAATTTACAACGCCGTGCTGCCGTTCTCCGACCAGCAACCCGCGATGAAATGGGATGGTGAATGGCATATCACGATTGAAGTATTTCGCGATCTCGGCCTGGCGTTCGCCGCCGTGCTGGTGCTGATTTACGTTTTGATGGTCGGCTGGTTTAAGTCATTTCTGACGCCGCTGATTGTGATGATCGTGATTCCTTTTTCGCTCATTGGGGTTTTGCCAGCGCACGGCATTTTGCACGCCTTTTTCACCGCCACTTCCATGATTGGCTTCATGGCGGGCGCGGGCATCGTGGTGCGCAATTCCATCATCCTCGTGGACTTCATCGAACTGCGGCTAGCCGAAGGTCATCCGCTCGCCGAGGCAGTGGTGGAGGCGGGCATGATTCGGTTCCGTCCCATCATGCTCACGGCGCTGGCGGTGGTGGCGGGCGCAACCGTGATTCTGACCGACCCAATTTTTCAAGGGCTGGCGATTGCGCTGATGGCGGGCAGCTTGATTTCAATGTTCACCGCGCCGGTACTGGTGCCCCTGCTCTACTTTATGGCGAACAACCGGAAGGGAAAAAGTTGACCGCCCGCCAGCCGCGCTCAGCGTGAGCAACAAGGTGCAAGCCGCAGGGGCGAAGGGCAAAAAAGTGAGGCGGTGAACAGCCGGCTGCTTCACCGTATTTTATGCGGTGATTATCGGCCGTTGTTTTCTCCGCGCTTGTCTTCATTCCGATTGTGGCCTGGCTTGGCACTGTCAGGTTTCCAATTTCTCGGATACTGCTGGATCACGGCGGCGTGATGCTGGGCCGGCGCATCGTGGAAATTCATCCGCACAGACGGCGAGGCCAGCAGCACGTTCACCGTGACGCCACGCGGAGCGGGCCGGGCCACCCACACGTTGCCTTCCCGGTAGGCGTATTGATGCCGGCTGACGCTGTAATAACATTCATAGCTGGGGTAATAAACGTAGTCGTCCTGCACCAGAAAAGTGGCGGAATTATCTTCGTACACACTGCCCTGAGCCGGCCGGTCCACATAAGCCACACAGCCGGTCAGCGTGCCCAGAAGCACAGCGCCTAAAACAAGCCCGGCCGGGCCAGATGAGAAGGAAAACATTTTATCATTCATGACAGGATAATAATCCGACGGAAGCCATTCCGCCATGGGGTGTAACCCTACCGGCAAGTTTTCACCCCATCGCCGCCAGCAGCTCGTCCAACGAAACGGTGGCGAAGCTGGCAACGGAGTCGATCATTGGTGGACACGCAACCACGGCGGCAAACCCGTGCTGGCCGTCCCGCGCGGATTTCCAGCGCACTGCGCAAACGCTTCCGGGAATCGTCCGCCCAGCAGCAAGCCTTGGTGGGGTAACACCCCATACCATCGGCCAAGCATCCGGCGCATCATCAGGGAAGAGATAACAGTCAAAGCGGCAACGTGATTTCGTTGGGACTGATCAAGGTCCCGCCAGGTTTTGAACTTTCTCCCAGGTGCCTTGAGGCATGGGCGGACTGACAGCACCGGGTCAAACGAACCGCAGCGGCGCGCGGTCATCGCAGAAATCGCGATCAGAAATTAATATATGATGCAGACTCTGCCATTGCGGTTTCAAAATTGGGTGGCCGGAAATATCCGCTCGCAGGTGGACGGGGGTGAACCACCGTTGCGCGCCGAGTTGTTCAGCGTCGAACAACTGGCGCGCCATGCCAAAAATCTGGCCGCCAGCCATCGGGTCGTCACGCGGCGCAGTGCCAATGTCCTGCTGGCCCGCCTGGATGAAAACGAGCGCATCCTGCGGGGCTTCAATCGCGCCACGCTCGCGGTGGAACCCACCCGCCACATCACGCCCGCCGCCGAATGGTTGCTGGACAATTTTTACCTGATCGAGGAACAGATTCAACTGGCGCGCCGGCATCTGCCGCACGGCTACAGCCGGCAGTTGCCGCGACTGGTAAATGGTCCGTCCACCGGATTGCCGCGCGTGTATGACATCGTGCTCGAATTGATTTCGCATGTGGATGCGCAGGTGGATGCCGAGCCACTCCATGCGTTCATCGCCGCTTATCAAACGGTGAGCTCGCTGAAGCTCGGCGAGCTGTGGGCGATTCCCATCATGTTGCGGCTAGGGCTGATTGAAAATCTCCAGCGCATCACCACCCGGCTGATCCTCGCCCGTGAGGATCGCAACCTGGCGGATTTGTGGGTGGATCGCTTGCAGGCGATGGCGGAAAAAAACCCAGCACACCTCGTCATCGTTGTGGCGGACATGGCCAAGGCAGACCTGCCGGTCTCCAGTTCGTTCGTGGCGGAATTTTGCCAGCGGCTGTCGCGGCAAAGCCCGGTGCTGCATCTCGCGCGCGGCTGGCTCGAACAACGGCTCGCGGAACATGGCCGGTCCATCGAACAACTGGTGCAGCAGGAAAGCCAGAACCAGGCGGCGGACCAGGTTTCGGTCAGCCACAGCATTGCCAGCCTGCGGTTCCTGAGCGCGAAGGACTGGAAGGAGTTCGTGGAGACATTGAGCCGGGTCGAAAAGATTTTGCGCACCGATCCGGCCGGGATTTATGGCCAGATGGATTTTGCAACGCGCGATCGTTATCGCCACGCCATCGAATTCTTTGCCCGTCACAGTCAGAGCCCGAACTCGTCCTGGGAGGTCGCGCAACTGGCCATCGACCTGGCCGCAGAGAGCGCCCAAAAAAACGGGCGCGACGGCCGGACCGCTCATGTGGGGTTTTACTTGATAGACAAAGGCCGGACGCTGCTGGGACGGGCCGTGAAAGTGCGCTGGCCGTGGAGTTCGATCAAGGAACGCTGCATCCACAGTTTTCCCCTGACGTTTTATGGCGGCGGAATCGCGACCATCACCCTGCTCGCCACCCTGGGGTTTCTGCTGGAGGCGTTGAAGCTCGGCGTGACGGAATGGAAACTGGCTTGCTTCACGCTGGTATTTCTCCTGTGCGCCAGCCAGCTAGCCGTGTCGCTGATGAACTGGCTGTGCACGCTGCTGTTGAAACCGTGCCCGCTCCCGCGCATGGATTTCTCCGAGGGCATCCCGACGGATTGCCGCACGATGGTGGCCGTGCCCACGATGCTCAACAACCTGGAGGGCATTGACCGGCTCATCGAGACCCTGGAAATCCATCATCTCGCCAACCGGGATGAGCATCTGCATTTTGCGCTGCTCACGGATTTTCGCGACGCACCGGCGGAGATTCTGCCGGCCGACGAAGCGCTGCGGCAACGGGCGCGCGCCGGCGTCGAAATGCTGAACCAGAAGTATTGTCCCGCGAACAAAAATATATTTTTCCTGTTTCATCGCCCGCGCCGCTGGAACGCGAGCGAAGGCACATGGATGGGCTACGAACGCAAGCGCGGAAAACTCACCGAGTTCAACGCGCTCCTGCGCGGCGGCGCAAGCGAACGCTTTTCCGAAATCGTCGGAGACATGACGATTCTACCCGCCGTCAAATACGTCATCACGCTGGACACCGACACGCAGTTGCCGCGCGATGCCGCCCGGCAACTGGTCGGCACGATGGCGCATCCGCTGAACCGTCCGGAGTTTCATCCCGAACGCGAAATTGTCACGGAGGGCTACAGCATCCTGCAACCGCGCCTCGGCGTGAGCCTGCCGAGTTCGCGGCGCTCGTGGTTCGTCCGGCTGCTGGCCGGCGACGCGGGGATTGATCCTTACACGCGCGAAGTGTCCGACGTGTATCAGGATGTATTTCAGGAAGGCTCGTTCATCGGCAAAGGCATTTACGATGTGGACGCCTTCCAGCGCGCGATGCACGGACGTTTCCCGGAGAACACGGTGTTGAGTCACGATTTGCTGGAGGCGTGCCATGCCCGCTCCGGCCTCGTGAGCGACGTGGAATTTTACGAGGAACATCCGTCGCGCTACAACGTGGACATTGACAGGCGGCACCGCTGGATTCGCGGCGACTGGCAGATCACGCAATGGCTGCTGCCACGCGTGCCCGGCTCCGATGCCCGGCGCATCGCCAATCCGCTCTCCGGCCTATCGCAGTGGAAGATTTTCGATAATCTGCGCCGCAGTCTCGTGCCCATCGCCCTCATGATTTTGTTAATTGGGCATTGGCTGTTGCTGCCGGAACTCGGTGGCCGGGGTTCGCTGCTGGTGCTGGCGATCATCACGCTGCCCGGATTGCTGGCGTCGCTGGTCAATGGGTTTCGCAAGCCGAAAGATTTGCCGTGGTCGATGCATCTGCGCAGCGTGGCCGGATCAGGCGGACGCCAGCTTGGCCAGATCGGTCTCACGCTGGCGTTTCTGCCCTACGACGCATTCATCAGCCTGGATGCCATCGGCCGCACGCTGGTGCGTTTGCTCGTGACGCGCAAAAGACTGCTCGAATGGCAAACCTCGGGCGATTCCGAGCGGGCCACGCGGGCTGATCTGGGCGGCTTTTATGCCACGATGTGGGTTTCGCCGCTGGTCGCGCTGGCGGTGGGGTTGGTGATCGGACTCACGATGCCGTTGCAATTTCCCCCGGCCCAGCCGTTCCTGGCGCTCTGGCTAGCCGCGCCGTTGATCGCGTGGTGGATCAGCCAGCCCATCGAATCGAACGCGCCGGATTTGAAGCCCGCGCAATTGACGTTTCTCCGGCAGACCGCGCGCAAGACCTGGCATTTTTTTGAGACCTTTGTCACCGCGCAGGAGAACTGGCTGCCGCCGGATAATTTTCAGGAAGCGCCGGCCCCGACCATCGCCACGCGCACGTCGCCGACGAACATGGGGCTGGCCTTGCTCGCCAATCTGGCCGCGGGTGACTTCGGTTATCTGGCGGCGGGCGGCGTCATCCGCCGCACGCAGGCTGCCTTTGCCACCATGCAAAAGCTCGAGCGGCATCGCGGGCATTTCTACAACTGGTATGAGACGCGCACGCTGCGGCCACTCCTGCCGCTTTACGTATCGAGCGTGGACAGCGGCAATCTCGCCGGCCATTTGCTGACCCTCAGCTCGGGATTACGGGAACTGGCGGAGGAGAAGATTTTCCCGCCCCAGTTTTTCATCGGGTTGCGCGACACCGTCGGGATTTTGAAAACGCTGGCGGCCGAGAACGTCGCGTTGTCGCAGCTCGACGAAATCCTGGTGACGGCCCCCACCACCCTAAGCGCGACCCACACGTTGCTGAAACGCGCGGCGAATCTGGCAAACCAGATCGCCGATGCGTTCGCGAACAAGGAGCACGAACTGCAAACGTGGAGCCAGGCCCTGAAACAAAATTGCGAGGAGCAATTGGAAGACCTGCGCCACCTCGCGCCGTGGCTGGGGAACGCGGACAATCGCCTCCGCGCGCCTGAACTGGCCGCGAAGTTTGCCAAGCTGGAGCAAGCGCCGACCTTGCGGGAACTTTCGACACTGGATCAAACGCCCGACCCGCTGCCGACCGCCGGCGCGGCGGACCCGGAATTTGCGCGCTGCCTGCGGGAAGCCAGCGAACACGCCCGGCAACGCCTGCTCGTCTTGGAAACCCTGGCCAGGCAAAGCGAAGAACTCGCGGCGATGGATTTTACGTTCCTATTCGACACGGAGCGGAATCTGTTCACGACCGGTTTCAATGTCACCGAGCGCCGGTGCGACAACAGCTTTTACGATTTGCTGGCGTCGGAGGCGCGCTTGTGCAGCTACGTCGCCATCGCTTTTGGCCAGGTTCCGCACGATCACTGGTTCTCGCTGGGGCGTCTGCTCGTCGCTGCGCGCGGCGAACCGATTCTGGTTTCGTGGAGCGGCTCGATGTTCGAATACCTCATGCCGTTGCTGGTAATGCCGAACTATGAAAACACCTTGCTCGATCACACCTGCAAGGCGGCGGTCCAGCAACAGATTGAATATGGAAAATTGCGCGGCGGGCCGTGGGGCATTTCGGAATCCGGCTACAACCGGACGGATGTGCAACTCAATTACCAATACCGCGCCTTCGGCGTGCCGGGCCTCGGCTTGAAACGCGGACTGGCGGACGATCTCGTCATCGCGCCCTACGCCACCGCCCTAGCGCTGATGGTGGAGCCGGTGGCCGCGTGCGAGAATTTGCAGCGGCTCGCGAACGAGGGGCGCGAAGGCGCTTACGGTTTTTACGAAGCCGTGGATTACACGCCGTCGCGGCTGCCGCCGGGCGAAGCGAGCGCCACGATCCAATCCTACATGGCGCATCATCAAGGCATGAGCCTGTTGGCGTTGGTGAATCTGTTGCGGGACTATCCGATGCAACGGCGCTTCATGGCCTGTCCAGTGCTGATGGCAGCGGACTTGTTATTGCAGGAGCGAGTGCCAAAGACGGCCGCGAGCGTGCTGGCAGAGGATTTGAGACTGGAAGATTCGCGGTCGTTCACCGGCAGCGGCGAAGCGGTCATGCGCGTTTTCACAAACCCCAAGCCGCCCGCGCCGGAAGTGCATCTGCTATCCAACGGCCGTTACCATGTTGTCATCAGCAGCGCCGGCGGCGGCTACAGTCGCTGGCGCGATCTGGCCATCACGCGCTGGCGCGAGGATGGCACGCGCGATTGCTGGGGAATGTTTGTTTATCTGCGCGATCTGGGGACGGGAGAATTCTGGTCCACCACGCATCAACCGACGTTGCGCCTGACGCAGCGTTACGAAGCGATCTTCACGCAGGCGCGCGCGGAGTTTCGCCAGCGGCAGGCCGGCCTCGACATCCACACGGAGATCAGCGTGTCGCCGGAGGATGACGTGGAGCTGCGCCGCATCACGATCACCAACCGGTCGCCCGTCACGCGCGAGATCGAACTGACCAGTTATGCGGAGGTGGTGCTGGCGCGACCTGACGCCGACGCGGTACATCCGGCGTTCAGCAATCTGTTCGTGCAAACTGAATTTGCGCAAAAATCTTCGGCCATTCTCTGCACCCGCCGCGCGCGTTCGCAGGACGAAAGGCCGCCGTGGTTGCTGCATCTGATGGTGGGACAGGGCGGCGACCAAGGGGCGATCTCCTGCGAAACCGACCGCTCCATTTTCGTCGGACGCGGCGGGAGCTTGGATCACCCGGCAGCGATGCGGGACATTGCGCCGTTGTCCAACACGGTCGGCCCGGTGCTGGATCCCATCATTTCATTGCGGCGCACGGTCACGCTGCCGCCCTATGAATCCGCGGTCATTGATCTGGTGGTGGGCGTGACGGAAAATCAGGAAACCGCGCTGGCGCAGGTGGAAAAATATCAAAGCCCGCGCATGGCAGACCGCACCTTCGACCTCGCGTGGACGCACAGCCAGGTGACGCTGCATCAACTCAACATCTCGGAGGCGGAAGCCCAGCTCTACGGGCGGCTCGCGGGCGCGTTGATCTATGCCGATCCGGCACGGCGGGCCAGCCCCGGCATCCTGCTCAACAACCGGCGCGGCCAAAATGGCCTTTGGAGCTACGGTATTTCGGGCGACGCGCCCATCGTGTTGCTCCGCATCAGCGACCCGGAGAAAATCGAGATCGCCAAGCAGTTGATCCAGGCACATTCGTATTGGCGCATGAAAGGGCTGACAGTTGATCTCGTCATCCTGAATGAAGACGTCTCAGTTTATCGCCAGTCGTTGCAGGACCAGATCACGACGCTGATTTCGTCGGGTATCGAGGCGCAGATGCTGGACAAGCCCGGCGGGATTTTCGTCCGGCGACTCGAGCAAATTCCCAATGATGACCGTGTCCTGCTGCAATCGGCGGCGCGCATTGTTTTGGACGACGAAAAGGGAACGCTGACGGAGCAACTGGAACATCGCAGTGTTTTGGAGCCGCTGGTTCCCGCCCTGGCACAGACGCATTCCCCGGTTTTGGAACCTCCCGCGCCGCTGCCGCCGCGCGAACTGATTTTTGAAAACGGCTTTGGCGGCTTCACCCGCGACGGCCAGGAATATGTCATCACGCTTCAGCCCGGCCAGATGACGCCCGCGCCGTGGGTCAACGTGCTGGCCAATCCGTATTTCGGCACGGTCGTTTCGGAAAGCGGGGCGGCGTACACCTGGGTGGAAAACTCCCATGAATTTCGCCTGACGCCATGGAGCAACGACGCGGTCCAGGACACCACGGGCGAGGCGCTCTACATCCGTGATGAGCAGACCGGGCAATTCTGGTCGCCGACGCCGCTGCCCGCGCGCGGCGGGACGCCTTATGTCATCCGCCATGGTTTTGGCTACACGGTGTTCGAACATACGGAGCACGGCATCGCCACGGAGCTGTGGGTGTATGTGGCGATGGATGCGCCGGTGAAGTTTTCGGTTTTGAAATTGCGCAACGTCTCGGGCCGGCCGCGCCGCCTGTCGGTCACCGGTTACTGGGAATGGGTATTAGGCGATCTGCGGCAGAAAAGCCTGCTGCACGTGCAAACGGAAGTGGATCTCAAAACCGGCGCGCTGCTGGCGCGAAATTTTTACAACACGGAATTCCCCGAGCGCATCGCGTTCCTCGATGTCAACGACAGCGCC
>CAYUGC010000117.1:0-10922 GCA_964444085.1 uncultured Bifidobacteriaceae bacterium | reverse complement strand
AAGGCGTCGCTCGAAACCGACAGCTTCCTCAGTGCCGCGTCGTTCCAGGACACGACCCGTGTGCTCACCGAGGCCGCGACGCGTTCCAAGATTGACTCGCTGCGCGGGTTCAAGGAAAACGTCATCATGGGTCACATCATCCCGGCGGGCACCGGCTTTGACCGCCACCGCAAGGTGAAGCTCAATCCGCTGGTGGAATTGCCGGACGAGCCGGAGCCGGCTGAATCCGAAGCCCCGGCGGAAGCGGAAAATCCGCTGCTGGCCTGATCATAGATTAACGACAAGGCGTCCGATGAAAATCGGACGCCTTTTTTAATTTCAATTCACGAAATCGGTTTCACGAGCCGGTAACAATTATTCCGGCAGTGCTGAATTGGCTTTTCTCCGTGGCGCAAATACGCCACTTTGCGGGCGGTCATATCCATTGAAAACGCTGCATAAATATCTCGTCGGTCAGGTGTTCATCGCGCTGCTGCTCACCGTGGCGGTGTTCACCGCCGTGCTGCTCGTCGGCAACGGCCTGCGCGACATCCTGCTGCTGCTGACTGTCACGCATGTCAGCCTGATGTTTCTGGTGCGCGCGATTCTCTACCTGATTCCCTTCGTGTGGGTGTTCGCGTTGCCGATGGGGATGCTGACGGCCACGTTGCTGGTCTTTGGCCGGTTCAGCGCCGATCAGGAGCTGACCGCCGCGCGCGCGAGCGGCGTGAGTCTGCTGTCGCTCATCACGCCGGTGCTGCTGTTGAGCCTGTTGTGCTGCACGTTGAGCGCGTGGTTCAACGTCGAGTTGGGGCCGCGCTGCCGCATGGCCTACCGGGGGATGTTTCTGGAAATCTCGTCGTCGCTGATGAACGGGCAGTTGCCGGAGGGTCGCTTCATCCGCAGTTTTCCCGGCTATATTTTCTTCGTCGAAAAGAACGACGGCGGCAATTTGGAAAACGTGATGATCTATCGTTTGCAAAACGAAACCAACGTGGACATGACGATACACGCGACGCGTGGCCAGATGAATCCGAACCGTGCGGGCAACCAGCTCGCGCTGGATATGTATGACGTTCGCAGCGTCGTCTTTACCACCCGGGACGTCACGAACATCACCACCCATATCGCCACGTTCCCGATGTTGACGATGAATTTCAGCCTGAACGCCATCACGAACCGCGCGCCGCCGCCGCGCATCAGCGACATGACGTTTTGGCAACTGCGGCAGGAACTGCATTCGCTGGAAACGATGAAGCTGACAATCTCCACGAACGTCGCGTCCTCGCCGGAAGCCCAGATGAAATTCCTGCAGCAGCGGCAGCAAACGCTGCTTGAATCCGTGCGCGTGGAAATGCACCGGGAAATCGCCTTTTCGTTCGCGTGCTTCGGCTTCACGCTCATCGGCATCCCGCTGGGCATCCGGATGCACCGGCGCGAGACCAACATCGGCATCGCCATCGCGCTCGTGCTGGTGGTGGTGTATTACGCCTTCATCATGCTCGGTGAATCGCTGTCGGCGCACCCGGCATGGCACCCTCACCTCATTTTGTGGCTGCCGAATTTCCTGTTTCAAGCCATCGGCGCGGTGCTGCTCTGGCGGGCGAACAAGGGCATCTGAAAATTATTTTACCGGCCGTCGGAACACTTTTCCCATCTCCGCCTGGTCGGTCGGCTTCACCAGGATTTCGTCAATGTTGACGTGCGGCGGCCGGCTGGCGACCCAGACCATGATTTCCGCGATGTCCGCTGCCGTGAGCGGATTCATGCCCGCGTAAACGTCGTCGGCCTTCTTTTTGTCGCCCTTGAATCGCACCACGGAAAATTCCGTCTCCGCCAGCCCCGGATCAATCGTCCCGACGCGGATGCCCGTGCCGAGCAGTTCATGGCGCAGCGCTCGCGTAACGGCGAGTTCGCCGGCCTTGGCCGCGCAATACGCCGCCGCCCCGGCATAGGCGGTGCGTCCGGCGATGGAGCCGATGTTAAGAATGCTCGCGCCGGCATCGGGCGGCATCAGCGGCAGCGCCGCGCGCGTGACGCGGAGCAATCCGAGGACGTTGGTCTGCAACGTGGTTTCCCAATCGGCGTCCTTGCCCGCCGCCACGGAATCGAGCCCGTGCGCGCCGCCGGCGTTGTTGATCAGGACGCGCAAATTTCCCGCCGCCGATTTCCGCCGGCCAATCTTAGTTCTCACCCACGCCATGAAAGTTTCGACGCTGGTGGTGCTGCTCACGTCGAGCTGGTGAAAATGTGCGGCGGCGGCGCCGGTCTTGATGGCGCGGGCCGCGACTTTTTCCAGCCGGTCAACGCGCCGCGCGCCGAGCAGCAGTTTTGCGCCCTCGGCGGCAAATGCCCGCGCCGCCGCCGCGCCGAAGCCGCTGGAAGCGCCGGTGATGAGCACCCATTTGTTTTTCAAAGAATATTTCATGCGAATTGTCATTCCGGCTGGCCGGATTTTGGCGTGCCGTCTTGGCCGTGAAATTTGAACAAGCTGGAAATCTTGTCGAACAAAAATCCCACGATCAGCGCACAAAGGCAGCCCATGATGACCGCGACGACGCGGTCAAGCGAGCTGTGCCATTTGCTGTTCTCGCCGATGAGCGTCACGATGATGACGGCGACGAACGCCGGGCACAGCGCATCATCCTGTTTCAGCAAATAGCAAATCAGCCCGGTGACCATGACGCCGATGGCCATGGCCGCAAGCGGTTCGCCGATGACGCCGAGCAGCAGCGCGCCGCCGAACGCGCCCGCGAGATTGGCGGCAACGCGCAGGAGCGAGGCTTTGAACGAGGTATGGAGATCCGGCTGCGTCACCAGCACGGCGGAAACCGCCGCGACCCAGGGTGCGCCGGGCAGTTCATGAAATTTGTAGGCCAGTGCTGCGACGAGCGCGGCGATGGCGGCCTTGCCGGAAAAGATGACCGCTTCAAAGTGGCGTGGCGGCATGGGAGAATTCCATTTTGTGTCCATTTACGCCTTAAAAGGCAAATGTGCAAAGCGCAAACTCACGGTCAACCCAAGCCTGATTTGTACATTTTTGTCCGCGTGAAAAACAAAATCCCCTTGTCAAAAAAGAAACAAGAGGATTTGCCAATGTTATGGATGGTGGAGCCTAGGAGGCTCGAACTCCTGACCTTCTCATTGCGAACGAGACGCTCTACCAACTGAGCTAAGACCCCATCCAAGTGCGGTCAACTGCGGCGCAAAGAGTATTTATTTGCCAAGCTGCTGGCAAGGCAAAAGGCGCCGCGTTTTTACTTCGGCATCTGCACCGTCGGCTTGATGATTTCCTTGTGTTCCAGTTTCTCCAGCTTTGGCGCGATGACGAGCTGGCAATACGGCTCATGGCCGTGCGCGTCAAAATATCCCTGATGATAATCCTCCGCCGGATAAAACTTCGTCAGCGGCACGATCTCCGTGACGATCGGCTTGAAAAAATTCGCCTGCGCCGCGAGCTTGGATTTTTCGGCGATGAGCTTTTGCTTTTCGTCGGCAAAGAGGATGATGGAACGATACTGCGTGCCCTCATCGTTGCCTTGCCGGTTCAGCGTCGTCGGGTCGTGTGCCTGCCAGAACACGTCCAGCAGTTGCGCGAAGGAAATCTTTGTTGCGTCAAATTTGATCTGCGTCACTTCGGCGTGGCCGGTGTCGCCGCCGCAGACTTGGTGGTAGGTCGGGTTCACGGTGTGGCCGCCCGCGTAGCCGCTGGTCACGGACAGCACGCCGGGCAGGCGTTCATAGACGGCTTCCATGCACCAGAAGCAGCCGCCGCCCAACGTGGCGGTCTCGATTTGATTTGTGTTCATGACATTCGTGGACTGGGCGGCGGCGAAATTCAATGTGCCCGCCGCGAGCAAAGTTCCCAAAAAAGTTTTCATCATCGAAGGTTTGACCGGCGCGCGCCGGCGTCATTCAAATTAAATTATGCAGGGCAGTGGATCATGGCCGCATGATGACGGTCAGGTTCATCTGCTTGAACCGCACCATGTCGAGGCCGTGAACCTCCGTCCGCACGCCGTTCGTTTCCGGCAGCAGGTTGGCGTATTGCGTCGGTACCACGATGATGAGCGGCGGCGCGTTGGTGAGGAATTTTTTCGCCGTCGCCATGTCGTCGCCGAGGACGAGGTTGTTGGTCACGACCGCGCGGAATTTCCACACGAGGCTCGCCTCGGTGAAACCGAAGCAGCCTACTTTTGTTTCCGGGCGAACATGCGGCTGCACGGCGTCCCACAAATTTTCCGTGAGAATTTTCCCGCGCGCCAGCGGGAATCCGACCAGCGTCAACGCCAGCACCACGGCGGTCATCGCCGCGATACGTTTGCCGAACCACGCGCCGAGATCGCGGTCGCCGCCGATTTGCCGCGCGAACCACAGCGTCAGCAGCGGCCACGCCGGTGCGGTATAATGCGGCAGCTTCGTCCGCACCAGCGAGAACACCGCGAACACCAGCGCGACCTGCACCAGCAGATACCAGCCCAGATCGTCGCGGCTCCGTTCCGGCCACCAGCGGCGCAGCGCCGAGGGCACGCGCGTGCTCCACGGAAAAAAGCTCGCGAAGAATGTCAGGAAATACACCGGCAGTGTGACGATGAAGCCGAGCGCGCCCGCGAGGCCGTGGCTGTCGTTGACATTGATGCTGCGGTTCAGGACATGTTCGCCGATGCCGACGTGGAGATACGCGCCGCCCGTTTGCAGTAAGGCCGGCACGCCCCACAGGCAGACCAGCGTCGCGGTGACGACGAGGCCGACGAGCGTTTCCATCACTGGCAGGCGGAAAGATTCTTTGCGCAGGCTCCGACCCAGAATCAGGCCGATGAGCGGCAGCCAGGCTTCCGGTCCCTTCGCCAAAAATCCCAGCGCGAGCGAAATGTAAAATGTCCACCACCATAATTTTCTTTGCGGCTGCTCCGGTCGCGTCAATTCCCAGCCGCTCCACGCGGACAGCGCGAAAAAGAAAACCATCGCCATGTCCGCCGTCGCGACGCGGCCGATGAGTGCGATGTGCAGGCCGGTCACGAACATCGCGCCGGCGATGAGCGCGACCTTGTTGTTGCCGGTGGTTTTGCGGCCCCAGTTCGCCAGCAGCAGCGCGATGCCGGTGGTGAACAGCACCGACGGCAGCCGCGCGGCGAATGGATTGTCGCCGAGCACGCGATAGCTGGCGGCCTGGCACCAGTAGATCAACACCGGCTTGTCGAAGCGCCAGTGGCCGTTGAACCACGGCACCACGTAGTCGCCGCGCTGGAGCATCTCGCGCGAGGCCTCGCCGAAGCGCGCCTCGTCGCGGTCGGTCAGCGGCAGCAGCCAGTTGCCGCAGAGCAGCAGCGCGAGGCTGAACAAAACGATGGCGCGCAGCGGATACGCGGCGGCTTTTTCAAAAACAGATTGCATGGACGGCGATAATTCTCGCCCACAAGATGTCGGAGACGACGTGAGGAGTCGCTAACATTTTTTAATTTGAACCGTGTCACCTTGGCTCCCACGGCATGTGAAATTGAAATTTGGATTTTTATTTGCCCGCGCAGCGCCTATCTTCGGGTGATGTCCGATCCGGCCAAATCACGTTGGCGTCCGCTCCTCTGGCTCTTCGCCGGCGTGGCCGCCATTGCGCTTGCGTGGCCGTTCGACACCCGCTTGGACACCGCGCTGGACGCGACGCACAAGGTCAACAATCTCTACAAGCTCGCGTGGGTTTGCTCCAAGATTGGCGAAGGTTGGGTGACGGCGGTCTGGGGCATTGTCTGCGCCGCGATTTTTCTGGCGGTGAACCGCCCCGTGGTCGCCGCGCAAATCTTTTTCGTCGCGCTAACCTCCGAAATCACCGGCCTGGCGGCGCTCATTATTCGCGTGTTCACCGGCCGCACGCGCCCGCTGAACCACGATGTGCCGCAGGGCTTTTACGGCGTGTGGCACGACGGCCATTGGATCATCGGCAAATTTCAATTCGCCTCCTTCCCGTCCGGCCACGCGGCGACGGCGGCGGGCTTCGCGGCGGCGGCGTGGCTGGTGCACCGCGGCTGGGGCGCGGTCGCGGCGGTGTATGCGCTGGCGGTGATGTGGTCGCGCCTCGCGCTGCAATGCCATCATCTCTCCGACGTGGTGGCGTCCACGGCGCTCTCGATTCCGCTGGCGGTGCTTTTGAAACCGCTGTTGCTGCCGACGCTGGAATTTCACTTCGGCAACCTGCACCGTAAATTGCGGAAGTAATAAACTTTCCGGTGGAGCGCCGTCTTTCAGCCGGCTTAAAGCGATGTGTGACCTGCGATGTTCTAAACCAAAGAGGACATGAATCGTAAGCTGACAACCCAAAGCCGGCCACAGACCGGCGCTCCTTCCATGGAGCGCCGACGTCCTCGTCGGCTTATAATAATCCACCGCCGCCACGGCGCTGTGCCGGTGGCGAGCATCATTGCCTACGGCTGATAGAGGAAATACATCAGCCCGGCGCGGAGCTTGGGCGATTCCATGCCGAGGTCGAGCTTGATGTCATGGGACTTTTCGCTCTGGCCGAACAGCGAGAGGAAGTTCGAGAGGTCGTAGCGCTCGCGGTATTCCACGAGGTTCGCGGTCTTTATCTTCGCGATGTCCATCGCGCGGTCCACGGCGGTGTCGAAATTGCCGAGTTCGTCCACGAGGCCGAGGTTGAGCGCCTGCGTGCCGGAGACCACGCGGCCGTCGGCGTAGTCCGCCCAGTTTTCCACGAGCGACTTGCCGGATTTCTTATTCAAGTCATGCGCGGCGCTGCGGCCGTCGGCGACGACGTCCTTGAACTTCTCGTAAGTCTCGTTGATCAAGCCCTGCACCATGGCGGCTTCCTCGGCGGGAATCTCGTTCGTCGCGCGTTCGCCGCTCAACATGTCCTTGAACTTCCCGCTCTTGTAGGTCATCGGCGACACGCCCACCTTGTCCATGAGGCCGCGATAATTGTAGCCGTGCATGATGACGCCGATGCTGCCGGTGATGGTCAGCTCATTCGCGACAATCCAGCGGCTGCCGCAGGAGATGTAATAGCCGCCGCTTGCCGCGAGGCTGCCCATGGAGCAGATCACCGGCTTGCCCTTGCGGCCGGGCTTGCCGTGTTCATCCGCCTCGTCTTCCTGAAAGTCGCGGATGGCGTTGTAAATTTCATCGGACGCCAGCACTTCACCGCCGGGGGAATCCATCTTGAGCAGCACGGCCTTGACGTGTTTGTCGTCCGCCGCGCGGTCGAGCTGCGCCTTGACGACGTCCACGAGGTTGTTGCCGCTGCCGTCATATTCGTGGCCGCTGATGATGCCGTCCACGGTGATGACGGCGATTTTGTTCTGCGAATCGTTGTCCTCCAAAATACATTCCTCCAGCTTCGGCCCGACCTCGCGGGCGCTGGCGCTCTTGAAGCCGCGGTTGAAATTCAGCGAGTGCGTGGCGAACTGTCCGATGATGACCAGTCCCGCCAGCCCCAGCAGCAGCGCGAGAATGATGGCGGTGATCATCCAGCCCACGCTGCGGCAGCGCTTGGGCGCGGGCGGCGTGATGACCGGCGGGGGCGTCAACGGCGGTGGGGGCGGGGTTTGCGTAAAAGGCGTTTCATCCATAATTCGCGCAAGCTAACGTAAACCGGGCAGGGCGGCAAGCGGCGGATGGCGGTAGCTGTGGGGCCGGGTGGTCGGGCAAAACTAAGCCAGAGCCGGACTTGCGTCCGGCTCTGTTGATGATGAGGTTTTATACGCCTTCATCCAGGCGCTCAGAAGTGCGGTGCCACCCTGGGTGTCGCTGTCCGGGCGCACCGCGAGCAAAAACCCCTATGCCAACCCTGAACGGACAGCGAAATCTTTTCCGCTCCTACCTGTAATACGTGGGAAAAATCGAAATCTTTCAAAAAATCTTTGGAATCTTTCAAAAGAACGAAAGGGAACGGAAAATCGGAGGAGAATGCTGATTTAACCGGATGGTGCCGGCTTACCGCGCACTGTGACCGGCGTTGTTTTGGATGGCCTCCAAGTCCAGGCGCAGTTGCGCCGCCGAATGATAGCGGTCGGCGGGCAGCGGCTGGCAGGCTTTCAGGATGATGGGGTTGAGGATGAAAAACTCCGCTGGCTCCGCCGTGTTCACGAGCGTCGTGGCCACTTCGGGAAAAAGTGCCGGCGCGCGCCCGGTGCAAAGCACATACAGCACCATGCCCAGGGCATAGATGTCCGCCGCCACCGTGCCGGGGCGTTCCGGCGAGGGCGGCATATAACCCGGCGTGCCGACGAGCGTGCGCTCCTGATCGTCCGGGCGGAGGTCGGTGATGAGGCCCAGATCCGCCAGCTTGGGCTGGCCGTTGACGAAGATGATGTTCTGCGGCTTGATGTCGCGGTGGGTCATGCCCTGCCGGTGGAGATAGTCCAGCGCCTCGCACAGGATGATGCCGAGGCGCACACATTCCTGGACCGGCAACCGCCGTTGCCGCAATTGGGCGCGTTCGCTGACGAGGTCGCGCGGGCGGTAGGTGGCGGGCGCTCGCTCCCAGCCCGGTTCCAGCGAATCGCCCAGTTCCATCACATAATAAAAATAGCCGGCCTGGTTTTTCTTGCTGACGAAATCCACGCGCAACAGACCGGGATGCTGGCCGGAAAGGGGCAGGTATTTTTGGATGCCGTTGAATTCGCGTTCATACGGCCCCGGATTGTTGTCGAACTTGGAGAGATAAACCACCTTCAGCGCGACCCATTGTCCGGCCTTCGTGCGCGCGAGCCAGACTTTGCCATAGGCGCCTTCGGCGAACGGCGGATGGAACAGCTCGTAGCCGGGGGTTGCCGGCAGGGCTTCCGTCACCTGCGTCTTGGCGGACTCGTCCGCGCGGCGGCTTTGCAGGGCGGCGGCCCAGAGCAGGGCGCAGGGCAATTGTCCGCCGGTGATGATGAGCCAGGGAAACCAGTAGCAGGTGTGGTAGCTGATGAACACGGCGAGCAAGGGTAGGAGCAAAAACAATCCCCCGCCGACGGCCAGGGCGAATTTCAAGCGCAACCGCCCCAGGCCGCCGCCCAGGAAAACTCCGCCGGTCGTCAGGAGCAAAAGTTCAAGCCACCCCGGCGGGCGCTGCAGGCTGTCGTGATTGAGCAGATTCAGCAGCTCGGTCAAAAGGATTTCCACGCCGCCGCCCGCCTCGCCCGTCCAGCGCGTGTAGGGCGTGCTGAACTTGTCCGCCTCGCCGTCCGGCAGGGAGGTCTTGGGCTGGAGACCGACGAAGACGATTTGATCGCGGAAAAAATTCTTCGGCTGGGCCAGCGCATACCGGTAGCTCAGGCGAGTCCACCGGCCGGCCGGGCCGTAATAGCGCAACCAGCGTTCCTGCGGTGCCGCGCTTAATTTCGCGCCCAGCAGGCGCGCCGCCGTCCAAGGCAGACTCGGATACGGGCCGGGTGAGGGGAACGGCCATTGCCGCCGCACAATCGAATCCAGATCGGGATCGAGCCAGGCGACGCCCCAATTGGTTTTCGCCGCCGCGAGGAAAAGATTGTCCGGCAGCACCGGCTGCGCCCCCGCCAACTCGGGATGGGTCACCTGCGACTGCTCGGCCATCAGGACGAGGTGGCGCTGGCGGCGCATGGCGGCGGCCAGGGCTTCATCCTGGGCCGGGTCGCGCCGTTCGCGGAAAAACGAATCCAGCACCGTGAGCGCGCAGCCGTCATCCGCCAGCCGGTTCAGCAACTGCGCGTGCAGCGCGCGGTCCCACGGCTGGCCGCGCGTCTGGTGGAACTGGTCGAACGCCGCATTGTCCATCAGGATGAGCGTCACCTGGTTGGTGACGGCGTGGGAACCGAAGCGGAACAGGTTGTCGTAGCTGGCATTCGTCCAAACATCGCCCAGCGGCGTCCGCCACAGGACCAGGCCGCAAAGCACCGCCAGCGCCGCGCCCAGGGCGGAGATGAACAGAGGTTTTGGTCTGGCGGCTTGGCCGGTCACAAATTGCGGTCGCCAGCGTAGTTGGGAACGGAGCAAAGGGCAATTTTCACTTTAGTATTATCTTTACAGGTTGATGCGGTTGTGACATTTCGATGTCGGTCCCAGCCTCATCGGGAAACCAGTGTCATCGGGAAACAAATCAAACATCAAATATTCGATCAATAACCACAGGAACATTATGACAACAAAATTGAGACCCACCTTCGGACGCATCCTCGCCGTTCTGGCGCTCGCCGGCTTCGCCGCCGGGGTGGCTTGGGCGGACCAGCAAAGCATTCCCTTCACTAAAAAATCCGGCGGCAGCGGAGGGGGCTGCCCTGGCACCTACACCGGCTACGCTAAAATGACGAACAGCGCCGGCTCGTTTTTTATCACACCGCCGACAAATGTCGTGAGCGGCACGCTGACGGATGCGTCGGGAATTCCTTCACCTTATGTTTCCGTTGCCTACGTGTCATGCAGTGATTCTTCGTCCTGGTGCGACACCAACAGCGTGACGTTTCCCGCCACCCATTCCAAAACTTACACATTGGCGGTTTATGTCAAAAGCCCCACGCCGCCGCCGACGAATGGCCAGCCGATGAACATACAGATTACCTGGCAGTGATTTTGGCGGAGCGCCGGCTTGCAGCCGGCTTTGGCCAGAACATTCAATAAGCTTGTCGCCGTTTGAAAATGGCTAGGGCGTTGGTTGGTGAAAGGCATCTTGGACTGCGGCGGGAAACGAAGTGCCACGCCGCTTTCGCGCGCCCGGACGATTTCGTCAGTCCGAACCGGCCTCGACCGACCGAAAGCGGTGTCGCGGCTCCCGCCTTGCCACCGCAGTCCAAAACCGCATCCGGCGGCTTTTCGGATTACGGTCACAGTATTTTGAAAACGCGCCCTCGAAAATGCGAACCCAAAGCCGGTCACAGACCACGCTCCACTTTGCCAGCTCACAACCGCATCGGAAACCCCCGGTCAGAAACTGATCTTTAGGCGTGCCAGCACGGTCCGGCTGCGGGCCATGTCGT
>CAYUGC010000116.1:0-11033 GCA_964444085.1 uncultured Bifidobacteriaceae bacterium | reverse complement strand
GCTGCTCGATGAATTCATCCACCGGCTTGCCGGCCTTGACCAGCATCATCACGCGCCGGGGCTTCTTGAGCTTGGAAACCAGCTCTGCGATGGAGTGTGCGCCGAGCACCTTGGTGCCCTTTGCCTCGTTCGCGAGAAAGTGATCCACCTTTTCCGTGGTGCGGTTGTAAGCGACGACGACGAAGCCGTGGTCGTTCATGTTGAGGATCAGGTTCTGGCCCATGACGGCCAGACCGATGAGAGCAATATCGCCAGTAGGTTCCATAAATTTAGGAAATCACGATACGAAATCCGGCGGCAGCGGCGAGGAAAATCACTTTATAAAACATCCAAATAACCATGGAAATTATGCAAACCGCTCATGGGGCGAAGGCCGGGCGGTAAAGTCATTTGCCGGGGCGTTTTTTGCCGGCCACGGGTCAAAGCGGGCTGCATTTCAATTCCGCTTCGGTCTTGCGGATGTCCTCCAGCGTGCCGGTCTGGAACCAGCGGCCGCGTGCAAGTGGACACCGACCAGCAACGAGAGGATTTGCAGGCGCTCAACCCCGACGCGCTGGCGCTGGCCGTGGACCTTTGCGACACCGTGGAATTTTTCTACCGAAAAGATCCGGGCGACAACAGTCGACGCGCGAAATGCGATGGCTGGGGCGTGGTATATTTTTCCGCCGCCGCAAACCCGCCACGCCCCCCCCCGACCCCAACGCCCACGCCGCCGACACCGTGAGGAATCCGAAAGCCCGTCAGGGCTGGAATATTTGTAGAATGCAACCATCCCTTGATAAACCTAGCTCCGTCGGAGCGGAATATGCCGGCCCGCCGGGGCTCGAAATTTATTTGGATTTGTGTATCTACAAGGATGCCGCGCCCATGGCGCTTTGGCAGACGGGAATACAAAATGGCATTGACCGGGAACGAAAAATTGAAACTATGAAAACAAATCCGAATATGAAAACTCTTTGGGGAAAACTTTTGGGCTTGGGCGTGGGGCTGCTGGCTTCCGGTCTCTCCGCGCAACCGGTCATCACCAATCAGCCGTCCAATCAAATTGTGATTTATGGCGGCAACGCAACGTTCAGCGTGATGGTCACCGGTGTGGGGCCGTTCACCTATCAATGGCAGTGCAATGGCACGAACCTGCCGAACAATATCATCAGCACTATAGCTGGGAATGGAAACCGTGGTTATGCAGGCGACGGAGGGCTTGCGGTAACTTCTCAATTGTATTCAGCATTTGGGTTGGGACTAGATGCTACGGGCAATCTGTATGTTGCAGATACGGAGAATAACCGGATTCGTCGGATGGATTTGAACGGCATAATCACCACGGCGGTCGGTGTGGGGCCGTCGAATCCTGGTGTTGGCGGCTTTGGTGGTGATGGTGGGGCGGCGACGAATGCCAGCTTGAATCTTCCCAAAGGTGCGGTTTTTGACCAGTCTGGCAATTTATATTTTGCTGATGATGAAAACTTTCGTATACGCAAAGTGGATGCCAATGGTGTAATAACTACAGTGGCAGGTAATGGTGGCTATGGTTTGACTGGCGACGGCGGCGTTGCCACCAATGCGACCTTGTGGCATCCATACGGGTTGGCGGTAGATTTGGTTGGTAACCTATTTATTGCCGACACTTTTAATAATTGTGTTCGAAAGGTAGATACGAACGGCAACATCAGCACTATAGCTGGAACCGGGCCGACTTGGCCAGTGGGTGGAAGTTATTCTGGCGATGGTGGCCCCGCTACCAATGCCACGCTGAATGGTCCTTACGGCGTGGCTTTGGATCGAGCTGGCAACGTATATATTGCCGATACCGGCAACAATCGTATTCGAAAAGTGGATGCCAATGGAATTATTATTACGGTTGCAGGTAATGGGAATCTTTATTACACGGGCAATGGTGGGCCGGCTACCAACGCCACGCTATATGCACCGCATTCAATCATCATTGATGACGTGGGGAACTTGTATATTGCGGATACCTATAATAACCGTCTTCGCAAGGTGGATACCAATGGCATAATCAGCACTATCGCCGGAAACGGTTATGGTGCGAATGGTAGTGGTGGCGGAGCTTTTTCCGGTGATGGCGGCGCGGCAACCAACGCAAGTCTCTGGTTTCCCGATGGCATTGTTCTGGACCCGGTGGGTAATGTGTATTTCACGGATGGATCGAATCACCGTCTCCGTGCCGTATTTTTCGGGGGTAAGCCTACGCTAACCATGAGCAATGTGAATCTCGCCAATGCAGGCAATTACAGCGTCATTGTTAGCAACAACTTTGGGAGTGTGACTAGTGTGGTGGCAACGATGACTGTTGTTCTGCCACCCTCCATAATCGTTCAGCCATTTAGCCAAGGTGGCTCTAATGCCACAGTGACAGTGACGGCATCGGGCACGCCACCTCTTTATTATACTTGGTATGGGAATGGAACGAATCTTTTGCAAAGCGGCACCAATGCATCGCTCGTGGTTGGAAATGCTGAAAGCCTTCATAGTGGCAATTATTTTGTCATTATCACCAACAACTACGGCAGTATCACCAGCCAAATAGCCCGTGTCGCTTTTCCACCAATTATAGCAACTCCACCAACCAGTCAGACGGTGATTTCAGGGAAGACATTCACGTGGAATGTGTCGATGGCAGGCACCGGGCCGTTTACCTACCAATGGCAATTCAATGGGACAAACTTGCCCAATAACATTATCACCACGGTGGCTGGAAACGGGGTGGGCACGTATGCTGGTGACAGTGGTCTGGCAACCAATGCCAGTATCTTTAATTCAACCGGCGTGGCTGCAGATGGCAGTGGCAATTTTCTGATTGCTGATCGTAACAGCAACCGCATCCGGCGGGTGAATACCAATGGCATCATCAACACGGTAGCTGGAACCAACAGCAGCGGTTTCGCGGGTGACAGCGGGCCAGCCAACATTGCGAAATTGAACGGTCCCTATGGCGTGGCTTTTGATGCATGGGGTAATTATTTCATTGCCGATACGGGGAACAATCGCATCCGCAAGGTGGATACCAATGGCGTCATCACCACGGTGGCGGGCAATGGCACGGCTGGTTTTGGGGGCGATGGGGCGGCAGCCACGAGTGCCGCTATCAATGCTCCTCGTGGCATGGCGGTGGACGGTTTCGGCAACTTGTTTATCGCAGATACCAGCAACAATCGCATCCGTCTGGTGGATACCAATGGCAATATCAGCACCCTTGCCGGCACCAATGCTGCAGGAGTTTCTGGTGACGGCGGGTTGGCGGTTGTTGCCAAGCTGGGAGCACCCCAAGGTGTGGCACTTGACGGCTTGGGCAATGTATTCATCGCCGACTATAATAACAGTCGCATCCGCCGCGTTGACACCAATGGTGTAATTACCACGTTTGCGGGAACCAACGTATCTGGTTTTCTAGGAGATGGAGGAATCGCGACGGTTGCGCGGCTGGCCAATCCCACGGGGGTTGCCGTGGATAGTTACGGCTATGTGTTTTTCTCGGACTACAACAACAACCGCGTCCGGCGGGTGGATTTGAACGGCATCATCACCACGGTTGCGGGCAATGGTTCCACGTCGTATTCAGGCGATGGCGGCACGTCGACCAATGCGACCTTATATCAGCCTTATGGAGTGGCAGTGGAGTCGAGCGGCAGCCTGCTTATTGCCGACATGACTCACTCTCGTATCCGTAGGACGACCATCGGGAGAATCCCGACTTTGTCTTTCAACAGCGTGACGACGAACAATGCCGGCAGCAATTACCAAGTCATCGTGTCCAGTCCGTATGGCAGTGTGACCAGCAGCGTGGTTTCGCTGACCGTTGTCTTTGCGCCGAGCATTTCTACGCAACCACAAAGCATCACCGTTACCAATGGAGATCCCGCAGAATTTGATGTGGTTGCCACCAGCACCGAAACGCTCGGGTATCAATGGTATCGCAATGCCATGGCCGTTGATGGGGGAACAAATGCAGCTTTGTATTTTCCACAAACGGTTTTCACCCAAGCAGGAAACTATACCTGTATCATCACCACTGCGTATGGCAGTGTGACCAGCAGCGTGGCAATCCTGAAGGTGCTGGGCGTCCCGCTGATAACGGGGCTGTCCCATCGCTACCCCTTCGACACGGATGTCAGCGATTTGATCGGGGGGGCCAATGGAACTGTATTGGGCAACGCCTGCGTCACGAACGGCAGTCTGGTTTTGGACGGCACCAACAGCAGCGTCCGGCTGCCCAACGACCTGTTCACCAGTTATGACTCCATCAGCTTCGAGGTCTGGTATGCGGATGCGCCGGTCAGCAATCCCAACAATCAGCTTTACAATTTCAGCCGGGCGGGTGGCGGGATGTATGGCTGTCTGTTTGGCCAGGGCAACCACTTTATTGGCAGCTCTTCCAATCTGGTAACATTGCCAATCCCGGCAGTGGGCGGCACCAATCATCTGATCTGGACGCAGGACAGCACCTCGCAAACCGCCCGGATTTTCATCAACGGAATGCTGGCCGCGCAAAACACCAGCTTCATCAACACGCCCGCCATGATTGGCTCGACGACCAATAATCTGATTGGTGCGGGCGCAACCAATTTGGCCGCTTCCAATTTCAAGGGGAGCATACTGGAATTCCGGACGTATAATCGCGCGTTGTCGCCGCTGGAGGCGGCGGTGCTGGATGCCTATGGACCGGACCAGCCGCAGTTGAATCCCGGCACGCTGCAAGGCGTGCGCTTGGTGATTCCGTCGCCAACCGGGCCGGGCGCGTTGTTCCACGCCGGCGTTTTTGCGGATTTTTCTGGCATCACCAATGTCAACCTCAGCACGCAGCCGGATTTGGTTTTGGCTTCGGACAATACCAACGTAATTACTATTGCGCCGGATCAGCGGCTACAGACGATGGTGCTGGGCACGGCCAACATCACGGCAATCTGGCAGGGTTTCTCCAACACGGTGCCAGTGACGGTCGGTGTGCCGCAGGACATCGCGCTCATCCATCGCTATGGTTTTAATGAGCAGACCAACGACTGGATTGTGCATGATTCTATCGGTGGGGCGAGCGGGCGGCTATTTAACACGGGATCAACAGCATCTCCCAATGCTGTTTTTACTGGTAAAGGAGAGATGAAACTGACCGGTGGTGGTGGTGGTGGAAGTCATGCCGTTCTTGGTTATGCGGCTCTACCGCTAGGAATAATTTCCTCCATGAGCGAAGTGACAGTGGAAGCTTGGGTGACGTGGACGCTGGAAACATTTTGGCCCTGGCAGCGGATTTTTGATTTTGGAAATAACACCGGTGGGAGCCAAGCTTCAGGCGTAACTTATTTTTTTCTTACTACCGAGGCAAACACCTTTTTGACCAGCAGCACCGATCTCGCCCGCTTTACCATTAGCACAAACGGGATTAGTGCCGAATCACCCCGGTTGAATTGGATAAACATTTTGCCGCTGAACGTAACCTCATATGTGGCCGTGACCTATAGTCCGGTTCGTGGAATTACAAAATTCTATTTGAACGGTCAGTTAATCAGTTCCGGCAAAGCCGTCATTCCACTTTCGGCAATTATTGATACCAATAACTGGCTGGGAAGATCGCAATATTATGGCGACGCCTATTTCGGTGGACGCTACAATGAATTCCGCGTTTACCGAGGCCTGCTGTCAGACGCGGATGTGGCGGCGGATTACGCCGCTGGACCGGACGCGGTCGGCGTGGATTATGTGCTACATAATTATCCGATGACCAATGCCTTGACCATCACTTGGGGGCCGTCCGCCACCAATCTGGTGTTGCAATCCAGCCCGGTGCTGGGACCCGGGGCCGTGTGGACTCCCGTTCCGCTCACGCCCGCCCTCCAAAACGGCCGCTATGATGTCACTGTGTCGCTGACCAATGACGCCACCTTCTTTCGCCTGCACACGCCTTGAGGAGTCCGCTTCTGGCATGAAATTCAATCATCCGCCACTGCGGGCAACCGTGTCGGTTTTATTTTGGCATCTTCGGCGCGGCATCCGCCAATCAAAGCGGGCTGCGTTTCAATTCCGCTTCGGTCTTGTGGATATCCTCCAGCGTGCCGGTCTGGAACCAACGGCCGTAATGCGGCAGGCAGAACAGGCGGTTTTGCGCGAGCGCGCGGAGCCAGAGGACTTTCACGGAAAATTTCCCGTCCGGCGCATCCCGCAACACGCGCGGATGAAAAATGCCGATGCCGGAAATGATGTAAGGCGCGGCGGTGTCATCCCATCCAAACGTGTTTTCCGGCTTGATGAACAAATGATCTTCGCCCTTGTCATGGCCGACGGCTTTGGCCTTGGACTGCGCGAGCAGCAAAAAATCCATCTTCGCGTCATCCCAATGTTGCGCCAGCCGCTTCAGCGCGGTTTCGCCGTCGTCCGTCCAGAGAATGTCGCTGTTGATGGCGAAGACGGGTTCATTGCCGAGGAACGGCGCGGCTTTTTTCAACCCGCCGCCGGTCTCCAGCGGCTCGGCTTCCTCGGAAATTTGCACGGATGGAAATTTCTGCAACACCGGAGCGCCGAGCACCGTCTCGGCTTGTGCTGGCAGATTTTTCAAACGTGCCGAGGCGGTGCTCGGCGCTCCATTTTTCGCCGCAAAATAATCCGTCAGTTGCGCCTTCAGGTGCGAGACGTTGATGACGATTTCCTCGATGCCGTAGGCGCGCAGCTTGTCCAGCGCGTATTCGATCATTGGCCGGCCCGCGACCGGCACCAGCGGCTTGGGCGTGTGGTCGGTGAGCGGTTTCAGCCGCGTGCCGTAACCGGCGGCGAGCAGCATGGCGGTTTTAATTTTCATGGGCGGGTTTGCACGGGCTTTTCCGTTTCCATGAACCGAGGGGGCAACATCCAACAATCAACATCGGACATCCAACATCCATTGATCGGCCAAGCGGCAGCCCATTGGATGTTCGATGTTGGGTGATGGATGTTGGATGTTTCAAATCAATCCGTCCGGGCATGGCGATCCGTCCAGTTTTTCACGTCGGCCAGAATCGGGTGTCGCAGCGCCTTTTGCAACAGCCGCTCCACGCGCGGCGAATGCAGCCGGCGATAATCAAGTTTGCCCTCGTGCCGCGCCAGCCGTTCGAAAATGCCGAGCACGCGCGTGTGCCGCTGCGCTGCGAGAATGGCCAGCGACGTTTCAAATGTCTCGCGGTCGAGCGCGGGAAAGGCGGCAAGGTAGCGCGCTAAAAGTTTTTTTTTCAAATCTTCCGGCACGTCGCGGCGGGCGTCTTCGAGCAGCGAAACCAGGTCATAAGTCACCGGGCCGCGATAGGCGTCCTGAAAATCCAGCAGCCCGGCCTGCTGGATGCCGGTGCGCGCCGGCAGCAGCATGAGGTTGGCGACATGATAATCGCGCAGCAGCAGCGACGCCGGCACCTGATGCGCCAGCGGCAGCACCGTCCGCCACGCGGCGCGGAAATCTTCCCGTTCCAGCGCGGTGACCTTCGGTGTGCGCCATTGCACGAACAGTTCGATGTCCTCCAGCATTTTTTCCGGATGATACGCGCGCAAACTATCGGGCACCGCTTGCGGATGCTGGTGGAGCGCGATCAAAACATCGGTGGCGAGCGTGAAAAGTTTTTCTGGCTCAACCGATTTTTCCAACAGCCGCGCAAAGGTGTCGTCGCCGAAATCTTCGAGCAGCAGCAGGCCGCCGGCCGCATCGTGCAAATAAAGTTTCGGCGCGCTGAAACCGATTCGCCGGAGATGTTTGGCGATGCGGACAAACGGCGCGACGGAATCCGGCACCTGCGAGGCGTCCATCAGGATCGCGGTTTGGTTTTCCGCGCGCAGGCGGAAATATTTTCGCGCCGAGGCGTCGCCGGTGAGCGGTTCGCAGGCGGCGGTTTTCCAGTGCGCGAAGCCGGGAAATGCGCGGGGTTCGGCCACGGTCAGGCGTGATTGCCGAGCTGCAGGCGCGAATCGGATTCCAGCAGGGTTTTCAGGTTCGCCCAGCCGGCGGCGTTCATGTCGTTGAACGCGTTCAGATACACCGCGACGGTTTCGTGCGGGTACTTGCCGAGCAGCAGTTCGACGGCAGCCTTCAGCTTCGCGTCGTCCACCGCGCCGGGCAAATTTTCCACGACGCCGTTTTCATTTTTGATCTCCAGCGCGTTGAGGAAATCTATCAGCATCGCGGCGTGCTTTTTCACCAGCCAGGCGCGGATGAACGCGGCGGCGGCGGGATCGAGATTCGGCTTGGTCAGCGCGGACAGCATTGAGGTGTGGCGCTGGTCGCGCGGCTGGCGTTCGAGGAAAATCGGGCGGACGCGCTTGGCCTCGGCCACGGCGGCGAGCGTGGCGCGGTAGGCCGGCTTGTCGGACTCGAAGATGAAGGACAAAATGTCATTCGCCAGCGCGGGCGACATGAAACCGAGGAGTTCGTGTGATTTGAGCATGAGAAATGGGGGATGGTGTCTAGGTTCTGGGATCTGGGGTTAGGCAATGGTTGTCACGGAAATTTTGTTTTCCTTTGCCAGCTTTTCGCAGGCGTCGCGTTCGAGCAGAAGCGATTTTCCGGATTCCAGCGCGAGGACGGAGATTTTCGCGGCGGCGCATGTCTCAAAGGTTTTCGCGCCGATGCACGGGATGTCGAAGCGCATATCGTGATTCAGCTTGGCGACTTTCACGGCGACCGCGCCGCCGTTTTTGCCGGCGAGTTCGCCGCCGCGCGCGAGGCATTTGTCCGTGCCTTCAAAACCTTCCACGGCCAGCACCGTGCCATTTTTGACGATGACGAGCTGGCCGATTTCCAGCCGGGAAATTTCTTTGGCGATGCGGAAGCCAAACTCCACATCCGCCTGTTGCTCGTCAGCGAGTTTCGGGCCGAGCGCGAAGCCGGTCTGCGGCATCAGCGGCGCGAGCCACGGCGTGGCCTCGATGAGTTCCACTCCATCCTTTTGCAACTCGGTGGCAATCGCGCCAAAAATGGAGTGCGCATTTTTTTCCTTCAAGCGCATCAAGACGCCGAGCGCGCGCAAGTCGGGGCGCAGGTCGAAGAGGTTTTTGGGCGCGACTTGTCCGGCCATGACGACTTGCTTCACGCTGCGCGAGGTGAACGTGGAAATCATTTTTCCCAACTGGCCGACGTTGAGCCAGACGAGGTCGTCCACGAGCGCGGCGAGCGCGGGATCGGTCTCGCCCTCGACGGCGGTGGCGACGATGCGCTTGACGCCGGCGGCGCGGGCAAGGCGCGCGAATTCCAGCGGCAGCGTGCGGCTGCCGGCAATGAGACCGATGGATTCGGGCGCGAGATTCATGCGAAACGAGGGCGCAGTTTAGGGGTTTTCACCGAAGAATCCAGCGGGGAATTGACTGTCTTGTTTTCGTGCGCGGTGTCCAGTTTATTAGACTATGAGCCGAATGTTCATCTGTTTTGCCATGAAATCAAAATGATTGAAGCTGGCAAGCGATTTGCTTCTTGTTGCTCAAATGTCATCTCTCGACAACATTTATATGAAAATGGCACCGACGTTGGAACCGGCAACCTTGGCGGGATTGTGTCGCGAAGCGGGGGAACCTGACGGCCAGAAGCAGGTCGGCCGCGAGGTGGCGCACGAACTCAACAACATCTTCACCATCATCCGCGGCTATGCCGAGCGGATGCTCATCAAGCACGGCGAAAATCCGGCACTCCGTCCGGAGCTGCTGCTCATCGCCGAGAACGTCAAGCGCGCCGAGTCGCTGGTGCGACATTCCACGCCGCCGCGGCCGCGCCCGGTGGCCGTTGCCGCCGTCCACGCCTGATTGGCCAGGTTGTTTCCGTTTCCGTTTAGCTTTGACGCTACGCGATTCGTCGCGTAGCGTATTTTTTCATTTTTTGACTGAAGGAATTATTGTGAATTTGTTCAAAGCGCTTTTTGGTTCCAAAAACGACCGTGACGTGAAAAAAATCCGTCCGGTGGTCGCCCGCATCAACGAGATTGAGGCCGGCCTGCAAAAGCTTTCCGACGACGACCTGCGCGCCAAGACCGCCGCGTGGAAGGCGGAACTTTCCCAGATCGAGGACAAGGCCGAACTCGCCCGCAAGCTGGAGGAAATTTTGCCGGAAGCCTTTGCCGTGGTGAAAACCACCTGCCGTCGCCTGTGCGGGCAGGATGTGATGGTGCGCGAGCGTCCGCTCCGTTGGGAAATGGTGCCATTCGACGTGCAGCTCATCGGCGGCTATTCGCTGCATCACGGGCACATTTCGGAAATGGCCACCGGCGAAGGCAAGACGCTCGTCAGCACGATGCCGGTTTATCTGAATGCGCTCACCGGTCGCGGCGTCCATGTCGTGACGGTGAACGATTATCTCGCCGCGCGCGACGCGGAATGGATGGGCGCGGTCTATAAATTTCTCGGATTGACGGTCGGCGTGATTCTGCACGACCAGCCGCCGCGCGTGCGCCGCGAGCAATATCAGTGCGACATCACCTACGGCACGAATTCGGAATTCGGCTTCGATTACCTGCGCGACAACGGCATGGCGCTCCGCAAGGAGGAGCAGGTGCAGCGCGGCCATTACTTCGCCATCGTGGACGAAGTGGACTCGATTCTCATTGATGAAGCGCGCACGCCGCTCATCATCAGCGGTCCGGCGGTGCACACGTTTGACGAGCAATACGCGCAGTGGAAGCCCACCGTGGACGGCCTGGTCCGCGCGCAGCAGCAGCTTTGCAACCGCTTTCTCAAGGAAGCCGAAGAACTGCTCAAGAAGCTGCATCCCGCCGATGGTTCACAGGTCAAAAATGCCGAGGAGCTGGAAAAACAAATCGGGATGCTGCTCTTCCGCGTGAAGACCGGCCAGCCGCGCTCCGAGGCGTTGATGAAAATTTTGGAAGTGCCCGAAAACGCCGGCATGATGAACCGCGCCGAGCTGGAGCTGCACAAGGACCAGAAAAAAGTCGATCTTTATCGCGAGAAGGAAGAATTGATTTTCGCGATGGACGAGAAGAGCCACGAGGCCGACCTCACGGAGAAGGGCCGCAATTTCATCAGCCCGCAGGACCCGGACGCGTTTGTGCTGCCGGATTTGA
>CAYUGC010000115.1:0-11227 GCA_964444085.1 uncultured Bifidobacteriaceae bacterium | reverse complement strand
GTCAAGGCCGGAGCCGGCGCGGGCGCATCATTTTTCATGATGCCCGGCAGCAGGAAAGTGGCCGGTGACACGCTCTGGCCGGCATTGATGCCGCTGCAGCCGGTCCCGGCCAGCGACAACAACGTCGCTGCCAGCGCCAACCGCAGGATTTTCCAGTTTAATCTCACTTGCCCATTGTAAATCAGTCGGCCACGATGGCAACCGCTAATTCACTGCATCATGCCGCCCATACGCATCCATCTGCGCCTCATCCTGCTGCTGGCAACGCTATTATTTGGTGGCCGGGCGGGGGCGGGCGAAACCAATTCAGTTTTTCACCTCCGGGCCGAGGCGGCCTTTCGCCGCGCGGCGGAAAATTATTCGGGCGCAACTAATTTTCCCGCCGCCGCGCTGGCCCTGGCCCGGGCCAGTTTTGATCTGGCCGAACTCGCGACCAACGAGACGCAGCGCGCGGAAATTTCCCGGCGCGGGATTGCTGCCTGCCGCGACTGGCTGACGCGCGAGCCGCAGGCCGCCGCCGCGCATTATTATCTCGCCATGAACGTTGGCGAACTCGCCCAGGCCGAGGCCCCGTCGCTCGCCGCCTACAAAATGGTGCACGAGGTCGAGCGCGAATTCGCGGCGGCGGCGGCGCTGGACGTGCGCTATGATTTTGCCGGCCCGGCGCGGAACCTCGGCGAACTTTATTTTCAGGCGCCGTCCTGGCCGTTGAGCGTCGGCAGCAAACACAAGGCCCGCGAATGGCTGGAGCGCGCCGCCGCGCTGGTGCCGGAATATCCGGAAAACCTGCTGTGCCTCGCCGAGGCGCAGTTGCAGTGGCGGCAACTGGACGACGCGGCCAAAACCCTGCGCCGGCTCGCCGCCAACTGGCCCGCCGCCGCGACGAACCTCACCGGCGAGGCGCGCGAGAAGGACTGGCGCGAATGGACGCGCCGCCGCGCCGCCGCCGCCGCCGAATACCGGCGGCTGGCCGGTGCGCTGTGAAGTTTTAAGTGGCGCACGGTTGAATATATGCATTAAGCTTCCGTTCACATTCAGGCATAGTCATGGCTAAAAAACTCATCGCGGCACTGTCCGACTCCTCGCTCTTTTTGCGCGAGTGGCTGGCCAATCCGCAGCGCACCGGGTCGGTCGCGCCGAGTTCGCCCAAGCTGACTGCCGCCATGGCGCGCTGGCTGCCGCGCGATTCGGACAGCTACGTCCTGGAACTCGGCCCCGGCACCGGTGCCGTCACCGACGCGCTGCTCAAGCGCGGGTTGCGCGAAGACCGGCTCGTCGCCATCGAACACAATCCGGCGCTGGCCTGCCACCTCCGCAAACGCTTTCCGCGCGCCCACATCATCACCGGCGACGCGTGGCAGATGGACGAACTGCTCCGCGGACATTCGCCGGCCATCAGCTCTGTCGGCGCGGTGATCTCCAGCCTGCCGCTGCTGAATTTTCCCAAGGAAAAGGCCGACGCGCTCGCGCAAAAAATCCGCGCCATCCTGGAGCCGCGCGGGCGCTGGGTGCAATACAGCTACCACATCACGCAGGGCCGCTGCCGGGGCGGCGAAGATTTCCGGCTGCTCGCCTCAAAAATCGTCTGGCTCAATTTCCCGCCCGCCCGCGTCCACGTGTTTCAGAAGTAGTGGCACAGGCATCCTGCCTGTGAGTTTCGATGGATTTCCCAAACCGTTGCCGCGCGCAAAGTCCGCGAAGCACGTCGTGGCGCAGACTGGCAGTCTGCTGTGTCGCGGACTGGTAATCCGCAGATGTCGGCGCACCCGATGCCCGACCGACTGACCGTCGGCGATACCGCAGGTTGTCAACCTGCGCTACTCCGAGGTTCAGGGGGAGGGAAAACGCCCACTCATTCCAAGCGGCCACAGTTTTTCTGAAAACGTCCTAAATCGTTGCAGCCTCTGCGTCCTTTGCGTGAGGACTGTGCCGCAGGATCGGACAGGCGGGACGCCTATGCCACTACGGCTGCTCCGGAACTTCAATCACATCGCCGTCGCGGAGCCAAAGCTCGGAATAGGGTGGTTGGGGTTGATTAATCCCGGAAAAAACTACCACCCCATTGGATGATGCGGGTGACGGCCGGCAATCCAAAATCCACTCCCGCTTTTTGCCGGTCTTCGGATCACGGCGGGTGACTTTCACTTTGGATAAATCGGAGGATGATAATAGAAGGTTCCGCGCCTCGGATTTTTCCAGCACTCCACTGAGGCTGGAATCAAAGCTGGGATACACTAGAATTTCCACGGTTTGGCCGCGCACGACCAGCCGGACCCAGCCTTTCAGAAAACCGAAGAGCGTGGCGCGCTGGGACTCGGTCAAACCGACCGGTTTATCGCCCAAGGCGTGTTCCCGCTCGGGAATTTCCACCACGTCGCCAAACTCCAGCGGGACATCTTTCGAGCAGTCAATGCCATTCGTCTGGTTGGGCAGGTTGACCACAATTCTGGTTTGGTTGGTGGAACCTTGACTGGGGCGCAGGATGACGACGCGGGACAGATCAGGAAAAGGCAGGACGCTGTCGCCAGAAGACTGTAGCTGCATCCCGTTGCCTTGGGATACAGAATGAGTCCGCGACGATCCGTAAAAATTCAGCAGCGCCTCCAGCAGCGTGAACCGGTTCCAGCCGTTCGTTCCCTGATAATATACGGGCTCGGAAAAGTTGGCGGACGGGCGGCGGATGTCGATGCGATCCCAGTTGGGAAAAACATACAGCGCCCCATGTTGGCTTAACAAATCGGCAAGTTTGTTGATGGCAACCTGATCACTCGGAGAGGCATCCCTTTGTTTGTTTTTCAGCCTGTTCAGCAGGGTCATTCCACCAAAATTACGGATGTTGGGATCGGCCTTATGCTCGAGCAATAACTCCAAAATTTTAGATTCAGGCACTCGTTGGACCCCCCAACCCGCGCTCCAACCAAGCGCTGTATCACCAAACGCGTCATCTTGCAGGTTTGGATTGGCACCATGCTGCAATAGAATTTCCACGGCCACCGCCGACGAATTATTCTCAACGGCGAGCAGCAAAGGTGTCCAATGCAAACACTTGTTATTGTAAAAGGCAGCCGTAGCGTCCCGGGCATCCACTTTTGCCCCCGCGTCCAGCAACGCATTGAGGATTTCCGGTTTGTCCAGTGCGCTGAACAGCAATGATTTTCCGTCCGTTTGCAATTCATTCGGGTCAGCCTTGTATTTCAAAAGCAGTTGCACCATTGCGGGCTGGTTCATGTAAATGGCCAGCCACAACGGCGTCAGACGCCCCTGGTGATTCAAGTAATTTGCGTTTTTTTGGATATGCGCATCGGGAAAATCCACGCCTCCCACCGCGTTGGAATTCGCTCCGGCCTTGAGCAGTGTTTCCGCCGCCGCCAGATTTTTATTCGCAATCGCACACATCAACGGTGGATTATAACTGTCCGCGTTTGGGTCAGCTTTCGCAGCCAGCAACATATTCACCACTTCCAGACTGTCCCGCTCAACCGCGTAGCTCAACGGCGTTCGATTCTTGGCATCCACCGTGTTCGGATCCGTGCCGACTGCCAGTAAGACTTGAAACATTTCCGGCGATGTCTTGATGGCAAAATTCAGCACGGTGTTGTCTTTTCCGTCTTTCACATTTGGCTTCGCCCCGGCGGCCACGAGCATCTGGATGATTTTGATTTGCCCGCCTTGCACCGCCGAAAACAAAGGCGTCTGGCCGGCATTGTCGGTGGCGTTGACGTCGGCATGGCTGGCCAACAGCACTTCCACCACGGCTTGAAAACCTTTACGCGCGGCCAGATGCAGCGGGGTGACGCCGTTGTTCTCCCCTTTGAAATTCACATTCGCACCATGCTCAATCAAAAACTGAGTCATGGCTTTGTTTCCAGCCGCTACCGCGGCCAGCAACGGTGAAGCGCGACCGGCATCAGCCAGCTCTCTGCCTTGAACCACGTCAGCAGCACTGCGATTAACGTCTGCACCATGATCGAGCAGAAATGCCGCCGCTTTGAGCCAGCCGAAGTAAGCGACCTTGATCAACGGCGTCCCCAAGGAAGACATGGGTTCAGGCGCATTGATCAGGTCCGGGCTGTTCTGGATCATCTGCTGGATGCGTCGAATTTCTTTATCCTCGTTGTCTTCCATGGCCGGTGATGCAGCATTTTTTGTCGGCGATGCATTGGCGACCGACTGAAGCACTTCGAGTCGGAAGTTTTGTTCCGAGATGATCTCGCTTGCGTGCTCTGAGATCAATTTGAGCTGTTTTTGGGTTTCGCCAGAAGCCCATTCCAAGTTTTTGACCACCGATGACGACAGATCAAGAGTTTCAAGCCGGCCCGAAATTGCGACACGGTAAGAATTGAGTTCGGCCTTGGGGTCCGCCTTCAATTTGGCTTCCTGGGCTTGGAGGCCGGCAAGTTGCTCAAGCATTTTTCGGAGCCGATCATCCGGAAACAGGCCCAAGACGGCCTTCGCATATCTCTCGGGATCACCCTTGAATGTCTGAAGTCCATTCAGTTTCGCGGCCAGCACGCCAGCTTCGTCAGCAACTCCAGCATCCGAGCTTTCAGTTTTATTGCTGTCTCTCGCTGATCCTCTAGTTGGAACAACGGCCTCCATCCCCGCCAGATTCTGATGGCTCAAGGTGACGAGCGTTTTCTGGTCGGCGAAATCCCGCAGGATGCGCTGGTATTGCGCGGCGGCCTCGTTGGTCTTGCCTTGGGCGCGGTAGCATTCGCCCAGCCGGAACACGGCGGTGGCGGCAATCTGCCGGTCCTTGTCAAACTGCCGGGCTAGCACCGCGTAATTCTCGATGGCCGCGTCCAGATTGCGGTTGGCTTGTTCTTCAAACAGTCCCTGTTGCAACAGCGTCGTCAGATTGTTCGTCTGCGCCCACGCCGTCGCCACCGCGAAAAGAACCACCCCGATGCACAATTTGATTTTCATGGTTTTAGTCTGCTAAAAAATTTCCCCGCCAGTTGTCATGCTTTTGCAAAATCATTTTCTTCATGGCAGCCGAGGTTGCGAGGCTCTGACTGTTTCCGCTTTCCGCTTTTTATCAGAGCCTCCTCACGTCGGCTGCTACATCCAATTTGTAGCCCACCCCATGCACAGTCTTGAGCCAGCGCGGCTCATTGGGATTTTTCTCCAGCTTGGCGCGCAGGCTGGCGATGTGGTTGTCCACCGTGCGCGTGGTGGGGAACGCCGTGTAGCCCCAGACCACGTCCAGAAATCTTTCGCGCGTCACCGGTTCGCCCTCGGCCTCGGCCAGCAGGCGCAGCATGGCGAATTCCTTGGCCGTGAGCCGTAGTTCGCTTTTGCCGCGCACCGCCGTCTGTCGCGCGAGATCAATCTCCACCTCGCCCAGCTTCAATTTCGCCGGCGATTTCACCTTGCGCTCCCGGCGGCGCAGCAGCGCGCGCGCGCGGGCCAGCAATTCCTCGGTGCTGAAGGGTTTGACTAAGTAGTCATCCGCGCCGGCGTCGAGGCCGTTCACGCGGTCTTCGATCTGCCCCTTGGCGGTGAGCATCAGCACCGGCACGTCGTGGGCCAGGCGGCGCAGTTCGGCGCAAACGGACAAGCCGTCGAGCCGGGGCATCATGATGTCCAGCAGCAGCAGGTCGGGCTTTTCCTCCAGCGCGCGGCGGAGGCCGGTCTCGCCCTCGGCGGCGGTCAGCACGCGGTAGCCTTCCGCCGCCAGCAAATCTGCCAGCGCCGTGCGCATGGCCGGCTCGTCTTCGATGATCAAAATGCGGTGCATGATTGAAAAATGGAAAACATCGAACATCCAACATCCGACACCCAACATCCAAAGAATGGCCGGTGCCCGCGAACATTGGGTGTTCGATGTTGGATGTTGGTTGTTGGATGTTCAATTTTCATTTTGTTAACGGCAACTCAATCGTGAACCGGCTGCCTTGGACCGGCTCGCTTTGCACGGTCACGCGGCCGCCGTGGGCTGCCACGATGTGCTTCACCAGGCTCAAGCCGATGCCGATGCCCTGCGTCTCGCGGCGCAACTCGGAGCCGCGCCGGTAAAAACGCTCAAAAATTTTCGCGTGCTCCGCCGCCGGGATCCCGGGGCCGTGGTCTTGAACCCAAAGCGACAGACGAGGATGGCGGATGGCGGATGGCGGATCGCCGGCTGATTCATTTCGCGTTCCGCCTTCCGCCTTCCGCGCTTCCAGCCCCACCGTCACCACCTCGCCCTTGGGCGAATGTTTGACAGCGTTATCAATCAGGTTCACCAGCGCCTGCTGGATGGCGCGGCCATCCACGTTCCATTCGATGTTGGATGTTGGATGTTCGATGTTGGATGTTTCCAATTTAAGCGCCACCCCTTTCTCCGCCGCGTAGGGTTCCAGCAATTTCACCGTGGTCTGCGCCAGCGCGACGAGATCGGTCGGCTCGAACTCGTATTGTTTGCGGCCCTGTTCGATGCGCGAAAAATCCAGCACGTTCTCGATGAGCGCCGACAGCCGCCGGCATTCCTGGCCGATGAAATGGTAATACTCCTGAAGTTTCTGCGGCTCGCGGACCCGCCCTCCCTCCAGGTTTTCCGCCATCAGCCGCACCGAGGCGATGGGCGCGCGCAGCTCGTGCGACACGCTGGAGACGAAGTTGGATTTCTGTTCGTTCAGCTCATGCTGGCGGCGGAATGCGCGTCGCGCGAACAGCAATCCGGCCAGGGCCGTGAAGGCCGCGCCCAGCACCAGCGCGCCGAAAAGTTTTCCGCGGCGGCGCTCCGCCGCAAGCATCTGTTCCCGGCTGGCGAGAAAAAATTCCAGCTCGAAACTGGCGGCATTCGGACGGGAACCGCCCCCAAACGTGACCGTCGAAGACGCCAGGAATGGTAACTGGCCGGAATCGCCGCCGTTGCGGGACAATGCGGGCAGGGGCTTGCCGGCGACCGATGCCGCCACGCCGGCAAAGCCGGGAATCAGGTATTGATTTTTCTCCAATGCGCTGGCGAACATCGCTTCAATCACTTCGCGCGGCACGAACCAGACGTTGTGGCCTCGGCCCGAATAAGCCGCACCCTGCAAGTCCATCCCCATGCCGGCGAAAGTGGCCGGTTCGCAGAATGCCAGCGCCTCACCCGCCGTGCCCGTAGTCCAATGCGCCCAAAAAGCCGGAGGATTCCATTTCGCTTTCAACTCCGGCAACTGCCGCAACGGAGCCAGCCATTCGCGTTCCCGGCACTGGACATCCCAGAGCTGTCTCATGCGGTGAAATTTTTCGCGAGGCACACCGTCGGCTTCGTTGGCCCGTCTTGCTGCCAGTTCCAAAAGCAGCGGTGCCATGAAAGATGGTGTGTCAAAAACCTCGCTCCAGAATGCCTGCTGAAGTGCATTGGTGATAGGTGTCTTGGAGTCGCAGAGCATTTGTTGCAAGGCGATGCTGCGGAACGAAAGGCCCGATTCGGAATACTCCGTATCATCCAACGGAACGCCGTAACTGAAATTGTGGTGGTTCAAGCGTGCTGCCAAGTTGTTGGCTGCTTGTCTGGCATCACTGGATACACCGCTATTTTCAAATTCGTTGAATGTCGGGTCGCGGGTGGTGCGGGTGACAAAATGTTTGGGCAGGTTGTTCCAGAGAGCTTGTTGTTGCGGGGTCAGTTCGGGGAACCATTTTGGCGGCGTTGGGGCCACGGGAATAGCAGGCGGGGCAATCTGCCGGCCGTCTTCCAATAGTTCGCCCTCGCCTGTTGCCAGATCAGCGATCTTGAGTCCAGAATAGTCACGTTCCCACCTGGCGATGTCCGCAGCAAGCTTTTGATCGGGCGTTCCCGTGATGGACGGCTGGCTTGCATAACCCAACTCCATCATCCGCATGTTTTGCAGGACGATGAACCGCTGGATTTCTTCGTTGATGGTATAGCGGATGACGCTCGCTAGGCTCTGGACATCAGCGGCGGCTTTTTGACGCGCATCGCGTTCCGCTGCTGCTTCATCCCGGCGCAAAGAGACCAGGCTGGCCACCACCAGCACCGCCACCGGCAGCAAAATCAAAACCCCCTGCCAGAGAAAAGTCGGCTTGCGTTGGATTCGCGGGGCGGTCATGCGCATTCTTTATGACGGCAAGTCTGCCAGACCGCAAGTTTCAGTTGTCACGGTTTTGCAAAATCGACGGGTCGGGCGAGGCTTCCCGTTGGAAGTTTGTTTAGAATTATTCTAAATCTTGACTTGCCGTGGGCCTGCGTTAGATTTTTCCACCATGAAGGCGCGCAGCCATCACCACGAAGAACAGCACCTGACCGAGCGGTTGGGCACGACCGGCTTGCGCCTGACGCCGCAGCGCCAGCAGGTCTATGACGTGCTGGTTTCGAAGCGCGACCATCCGACGGCGGAAGAGGTTTTCATCCGCGCGAAAAAGGCGATGCCGGAGATTTCCCACGCCACGGTCTACAACTGCCTGGATGCGCTGGTGAAAAGCGGCCTCGCCCGGCAGGTGCAACTGGAGCGCGGCGCGACGCGGTTCTGCCCGAACATGCACGAGCACGGCCATTTTCATTGCAGCGATTGCGGGATGATTTACGATGTGGATTTGCCGCACGAACTGCCGTGCGTCGCCGTCCCGCGCGGCTTTCGCACCGACGGTTTTGATGTGACGATCCACGGCCTGTGCGCCGAGTGCGCAAAGCAGAAATAATTTTCCAAGATGAGCACCGCCACCGATACGATTGAGAGCCTGGTCAAGCAGGAATACAAATACGGCTTCGTCACCGACGTCGAATCCGAATCCACGCCGCCCGGCCTGAGCGAGGACACCATCCGCCACATCTCGGCCAAGAAAAATGAGCCGGCGTGGTTGACCGACTGGCGCATCAAGGCCTTTCGCTACTGGCAAACGATGCCGGAGCCGACGTGGCAATTCGTCAAGTATCCGAAGATTGATTTTCAGGACATCAGCTATTTTTCCCAGCCCAAGCCGAAGGGCGATGCCCCGAAGAGCCTGGACGAAGTGGATCCCAAGCTGCTCGAAACTTACGAGAAACTCGGCATCCCCTTGCGCGAACGCGGCCGGCTGGCGGGCGTGGCGGTGGACGCGATTTTTGACTCGGTGAGCGTCGGCACGACGTATCGCGAAGAGCTGGCGAAGAAGGGCATCATCTTTTGCTCGTTCAGCGAAGCGGTGCATCAGCATCCCGAACTCGTCAAAAAATATCTTGGCTCGGTGGTGCCCTACACGGACAACTATTATGCCGCGCTGAATTCCGCCGTGTTCACGGACGGTTCGTTCTGCTACATCCCGAAAGGCGTGCGCTGTCCGATGGAGCTTTCGACCTATTTCCGCATCAACGCCGCCAAGTCCGGCCAGTTCGAGCGCACGCTCATCGTGGCCGACGACGGCGCGTCTGTGAGCTACCTTGAAGGTTGCACCGCGCCGATGCGCGATGAAAACCAATTGCACGCCGCCGTGGTGGAACTCGTGGCGCTCGAAACGGCCGAGATTAAATACAGCACTGTGCAAAACTGGTATCCCGGCGACGAGAACGGCGTCGGCGGCATCTATAATTTCGTGACCAAGCGCGGTCTGTGCAAAGGCAAAAACTCGCGCATCACCTGGACGCAGGTCGAGACCGGCTCGGCGATCACCTGGAAATATCCGAGCTGCATTTTGCTCGGCGATGGCTCGAAGGGCGAATTTTATTCCGTCGCGGTCGTCAACAACATGCAGCAGGCCGATACCGGCACGAAGATGATCCACATCGGCAAGAACACGAAAAGCACCATTGTTTCCAAGGGTATTTCCGCCGGTCGCGGGCAGAATAGTTACCGCGGCCTCGTGGAAATCCGCAAGAGCGCGGCGAACTCGCGCAACTTTTCCCAGTGCGATTCCATGCTCATCGGTGCGAAATGCGGCGCGCACACGTTTCCGTATATTGAGGTGAAAAACACGTCGTCCTCCGTCGAGCACGAGGCCTCGACCTCGAAGATCGGTGAGGACCAGATTTTTTACTGCAACGCGCGCGGGCTTTCCACGCAGGACGCCGTGAACATGATCGTGAACGGCTTCTGCAAGGAGGTCTTCAAGGAACTGCCGATGGAATTCGCCGTCGAGGCGCAGAAACTTTTGGGCGTGAGTCTCGAAGGTAGCGTGGGTTAAACTTCACGCATGAGCGACGTGAAGAACATTGACTGGGCGAAGCTGCGCGCCGACTTTCCGATTCTGAATCAGCAGGTTCACGGCAAGCCGCTGGTGTATTTCGACAACGCCGCCACGTCCCAGAAGCCGCGCGCGGTGATTGATGCGCTGGTGCATTACTACGAGCGCGACAACGCCAATGTCCACCGTGGCATCCACGAGTTGAGCAACCGCGCGACGAACGCCTTCGAGGCCGCGCGCAGCCGCACCGCAAAGTTCCTCAACGCCAAAAGCGCCGACGAAATCATCTGGACGCGCGGCACCACCGAGGGCATCAATCTCGTCGCGTCCACCTGGGGCGCGAAGCATCTGAAGGCTGGCGATGTCATTCTGCTTACCGAGCTGGAGCATCACAGTAACCTTGTGCCGTGGCAGATGCTCGCGCAAAAAACCGGCGCGAAGATTGCCTACATTCCCGTCACCGGCGACGAAGGGGTTTTGGATTTGAGCAAGCTGGATTCACTGCTCACGTCGCAAGTGAAATTGCTTTCGCTGGTTCACATCTCGAACTCGATGGGCACGGTGAATCCCGTTGCGGAAATTTGTGCGCGGGCGAAAAAGCTCGGCATCACCACGCTCGTGGACGGCGCCCAGAGCGCGGGACATCTGCCGGTGGACGTGCAGGCCATCGGCTGCGATTTCTTCGCATTCAGCGGTCACAAGATTTGCGGCCCGACCGGCATCGGCGCGCTTTACGGGCGCACGGAAATATTGGAGACCATGCCGCCGTATCAGGGCGGCGGCGAAATGATTCTGACCGTCGGCTACGACAAGACGGAGTTCAAGCACGCGCCGCACCGGTTCGAGGCTGGCACGCCGGACATCTCCGGGCCGATTGCGCTGCACGCGGCGATGGATTATCTGGACGCCATCGGGCGCGAAAATATCTGGAAGCACGACCAGGAGCTGGCGAATTTCGCGGTGGAAAGACTTTCCGCGCTGAACAACATCCGCATTTTCGGCCCGAAACAAAATCGCGCCGGTTTGGTCAGTTTTCTGCTGAAGGATGTCCACGCGCATGACGTGATGACGCTGGCGGATCAGGCGGGCGTGGCGTTGCGCGGCGGGCATCACTGCACGCAGCCGCTCATGCACA
>CAYUGC010000114.1:0-11354 GCA_964444085.1 uncultured Bifidobacteriaceae bacterium | reverse complement strand
CCTTCACGATGTCGCCGGACTTGGTGATGCCGCCGTCGGCGAGGATGGAAACTTTTTTCTTCGCCGCCGCGCGGGAACAGACGTAAAGCGCCGTCATCTGCGGAATGCCCACGCCGGCGACGATGCGTGTGGTGCAGATGGAGCCGGGTCCTTGTCCGACCTTGATGATATCCGCGCCGCAGTCGGCCAGATAGTCCACGCCGGACGCGCTGGTGATGTTGCCGGCGATGATGGGCAGTTTGGGAAACGCGTCGCGCAGCACTTTCACGGTGTCGCCCACGCCCTTGCTGTGGCCGTGCGCGGTGGACACGGCGATGACATCCACGCCGCGTTCGAGCAGCGCGCCGACGTGGCCGAGAATGCGTTCGCGGTCGAGTTCGCCAAAGGCGTTGCGCGTGGCGGAGACGGCCGCGCCGCAGACGAGGCGGAACTGCGCGTCGCGCGCGGGCTTGAACTGCGCCTTGCGCTCCTGCGTGATGCGTTCCACGTCGCTCATCGTGATGAGGCCGTGCAAATGGTCTTCGTCGTCCACCACAAGCAGCTTGTGGATGCCGAGGTGCTCGGTGAAAAATTTGTCAGCGCGGGCGATGGGGTCCTTGCCGAGTTCTTTCTTGGTGATGGTGTGAACCTGTTTGCGCGGCGTGAGCGCCTCGGAGACTTTCTTCGCGGCGTAGCGCGGCTTGACGACGTGGCCGGAGAGCAGGCCGACGAGTTTGCCTTTGTCATCCACCACGGGGAACGTGCTGAAGCCGAATTTTTTTTCCTCAATCAGCGCCAGGACGTCGCCGATGAGCTGGTTGGGGGATATTTTGATCGGATCCTGGATGAGGCCCTGGACGTGATACTTCACGCGGCTAACTTCGGAGAGCTGCTGTTTCTCCGGCATGTTGTAATGGATGAGGCCGAGGCCGCCGTTGAGGGCCATGGCGATGGCCATGCGCGACTCGGTGACGGTGTCCATGTCGGCGGTGACGATGGGGATGTTCAGTGACAGCGCGTCGGCGAGGCGCGTATCGAGATGCGTGTCGCGGGGAAGGATTTCCGAGAACAACGTGGCCAGCGTGATGTCGTCAAACGTCAGGCCGATTTTGGCGTTGGCCGTAAAGAAAGAATCCGCCGGCTGGTAGAATGTGTCGTCGAGATTGGAATTGCGCGTCGCTGCCATGTCAGAAAATGCCCGGCCAATGGCGGCTTTGGCAAGCAAATTTCAGTGCGGATGCAGATGGTGCAAAATGTGCGGCGTCTCCAAGCCATGCGCGAGCATCAGCTTTTCGTCGCCCAACAAATCCAAGGTGCGCCCGTCCGCCACAATCTCGCCGCGATCCAGTATGATGGAACGCGCGCACAATTCCACCGCCATCTCCAGATCGTGCGTGGCGATGAGCTTGGTCGCGGGCAGGGTCCGCAGCATCGCCTTGAATTCGCGCCGGCCGCGCGGGTCGAGGTCGCTCGTCGGCTCGTCGAGCACGAGCACCTTCGGCTCGCACGCCAGCACGCCGGCGAGGCAGGCGCGGCGCTTCTCGCCGTGGCTCAAATGATGCGTGGCGCGGTGTTCAAACCCGGCCAGGCCAACTTGTGCCAGAGATTTTTTGACGCGATATGAAATTTCATTTTCCGTCAGCCCCAGTTGCTGCGGGCCGAAGGCCACGTCCTCCGCCACCGTCGGGCAGAACAATTGGTCATCCGGGTCTTGAAACACCAGCCCGACCTGTCGCCGGACGCTTTCCAGATTTCCGGCGGCGAGCGCTTCGCCGTAAATTTTCACCGCGCCGTCGCCGCTGATTTTGTCCGGCAGCAGCCCGTTCAAGTGCAGCAGCAAGGTGGATTTGCCGGAGCCGTTCGGGCCGAGCAGCGCCACGCACTCGCCCGGCAGCACGCGAAAACTGATGCTGCGCAGCGCTTCCGTGCCGTCGTGGTAACGGTATCTCAGACCAGTGATTTCGAGGGCGTTCATCGTTTATTTCCAGCCGCGCGCGCACATGGCGTCGTAAATCCGTTCCGCGCGTTCCGAGGCGCGCACAAATAATTGCCCGACCACCGTCGCCAGCGCCTGCCATTGAAAGCGGTGCTGCGGCGTGAACGTGCGACTCGCGCGGGCGCGCCGCATCCGTTCCGCCTCGTCCGCCAGCACGAACAGATACCGGTGCATGAGCGTCAGCGTGGTGATGAACAGCCACGGCACGCGCAACCGTTGCAGCACGCGCAGCATCTCCGTGGCCGGCGTGGTTTGCGACAGCAGCAGCGTGACGAGCAGGCAAAGATTCGCCTTGGTCATCGCCAGCGCGCACCGCGCCAGACCATCCGGCTGGAGCAGCATCAGGCCCGCCACGCCCAGCACCAACGGCTCCAGCAACAGCATCCGTTTTAGCAAAAACCAGCAAGAAATCCGGCTGGCAAAAATCAGCGCGAGCAGCAAAGCCGTGACGGCCAGCAAAGGCAGCCAGTGTCCGCGCGGCATCAAGACCACGGTCAAAATCAGCCCCAGCGCGGCGGCCAGCTTGAACCCGGCGGACAACCGGAGCAGGAAACCATGCGCATGCGGATGGTGGTGCGGATGATGATGGTGCGCGCCCATGAATTCAGTGTGGTATTATTATTCCAGTTGACCGTAACATCTTGTTTATTACACTGGATTTTATTCGTAATACTTTAAGCGAAGCCGCAGGCGCGGCAAGAAATTATGCACATCCCCGACGGTTTCCTTGACGCGAAGACGCTCGCCCTCACCGGCGTGCTGTCGGTGGGCGGCCTGGCCGTGGCCGCGCGGCAGGTCAACCGCACGCTGCCGCGCAGCAAAATTCCGCTGATGGGGCTGGGCGCGGCGTTTGTGTTCGCCGCGCAGATGCTGAATTTTCCCGTGGCTGGCGGCACGTCGGGCCATCTGCTGGGCGGGGTGCTGGCGGGCGTGCTGCTGGGGCCGGGCGCGGCGGCGATTGTCATCGCCTGCGTGTTGACGGTGCAGGCATTGCTGTTCAGTGACGGCGGCGTGCTGGCGCTCGGCGCGAATATTTTTAACATGTCGTTCATCGGCGCGGTGGCCGGCTATGCGATTTACCGTTCCACGCGAAAGCTCCTGCCCGGCCTGCGCGGGCGCATCACGGCGGTGTTTTTTGCCGCGTGGCTTTCCACCGTGCTGGCAGCGTTTACATGCGCCGGAGAACTCGCCTTGTCCGGCACCCTGCCGCCGGGCGTGGTTTTCCCGGCAATGGTCATGGCTCACGCCCTGATCGGCATTGGCGAAGGCTTGATCACCTCGCTGGTGATTCTGGCAATTGCCCGGACCCGGCCGGATTTGCTCGACCCGGAAAACGCCCCCGCCGCGCGCGGCACCGGTTGGGAATTTCTGGCTTTTGGTCTGATCATCGCGCTGGGGCTGGCGATGTTTGTTTCGCCCTACGCCTGCTCGTGGCCGGATGGACTCGACCAGGTGGCAGAGAAATTTGGTTTTGCCGGCCATGCCGCCACGCTCATCAAAACGTGGATTCCCGATTACAAGATGCCCGGCATCGGTTCCGAAGGCATTGCCACGGCCGTGGCCGGGGCCATCGGCACACTCATCATGTTCGGACTCGCCTGCGGAGTCGGACGCGTGCTGGTGCGGGAAAAGAAGGCGAACAAAGCGGCCGGTTAGGCAGTCTCGTTTTTGCCGAAGGCAAACGCGGATCAATTAACAACGATGTTCTTCATGGTTGATTGGGGCAAAAGTTTTCCCAGGCGCCAGAGCAACGGCGCACGCCAAATTTGGACGCTATCGCGGTTGCGGGGCGTTTGCCAAAAGCACCGGGATGGGCTATAACCACGCGCCATGAAATGTGCGGTTCGACAGATATTTGTGAACAAAACCTTTTTCTTTCTCGCCACGGTTTGGCTGGCGGCGGTCGCGGCGCGCGCCGATTTGGAAATTGTGCAGCGGGCCAGCGACACAAATGCGCCGTTCCCGGCGACGCTGCGGTTGCGGGGCGACAAGCTGCGGCTGGACCAGCAGCAAAACACGAACGGCAGCTACGTGGTCGTCATTGATTTGAACACGCGCGATTCGTTCACGCTGCTGCCGAAGGAAAAGAAATATTTGAAGCGTGCCGGCGCGGACATTTTAAAAAATCTGGCACTGGACAAAAAACTTTTCGGCGGCGGCACGAACGAATTGTATCTGCCACCGGCCCCGGCCCAGGCCACGGGGCGCAGCGAAGCGGTTGGCGGCTACGACGCGGAAATATATTCGTGGTCGGGCGCGGGCGGGATGACGCAGACGCTGTGGGTGGCAAAGGGTTTTCCCGATTACGAAAAAATCCGCACCGAGCTGGCGAAGCTCGACCGGTTCAATGCCGTCGGGCCGCATCCGGGCGCGCAGCCGGAGTTAAGCCCGCTGCCGGGCTTGGTGGTGCAGAGCGAACTGCCGGTGGGCGAGCGGAAAATAAAAGTCCGGCTGGTGTCGGCCAAGACCGCGCCGCTGGACGCGGAGTTGTTTGCAGTGCCGGCGGATTATTCGCCGTGGGAACCGCCAAAGCAAAATCCCGACAAATAGGATTATTCGCTGGAATTGGCCGGCGGGGGCAATTTATCAGTGAATCGTCCGCCACCGGCCTGAACCGGGATTTTCCGCCGTCACTTCCGCGTCAGCTTGAGATGGCGGTAGCCGACGAGGCGCTTGTTTTTCTCGTCCCACAGCCGGTAGCTGATGGTCTTGAGGCTGCCGAGCAACGTGATGGGTTTCACCTGCTGGAACAGCGGGTCGGCGCAATGGCATTTTTCCAGATGATAATTCGGGATGCGCGGGCTTAAATGGTGGATGTGGTGGTAGCCGATGTTGCCGGTGAACCATTGCAGGATGCGCGGGAGTTTGTAGAACGAACTGCCTTGCAACGCCGCCGCCGTGTAGCTCCAGTTGTCGCCGCGTTCCCAGTAAACATCCTCAAACTGGTGCTGGACGTAAAACATCCACACGCCCGCGCCGCCCGCAACCATGATGATGATGAACTGGATGATGAGATAATCCCAGACGCCGAGGAACGAGATGAACGCGATCATCATCGCCAGCAGCGCGGCGTCCATGGCATAGACGGAATGGCGCTCGCGCCGGCTGGCCTTGAGCGCGGGCACCCGCTGGATGAAGATAAACAGCACCAGCGGCGCGATGACGAACAGCACGATGGGATTGCGCGCGAGCCGGTAGGCGAATTTTTTCCAGCGCGAGGCCTCAAGGTATTCCTGCACGGTCATCGTCCACACGTCGCCGGTGCCGCGCCGGTCGAGGTCGCCCGCGCTGCTGTGGTGGATGTTGTGTTCCCAGCGCCAGTGAAAATAGGGCGTGAAGGTCAGCAGCCCGGTCAGGAAACCGACCACGTCATTGGCAAGGCCCGACTTGAAGAACGAGCCGTGGCAGCAGTCGTGAAAAATGATGAATGCGCGCACCAGAAAACCGCCCGCAAGAATGGCCAGCGGCACCACCAGCCACCACGAGATGTCCCGGCACAGATACATCAGATACCACAGGCCGGCGTAGGGGACGAGCGTGTTGGCGATCTGCCACAGCGCGCGCCCGGTGGACGGCACCTGGTATTTTGCGACAATCTCCTTCCACACTTCAACGGGCGGATGGGGCGGGGCGCTGGCGGAAACGGAATCGGTGTTCATGCTTAACAGTAGCCCGCCGGGTCGAATCGTCAAACGCCGCGGTCCTTTTGGCGGCGCGTGGTCGAACGCGGGCAGGGCGGCGCACAGTATGCCACGGAATGCATTCGTGAAAAGTCATTTCACGGGGGCGCGGGAAAATATTTAAGAACCGGTCTGAAAATGGCGTGACAACCAAATCGTCGTCGTTCTCGTCCTCGAAATCCCCAAAAATCCGGGGACGAGAACGACGACGAGGAGAATGGCCCCAACTTCATTATCAGACAGCCTCAAAAAAATCCGCCTCGCGCGGCGGGCGGGTTCCTGCTATCACCGCGGCATGGCGGACGACTCGTTCAAGGAATTTGTACTCGACCAATTGAGCGCGCTGCCGGATGTGCGGGCGCGGGCGATGTTTGGCGCGCACGGACTGTATCAGGGCGAAAACTTTTTCGCCATCCTCGACGAGGGCCGGCTGTTCTTCAAGACCGACGCGGCCTCGGAAAAGGATTTCACCGCGCGCGGCAGGGGGCCGTTCACTTACGAATCAAAAGGCAAGACGCTGACGATGGGCTACCACGAGGTGCCGCCGGAAATCCTCGAACAGCCGCTCGAATTGGTGCAGTGGGCGCGGCGCGCGATCGCGCTGGCGGCACAAAAGAAAAAGGCCGTCCGGAGACGGCCTTGAAGAATTAAAACCGGTTCACGCCTTTTTCTTGGCGCCGATCTTCGCCTTGACGGCGATTTTCTTGCGTTTCTGGTAGGCTTTGCGGCGTTTCTTGTGTTCTGCTTTGTTGTATTGTTTTCCCATAGGATTTTTTTTATTGTCTTCGCTGTTGCGATTTTGCCCACTATGAATTTTTACCCGCGCGGTTTCAATCTTTATTTGCTCGGCCTGGCCGTCCTGCTGGCGGCGGCGTGCGGCTGCGAATCCTTCAGCAAGAAGGACCGGCACGTCGCCATGCTCCGCATCCACATCGAGAATCGCGCGCAACTGCCCGGCTCCCGCCTGGGCAAGACCGTCACCGTGCTCCGCGCGTCGCCGGTGCAGGTGGCCATTGATGCCAACCCGATTCTGACCGAGGCCGACATTGTTTCTGCCGAACTGCTGGACACGCCCGGCGGCATCGCCGTGCAGGTGCATTTCGACGAAACCGCCACGCTCACGTTGGAACAATACACCTCCGCTTACGCCGGCAAGCATTTTGCCATCTTCGGCCAGTGGACGGAAAAAGTTGTCGACAGCCGCTGGCTGGCCGCGCCAATTATCAACCACCGCAGCGCCAGCGGCACGCTGGCCTTCACGCCAGACTGCTCGCTGGAAGAGGCGCGGCAGCTCGTCATCGGCCTGAACAACATGGCCAAGAAAACGGGGCATTGAAATCCGAATCCAAATGAAATATTTCGCCGTGTCCCGGTTCGCGCTTGCCGGGTTTTTGAGCAGCGCCTTCATCGTTGCCGCGCAATCGCCGTTCCAATTTCCCACCGCCAACCACGCGCTTTATGAAGCCGGCGGCGAGCTGAAATTTATTGCGCCCACCTCGCCCGACCGTTCGTGGACGACCGGCAGCTTCGGCTGCGTGCGGACGGATGGCTGGCAGATGCACGAGGGCCTCGACATCCGCAGCCTGCAACACGACAAGCGCGGCGAGCCGACCGATCCCGTGCTGGCCACCGCCGACGGCACCGTGATGTATGCCACCGGCAAGGCCGGCCTTTCCAACTACGGAAAATACATTGTCATCCGCCACCTCATTGACGGCATCGAGATTTATTCGCTCTACGGCCACTTGAGCGAAATCGCGCCCGGCATCACCGCCGGCAAGGCCGTTCACGCGGGCGATACCATCGCCACGATGGGCCGCACCGGCCAGTCCATCGCCAAGGAGCGCGCCCATCTCCACTATGAGCTGAACGTGTTTGTGAACGAGAATTTCTCCGCGTGGTTTCGCAAGAACATGCCGGGCGAGCGCAACGACCACGGCATCTGGAACGGCCAGAATCTCGACGGCCTCGACCCGCGCGACATCCTGCTCGCGGAACACGACCCGGCGAAGCCGTTCAACTTGGCGACGTTCATCCGCAGCCAGACGGAACTCTGCCGCGTTGTCGTGCGCGCCACGAATTTTTCCTACCTCAAGCGTTACGCGCCGCTGGTTCTGAAAAATTCCAAGGCGGAAAAAGAGGGCGTCGCCGGCTATGAAATTGCGCTCAACTACAACGGCGTGGCCTTTGCGCTCATGCCGCGCGCGGCGTCCGAGATCAAGGGCGCGGGTAAAATCTCATTGGTCTCCGTGAACGCGACCGAGCAGAAGGCGCATCCGTGCCGCCGGCTCGTCATCCAGAAGGGCAGCCACTGGCAGCTTACCGAGAAAGGCTTGCGCGAGGTCGAGATGCTGATTTATTAAGCCGCGCGTTTCAGCGGTGACGGATCAGCCAGATTGAAAAATAGATAAATGCGGCAAGGCTAAATACCGTCGTCGTCACAATCATTACTTTGGTGATTATTTCCAGCCGTATTTTTTCGGAAAGACGTTTTAGGTTGTCGGCAAATGCGGGTGAAACCAGCCGCGACCAAAAGTGATGTTCGCAATCAGCGATGGTCTTCAACAGGTTTGGTTTGCGAATCAGGCACCAGGCCAAATACGCCACCGCCATCGTTCCGACAGCGAGGAGGCGATACCAGAACAGAAATTCGTGGCTTGCTTTCATGGTCGTTTCACAAAAATGAAGTCGCCTCGGAAAAAGTCAATGGCGGACTAATTTCGATTTCTGTTGCGCGTCCGGCGGTTCGGCCTAATTTCTTGGCAACGACCATGAGTTTGTTTTTTTGCCAACCGCGCTTCGCCCGCCGTGCCGGCGGCGGCTTCACACTGGTGGAACTGCTCGTAGTCATCGCCATCATCGGCATCCTTGCGGCGCTGCTGCTGCCGGCGTTGAGCAAGGCCAAGCAGCGGGCTTACACCATCGCCTGCTTGAACAACCTCAAACAACTCCAGTTGTGCTGGCATATGTATGTGCATGACAATGACGATGTGCTGCCACCAAACAATTTTGTTTACTCGGTCAGCATGGGCACAACCAACAGCCCGGTTTTGGGCGAGGATGAAATGACTTGGTGCCGTGGTTTGGCACCACTGGATACCAATGAAATCACCGATGCGACCTCGCTGCTGTTTCCCTACAATCAAAGTGCCGCCATTTACCATTGCCCCGCCGATCATTCCACCGTTGAAGGTTTTCCCGGAATGTTGCGCAAACGCAGCTACAACATGAGCAACAGCGACAATTGCGCAGCCGACGATCATTTTCGAAAGCAGCTGGAAATCAGGGTTTCCACCCAGCTCTTTGTTTTCATAGACACTGATGAAAACGACATTTGGGATTCTACGTTTGGTGTCATCCCTGCCAACAATGCCTATTGGGCAGACTATTGGTTGGATATTCCGGCCGATCGCCATCAGCGGGGATGTAATCTTACTTTTGCCGATGGCCATGTGGAACATTGGAAATGGCGCACTTCTAAAAATGAGCTTTCACTTGGCCAGCCCGCATACAGCGATGACGATTTGCTGGATTTGCAACGTCTGCAACAATGCATCAAAGGTGCCGGCGGGAATTGACAATTGGTGGTTTCATTTGGGATGGCTACAATCCGGCTCAAAACCGGCCCGACTGCACCGGTTTTGCCGGCGCAAAAATGCTAGGGCCGGCGGCATTGGGCAGCCTTGGGATTGAAACGCCCGTCGCCGGCCGGCAAAAATTTGGCTGGCGTCGCCGCCGTGTCTTTGCTACATAATCACCACATCCAATTATGGGATCACTGAAAAAACGCCGTAAGGCAAAAATCAACAAACATAAACGGCGCAAGAAGCTGCGCTTGAATCGTCACAAGAAGCGCACCTGGCAGAAGTAATCTGCTGTCGCCTGTGATTTCACGGCCGTTCGCGTCGGTTGCCCTGCAGCCATCGCGGACGGCCTTTTTTATGCCATGAAGCACCGGTTTCATAAACATTACACGCGCGACGAGGCGGAGGCGTTGCTGCCGCAGTTGCGCGCGTGGCTCACGGAACTGAACCGCCTGCGCGGCGAGGTGGAACGCTATGACAAACGCCTGGGTGGCCTCAACACCGAGGGCCAGGATACCGGCGGCGACACGGTGAACCACTGGATCCGCGCGCTTGCCGCGATGCAAAACATCCTCGGCGAGTTTCAGCGGCGGGCAATCTTCATCAAGGACCTGGCGCGCGGGTTGGTGGATTTCCCCGCGCTCATCGGCGGGAAGGAAGTTTTTCTCTGCTGGGAATCTGACGAGGACAAGATTGAATTCTGGCACGACCTCGACACCGGCTTCGGCGGACGCGAGCGGCTGGGGTGATTCAGGCTGCGCGGATTTATCACCGGTGGTCTGGCGGATAAAAATAATTTAATTTTCAACCGCCTTGTCTCTTAATCGTCCAAAGTTTACCTTTCGCGGCCTATGGAAAAAGTTGTCATCATTGGTTCCGGTCCCGCCGGTTGGACGGCCGCGCTTTACACCGCCCGCGCCCAGCTTGCGCCGCTCGTGCTCACGGGCAAGCAGCCCGGCGGCCTCCTCACCACCACCAGCATCGTGGAAAATTTCCCCGGCTTTCCCGAAGGTGTGGACGGCTACGAGTTGATGACGCGGATGCAGAAGCAGGCCGAGCGCTTCGGCGCGAAGACCAGTTTCGGCGTGGTCGAGTCGGTGGATTTTTCGCAGAAGCCTTTTACGCTCGTCGTGGACGGTGAAAAGGTTTTGGCTGAAACGGTCATCATCGCCACCGGCGCGAGCCACAAGCATCTCGGCGTGCATGGCGAACATGAATTGGAAACCAAGGGCGTCACCTACTGCGCGACGTGCGACGGCGCGCTGCCCGCGTTCCGCAACCAGCCGCTTGTCGTCGTGGGCGGCGGCGATTCCGCGTGCGAGGAGGCGCATTACCTTACGCGCTTCGGGTCCATCGTTTATCTCGTGCATCGCCGTGACACCTTGCGCGCGTCCAAGATCATGGCCGAACGCACGCTGGCGAATCCGAAGATCAAGCCGATTTGGGATTCCGCCATCACGGAAATTCTCGACGTGAAGCAGGACAACGTGACCGGCGTGAAATTGAAGAACCTCAAAACCGGTGAGGAAAAGATTCTGCCCGTCGCCGGTGTTTTCATCGCCATCGGCCATGTGCCGAACACGGATTTGTTCAAGGGCAAAATCACCTTGGACGAAAACGGTTTCGTGGTGCCGCAGCAGGGCACGATGACGAACATCCCCGGCGTCTTTGTCGCTGGCGACTGTGCAGATCATGTCTATCGCCAGGCCATCACGGCGGCGGGCGCGGGCTGCGCGGCGGCGATTGACTGCGAACGTTTCCTCGCAGCGGAGAACCAGTAGAAGCGAGTTGTTGCCTTCGGAGCGCCGGCTTGCAGCCGGCTTACGGTGTTTCTAATTTCCTGGAGCGTCCGGTTTTGGCCACGCCCAAAGCCGGCTGGAAGCCGGCGCTCCGGCGGTGCAAGAATTGGCGAGGTTTTGGCAAGATTCTTCAGGAATTCTGAATTGACGGAGGCGTCTTCGTGGCTAAAATGCTCGCTCGGTTTCGCGAACCATTTACCAAAAGGAACTAAAAATCATTTATGGCAGTTAAAGTAGCAATCAACGGATTCGGCCGCATCGGCCGGATGGTCTTCCAGGCGCTCTGTGATCAGGGCTTGCTGGGCAAATCAATTGA
>CAYUGC010000113.1:0-11401 GCA_964444085.1 uncultured Bifidobacteriaceae bacterium | reverse complement strand
CGACATTGTAATCGCACACCGCGCTCAACTTGTCGCCGCAGACGATGACCTCGCGGAATTTGCCGGGAATGAAATATTCCGTCTCCACCGTCGCCCAGGTTTTGCCGTGCTTGGTTTCGTATTCGAGCGAGACGAGCGAAACATCATCCAGGCCGCGACCGAAGAAATCATGGTTGATGGCCGTGACGCTTTTCGGCAGCGCGCCGAGAATGAAATTGAACAGGTCAACAAAATGGATTCCGTCGGCGAACATCACGCCGCTGTCGTTGCGTGGACGCTTGAAGCCGCCGAAGTGGCCGCGGATCATGTTCACCTTGCCGAACTCGCCGTTCTGCACGGCGTCGCGCAGCCAGAGTGTCGCCGGATCAAAACGCAAAATGTGTCCGACTTGGAGGATGCGCTTGTGCTTCGCGGCGATTTCCGCGAGCGCCTTGGATTCTTCGTTGGCAAGCGTCAGCGGCTTTTCGACGAACACGTCCTTGCCGGCTTCGAGAAATTCCTGGCACAGCGGAAAATGCGTCTGCGCCGGCGTGACGATGACCACGCCGTCAATCTTGTTGATGAAATCCTTGTAGTTGGTCGTGAGCCGCTCGGCGGGGATGCCGAGCTTGCGTGCCGGTTCGAGCTGCTTGTCGCCGACTTCCGCGACATACAACTCGATGGGCAGATTGTTGAGATTGCGCAGATGGTTCGCGCCCCAGCGACCGAGACCGAGCAAAAGAATCTTTGTCATTTGAACGGTAATTATCTTTGAAAGGCGCCATAAGCCGCAAGCGAAAACCGGGCGCGTCCGGCGGCGGCATTACTTATAATTCGGTGGCAGATTTTCCGGGCGCAAAATGATTTCGTGGCCTTTCCAGCATTTATTGCCGATGTTTTTCATCAGGCCAAGCTTGTAGCGCCACGAAACGCCGTAAAACGGATTCTGCGTCGGCCAGAACGAAATGATGTCCACGCCGATCTCCTTCGCCATGGCCACGGCGCGGTCAATCGTGTCGGGATGGTCGTTCCAGTTGAACAAAAGATATTTCCACTCCAGCAGCGGCCGCTTGGAACCGCGCGCGTCGCGGTATTTCACCATGTCGCGCATCGCGGCGTGGGCTTTTTCAAAGCTGCTGCGCTTCATGTAAATTTCCAGCATGGCGTCGCTGATGCCGTGGACGGAAAACTGGATGTCCGTTAGATTCAGCGCCGCCTCGCGCTTGGCGTCCGTGTTGAGCAGCACGCCGTTGGTCGAGACGCGGATGTAGGCGTTGGGATTTTTTTCGCGCAACAGCGGCAGTTCCTGGCAGATCGTCGGCGATAGGAATGGCTCGCCGAGGTTCAGGTAAAAAATCCGTTCCATCTTCAGCCGCGCCGCGAGGTCGGCGATCTCGGCGAGATCCTTGAGCGACATTTGCCGTTGCGTGCGGATGGCGGCGGCGCCTTCCCGCGCGCAGCCGACGCAGTCCACGTTGCAGACGACGGTGTTCTCGATGAGCATCCCGCGATACGGCAGGCGCGGCACCGGCGGTACGGCGTTTTTTCCCAGGCGTTGCATGGTGCAACGCACGCAGGTGGGAATCGGGACTTTGCCGCGCTGCATTTCATCCCGGAAACGCTGGGCGACCGGGCCGAAGAATACTTCCTCAAACGTATTTTTCCGCAAATCGCCGAGATGGCCGGAACCGTCGTAGTCCTGGCAGTTGCACGAGACGGTGAGGTCGGAATTGACCGTGAGATTGTAATCGTCCTGTCCGGCGAGCGTGGGACAATAGAAACCGCGCCCGGAAATTTTCGCGCGCAGTTCATACCACTTGACCAAGGTGCGGCGAAGCACATTGCTGACGCGCCAGTTGAAGCGCGTCTTGCGGTTGCGGATCTGCCGCACCGGATTGATCTGGGCCATGAATTATGGTTCGTCGTTTGCCACTGCCGCGCAAGTTTGTTCCGCGAAAATCAGTTCACCAACTGATACCAATTGTTGCGCTGATGCGGCTCGTAGCCCAGCTCCTTGATGAGCCGGTGCATGTCCGGCACCGTCATGCGGAACGTCGTGCCGGCTTGCGACACGACATTCTCCTCGATCATGATGCTGCCGAGGTCATTCGCACCGTATTTCAACGCGATCTGGCCGATCTCCAGGCCTTGCGTGACCCACGAGCTTTGGATGTTCTCAAAATTGTCGAGGTAGATGCGAGCGAGCGCCTGCGTTTTCAGATACTCGTGCGCTCCGACCGTGGGCGCTTTCAACTTCGTGTGCTCCGCTTGGAACGTCCAGCCAATGAACGCGGTGAAATGCGCCATGTGCTCATTTCCGCTTTCCGCTTTCCGCTTTTGCGAAACATCCTGCTGCACGCGCAAGCGGTCAAGATGCTCGATGCGGTCGTCTATCGTCTCAACGTGGCCGAACATCATCGTGGCACTGGAATACAGCCCGAGCCGGTGCGCGATGTCCATGACTTCGAGCCAGTCGTTGCTCATCGCCTTGAGCGGCGCGACGCGCTGGCGCACACTGTCCACGAGGATTTCCCCGCCGCCGCCGGGAATTGAGCCCAGACCGGCCGCCTTGAAATCAGCAATGATTTTTTCCAGAGGTTCATTGAACACGTCGCGGAAGTGCACAAACTCGCTGGGGCTGAAACCGTGGATGTTGATCTGCGGCCACTTGCTTTTGATGTGCGCGAGCAAATCCAGATACCACTGCTTCGTCAGCTTGGGATGATGGCCGCCCTGCATGAGAATCTGCGTGCCGCCCAGCGCGAGCGTCTCCGCGATTTTTTGGTCCATCTCCGCGAGCGAAATGATGTAGGAATCATCGTCCTTCTCCGTCCGGTAAAACGCGCAGAACTTGCAATACACATTGCAGACATTGGTGTAATTAACGTTGCGATCCACGTTGAACGTGACGATCTCGTTGCCGCGCCCGTTGTAATCCTTGGCCTTGGCGAGCTGGCGGCGGCGGTCGGCGAGCGCGCCCAGCTCCTCCAGCGGCAGCACGTAAAGTCGCTTGGCCTCGGCGCGTTCAATGCGCTGGCCGTCCCAGACTTTTTGCAGCAATTCGTCGAGTGATGCGTCGTAAATCACGATGGAAGATTAGCACAAACCATGTTCGCCACAAGCTGCCGTGTTCAGCGCGTCCGCTGGAATTTCTCCGGCGCCAGCTTGGCCAGCGCCTCGCTCGCGGCGCGGACGATTTCCGGTTTCCCCAACGCCTGTGCCGCGCGGGCGCGATGCAACTGCGCCGTCACCAACTGCGGGTCGAGCGCCAGCGCGCACTCCGCGCAGGCGAGCGCGTCCGCGTGGCGGTTAAGCTGGCCGTTCAGGCTGGCGAGGTTCGACCAGCCGAGCGGGTTGCGCGGCTCATTTTTCAATGCCTGCGCCAGACACTGCACCGCCTCGGCGGGCCGGTTCATTAAATCAAACAACAGCGCCGCAAGATTGTTCCAGATTTTGAAATCATGGGCGTCCAACTTCAGCGCGGTGCGATAGGCCGTTTCGGCCTCGGCGAAGCGGCCCAGAGTGGCAAGCGCAACGCCTTGATAAAACCATGCGCCGGCTTCTTCCGCCTGTTCCGCGCCCCATTTTTGTGCGAACAACTGCAGCGCCACCCATTCTCCTTGTTCGCACAACGCGCGGGCTTGCGCGGCGCGGTCGGGGTTGTCGGGCCGTGTCATGGCCGGCCATTAAAAGACTTTTTTAGCCGATTTCATTTCTGATTCCTGTTTTTAGGCAATAAAAAAACGGCTGGCTTTAACCAGCCGTTTAAATTTTTATTTTTCAGTTCAGCCGCATCGGCATGACGACGTAAAGGAACGGCCCATTGATCTTGATGACGCCGGGGCTGAGTTCGTCAATCAGCTCGATGAAAATCTCGTCCTCGGTCAGCGCGTTGAGCGGGTCAATCAGATAGCGCGGGTTGAAGGCGATGGCCAGTTCCTTGCCCTTGTAGTTGATGGCCAGTGTTTCGCGGGCTTCGCCGACTTCAGGCGAGTTGGCGGTAATGGTCAGGAGATTTTTTCCAAAGGCCAGTTTTACTGAGTTGGCCTTTTCGCTGGTCATGATTTCCGCGCGGCGCAGGGCCTGCACGAGTTCTTCGCGGCCGATTGCTATGCGTTCCTTGGCCTCTCCGGGGATGACCTGCCGGTAGTTCGGGTAGTTGCCCTCGATGAGCTTGGTGATGAGCAAAACCAAAAGTCCGCCTTCGCTTTTGAGTGCGAACGAAGCCTGGTTTTCGCCAAACTTGATTTCCACGTCGCCCTTGTCCTGCAACAAGCGGTTGAGTTCGTTGATGGCCTTGGCCGGAACGATGAATTCGCCGCTGCTCTTCTCGGAGATTTCCACTTCCTCATCCACCAGCGCGAGCCGGCGGCCATCCGTGGCCACGAGCGTCATCTTGCCTTCCTTGAGGCTGACAAAGATGCCGTTCAGGACGTAGCGCGATTCGTCGGTGGAAACGGCGAAGCTGGTTTTACGAATCATCGCGCGGATGTTTTCCTGCGGTTGCGCGACTTTCTTGTCGTCCTTGAAATTCGGCAGCGGCGGAAATTCATCCGCGCCCAAGCCGTTGATCTTGAAAAAAGACGAGCCGCTGCGGATGCTGGCGACGTTTTTTTCGTCCACTTCAATCTCGATGTCCCCGGATAGTTCGCGCACGATGCCAAAAAGTTTTTTTACCGGCAGCGTTATGGCCCCGCCCTTGGCCACCTTGCCTTCAACCTTGCACGCAACGGTCACGTCGAGGTCCGTGGCGGTGAACTCCACATGGCTGCCTTCAGCGCGAATGAGGACGTTGGACAGGATGGGCAGCGTCGTGCGCGAGCTGACGACATTCTGCACGGCCGACAAGCCGGCTATAATCTGATCTTTGGTGATCGTGAGGTTCATGCGGATATAATATTCTGTGTTCTTTTAAAAAATCTATTATTATTAAGGGTTGTGAACAAGCCCTAACAACTTCCAAAACCGCCGTCACAACTGGTTAAATTTTATGTTTAGCCCGCGGACAAGTGCAAGCTATACCAGCCAGAAAATTAAAAAAGCCAAAGTTGTTGGCACTACTCACAACTCATTCACAAACGGCTGGCAGCCTTTCCAGCAAGTTGTGCCCGGCGGATGACATCGGGCAAAACGGAACCAACAAATTCAATTTCTTCCGCCGTCGTTTCCCGGCCCAGCGAAAAACGCACGAGCGAATTTGCCTCCTCTTTCCGGCCTAAGGCCGCAATCACATGGCTAGGCTCCAGCGAGCCCGCCGCGCACGCCGAGCCGCTCGATGCGCAAATGCCTTCCACGTCCAAGCCGGCCATCAGTGCGATGCCGTCCGCGCCGCGCACGGTGAAGCTGACCGTGTTGGCCAGACAAATGGGTGGGGCGAGCGTCCCCGCGAGCCGATTGGGTGATACGATTTTGCAGCCGGGAATGGTTTCAATCACCGAAATCAATTTATCCGCGAGCGGCTTCAGCTGGGCACGGGGAAAAACCGGAGGACTGACAAATTTTTCCAGCGCCGCGACCAGGCCGATTATTGCCGGCAGATTTTCCGTGCCGGCTCGGCGTTCATTCTCGTGTCCACCGCCGAACAAAATCGGATCGGGATGCAGCGGTGACTTGATGTAAAGCAAACCCGCGCCCTTCGGCCCGTGAAACTTGTGCGCGCAAATGGAAACCAAATCGGCGTTGAACTGACCGATGTTTTCAAAGGGCTCCTTGCCGAACCATTGAACCGCATCCGTGTGAAAAATGATTCCGCGCTCGCGGCACAAAGCGCCCAGTTCCGCGACCGGCTGGAGCGTCCCGATTTCATTGTTCGCCGCCATCACGGAAGCGAAAACGGTATCGGGGCGAACCGCCTTATGAAAATCAGCCACTGAAACGAGACCGTCAACGTTAACGGGCAGCCTAGAAACTGAAAAACCATCGTTTTTTTCCAGATAATCGAAGCATTGCAGCACCGCGTGATGTTCGATGGCCGAGGTGATGAGATGTTTGCCTTTGGCTTTCAACAGCCGCGCCGTGCCGAAGAGGGCGAGATTATTTGCCTCCGTGCCGCCGCTGGTGAAAATGATTTCGCTCGGCTTCGCCCCCAGAAATCTTGCCGCGCGATCGCGCGCATCGTCCAGCAGCGCCCGCGCCTTGCGCCCGACGTGATGCACGCTCGAAGGATTGCCCCAGATTTCACCCAGAAACGGCCGCATGGCGTCGCGCACCGCCGGGTCGGGCGGCGTGGTGGCGTTGTAATCGAGATAAATCGTGCGGGGCATTGGCAAATTACGATTTACGATTTACGATTTACGCGGGTTGTTCAAAGCGGCGCCAATCCTAAAACTTAAAACGCAAATCGTAAATGAAAACGCAGGTGAAAATATGCGGTCTCACGAGTGTGGCCGATGGTCTCGCCGCCGCCGGGGCCGGCGCCGACATGATTGGCCTGATGTTTTACGATGGCAGTCCGCGCCATGTCTCGCTCGCGACCGCCGGGGAAATTTCCCGCGCGCTGCCGCCGTTCGTGCTGCGCGTGGGCGTGTTTGTGAACCCGGAGCCGGATTTGGTGCTGCGCGCCATTGCCGAATGCGGCTTGAACCTGCTGCAATTCCACGGCGCTGAGGATTCGGATTTCTGCACGCAATTTGGCGTGATGAGCCTGAAAGCGATTCGCGTGCGAAGCGCGGAAAGCCTTCAAACGCTGGGTGATTTTCACACCGACGCCTTTCTGCTCGACGCGTATTCCCCAAGCGGCCTCGGCGGCACCGGCGAAAAATTCAACTGGGACTTGGCGATTGAGGCGCAGAAATTCGGCAAACCCATTTTCCTTGCCGGCGGGCTGACGCCGGAAAACGTGGCCGACGCCGTGCGTCAGGTGCGGCCGTTTGCCGTGGACGTTTCCAGCGGCGTGGAGTCCGCGCCCGGAAAAAAAGACGCGGCGAAAGTGCGGGCGTTTATCGCCGCGGTGCGGGCGGCGTGAATAACTTAGCGGGGAAGTTTGTAGCCTATCCTTTGTCGATTCGGCTGCGGCGAATTACTCGCTGAATACAATAAAATTATGGGTTGAAAAGTTAGGGCAAGTGGTCGGCTTATTTGACGGCACTGCACCGCAACGGCTGCACAAGACCTTGGATGCCGTTGGCGCTCTCAGAAAATTATGTGACTGAAAATTCGGACAAGTCGTAATTTCGCCAGCCAGAACGCCGCACCGACTACAATAAACAACAGCCTCGGCAGATTTCAGCGGCGAGCCCGCCTGAGGTGATGGGGACTGACAACCGGCTGCACATAGCAGCAGCCCTAGTATGAGTGTTTTGATGTGCATAAAATCTCAAGCAGCCAAGCAGGCCGAAAAAATCTGAGCCACCGCCGACTCGCGGCATGGCAAATTAAAACGCTCAAGCGCAAACCGGTTGCACCCGACCACGTTGGCTCCGGCGACTTAGGCCACAGCGTCGTCAAAATCCATGAACTCGTTCGGCCGATAACAAACCAACTCTGGCTGATGAAATCAACTGCTCAACTACTTCCAAAGGTAGATCCTGCTCAAAAACAGAGATGGTAAAAGTTCTCGTGATATCCGAATAAAAAACCTCTGCGACGGCACGACTGCCGGAATGCAACTCCAAGCTCATGCCCTCGCGCTTCAAGTCGCTCGCTCGAATCATGTGGTAATGCCTACCTTGGTGGTCAAATTGCATAACGTGTGAAGTGACCTAGCGCCAACGGCGGTTGGCTCCGGCGACTTGATAAACATCATGGCGTATCTTTTTCAATGGTAATTTTCTTTGCTGTTTTTTCATCAACAAAAATCAGCTCGCGGTCTTCTGATTGGAGAATCTTGTACCGTTCGACAACCGGAAGATAGCCGGAATATCCGGAAATGTTAGTGGAGGTCTCAATCAAATATCCATCCCGAACCTGAAATGTTCCGACTGTAACAACAACGCCATAATCACCGTTAGGTTTGGGTGTCGGAAGCTGGTTTGTAAAATTGCCATTAGAAGCAAATGTGAAGAGGATACCTTTCGCGTCAGGGGAGGCTAGAACACGATGCCAAGCTCCGGGAAGTTTCTTGGCAACCTCCGCGTCGCTTGGTGCCTTGCTACAACCTGTCAGAATTAAACCTAACGCAATTATTGGTAGTGTGATTTTCATATCGTGGCAGCGTGGGGAACGCCAACGGCGGTTCCGGCGACTTGTTAAACATCGTCGTCATATCTATCTCAACTCTTGAACTGCGCAACATGATCACGCAACTCGGCAATCTCTGTCAAATCAACACCCTCATCCTTGGGTGAAATGAAAAGCGAATCATCAACATCCCACGGCTCAATCTTGAAAGTGTGGCCGCGAAAAACAAACTCGCCGCGAATGTCACCCGCGCCCCAAAAGAATCGCCGACGGTCAGTAAAAGTGACGCCAGACTGCTCCGCAAGACAATCACACAAACTGCCAAATGAGACGCCCTCGACTATGAATCCGCTGCCTTTCTTGAAGTCTTGGACATTCATGTGCGCTCGATGCCTAGACACTATGGCTGGTGATGAAAGCAAATCGGGTGTCTGCTCTCCTAGTTAAGCGTGGGTTGCCCCGTGAGAACGGTGCCGAGCCACAGATTGTGCGACTCACGTCCCAGACAACAGATGAAAGGAAGGCCAACACCATTAAGACAGACATACTGCGCGCCGCCAAACCTGTCGAGCCGCAAAAACCCAGTTTTGAGGTAGCGCAGCCCGTCCCGGCTGCGGGTTAAAGCACCGTCCCGGTGCGTTTGGGTTGCCCGCCATCCTCCTCGTTTTTTTTCGCGTCTTCGCGCCTTGGCGTTGAATTTCGATTGTCTGGTTCCGGTTTTCAATTCGCGCCGATTCGCGAAATTCGCGTAATACCATTGACGGCACGGGGTAAAGGATGTTTCCGCGACGCAGATTTACACGCACGTCATGCAGAAGCCGGGCATCGGCGTGCGGAGTCCTCTGGACAATTGAATTTTCAGGCCACAGGATTCGGACATGAAACGCATCGCCGTCTATTGCGGTTCCCAAAAAGGCGTCCGCCCGGAATACGCGGCGGCGGCCCAGGCGCTTGGCACGTTGCTCGCCCGCGAGAAAATTGATCTCGTCTATGGCGGCGGCATGATCGGCTTGATGGGCGTTGTTGCCGACGCGGTGTTGAAACACGGCGGCCACGTCATCGGCGTGATTCCCGAAAAGCTCGTTATCAAGGAAGTCGTCCACGAAAAATTGCCCGACCTGCGCGTCGTTAAAACCATGCACGAGCGCAAGGCGCTGATGGCCGAATTGGCCGACGGCTTCATCGCGCTGCCCGGCGGCTACGGGACCTTCGAGGAATTTTTCGAGGTGCTGGCGTGGAGCCAGCTCGGCTGGCATCCCAAACCGTTTGGTCTGCTGAATATCGCCGGCTTCTACCGCCCGCTGCTGGAATTTCTCGACCACACGCGCGACGAGGGTTTCATCCGCCCGCAGCATCGCGAGCTGGTGTTGGCGGAGAGCGACGCGGAAAAATTGCTGCATCGGTTAAAAACCCACCGGCCACCGGCGGAAATCAAGTGGGCGAAGTAAGCCAAAAGTTCTCCCGGCAGTTTTTTGAGGCCAGGCGCGGTCAATAATTGGCGAGCATACAGCAAAAGAAGAAAAGCAGGTTCCTCGGCGGCGGCATAGCTTTTCCGAAAATGCACCGCATATTGGCCAAACAAACCTTGAGTCCGAACGTCACCCGGCTGGACGTTCACGCGCCGCGCATCGCGCAGATCCGGCAGGCGGGACAGTTCGTCATCGTCCATCTCACTGAAAATTCCGAGCGCATCCCGCTCACCATCGCCGATTCCAATCCCGCCACCGGCGCGGTTACGCTCGTCATCCAGGCCGTCGGCAAAAGCACGAACGAACTCGTCGCGCTGAACGTCGGCGATTCCATTCGCGATGTCGCCGGCCCGCTTGGCCATCCGACCGAAATGATTTCCAGTGGCCACGCCCTCTGCATCGGCGGCGGCGTCGGCACGGCGGTGGTGCATCCCATCGCCCAGAGTTTGCAGAAAAACGGCGTGCGCGTGACCAGCGTCATCGGCGGCCGCTCGAAGGAATGGGTGATTTTTGAAAACGAGCTGAAGCGCTACGGCAACGTCGTGGTTTGCACGGACGACGGCAGCTACGGCCGCAAAGGTTTTGTCACCGACGCGGCGAAGGAAATTCTCACCAACGACAAAGTGGACATCGTCTATGCCGTCGGCCCGGTGCCGATGATGCGCGCGGTGGCCAACCTCACGCGCGGCTTCGGCGTCCACACCATCGTCTCGCTGAACCCGGTGATGATTGACGGCACGGGCATGTGCGGCGGCTGCCGCGTGTCGCTCGGCAACGAAACGAAGTTTGCCTGCGTGGATGGCCCGGAGTTCGATGGCCACAAGGTGAACTTTGACGAATTGCAGGACCGGCTCGGAACGTATCGTGAGTTCGAGCAGAAATCGCTCGCCTGCGCCGGCGAAAATTGCCGGCTCGAAAAACAACTTTCCCAGAAATCCTGATATGTCCGCCCGCATTTCCACCAAACAACGGATGCAAATCACCCGGCAAGCCATGCCGGAACAGGACGCCGCCGCGCGTGCTGCGAATTTCCTCGAGGTGAATCTCGGCCTGCCCGAACGGCTGGCGTTGCTGGAAGCCGACCGCTGCCTGCAATGCAAAGATCCGCGCTGCATGGAGGGCTGTCCCGTCGGCGTGAACATCCCGAAATTTCTCGACCTGCTCACCGCCGGCAAGATCGCCGAGGCCGCGCAAAGTCTGCTGTGCGACAACGCGCTGCCCGCCGTCACCGGCCGCGTCTGTCCGCAGGAAACGCAGTGCGAAGCCGTCTGTGTCCGCGCCGCGCGAGGCCTGCCCGTCGGCGTCGGTTATCTCGAACGCTACGTCGCTGACTGGGCGCGCGAACATCGCGACCAGTTGCCGCAGGTGAAACCGCAGCCGACCGGCAAGAAAGTCGCGATTGTCGGTTCCGGCCCGGCCGGTCTCACCGCCGCCGGCGAACTGGCCAAGCTCGGCCATGACGTCACGATTTACGAAGCGCTGCACAAGGCCGGCGGCGTGCTGGTTTATGGTATTCCGGAATTTCGCCTGCCGAAAAAAATCGTCGCGCAGGAAGTCGAGCGGCTGCAGGAAGCCGGCGTGAAAATCGAGTGCAATGTCGTCATCGGCCGCACTTACACGATTCCTGAGTTGCAGAAAAATTTCGACGCCATCTTCATCGCCAACGGCGCCGGGTTGCCGGTGTTCATGAACGTGCCGGGCGAAAATTTCAAGGGCGTTTATTCCGCCAACGAATATCTGACGCGCATCAATCTGATGGCCGCGTATGATTTTCCGCGTTCCGACACGCCGGTGCTGCAAGGCCAGCGCGTCGCCGTGGTCGGCGGCGGCAACGT